>JAHDWG010000002.1:23083-29355 GCA_023384495.1 Caldilineaceae bacterium
AGGCCATAGACCACCTGAAAGGCGCCCGCCGCCGACGTGGCTAGCGGGATGATCCAACGCTCGAATTTGCGGCTAAAAAAGCTCGTCACCCCAGTGCCCGCCACCAGGAACAGGATCGCCATCCATGAATCGCCCAACCCCAGAAGGGCCGCCAGCAAGAAGGCCACAATCAACCCCAACACCCCGCCGGCAATATAGATACCAATCTGGAACAAGAAATAGAGCAACAGCGCGCCAATGCCGCCAAGCGCTAGGCTGATTAGGAGCCTCATCATATCTGATTGGCCACCCGCCAACCACCAGCCCAGGATGGCGCCGATACCAAAGCCAAGCGCCGCCAGGGTGAAGCGAAACAACAGGTTGCCATAGACGCAGACAAAGACGCCACAGACAACAATGATGATCCCCCAGAGAATATTCATAATCAGATCGCTCCTTAGGTTTGGGGCGTCTACCGCCTGCGCATGCGCAACAGCGCCAACAACCGCAGAATGGACACATACATCCAGATAATCGAGAGCATCAGGCCGTACGCGCCATACCACTCCATAAACTTTGGTGCGCCACGAGCTGCTGCCCGCCGGATAAACTCAAAGTCCAGGGGGAGGCTGAGCGCCGCCAGCAGCACGACGCCCAGGCCAAATGCAATCCCCAAGGGCGTCGGCTCGGTGAGAAATCGAAAGCGAACGCCAAACAGAAAGAAGATCCAGGCCACAAAATAGAGCATGAGCAGCCCACCGATGGCCACGACAATACCCGTGACGAGCCGAGAGCTGACCTTGATCACGCCGAAGAGGTAGAGCAACAACGTGGCCCCAAAGACAGAGACTGTCGTCAGCACCGCTTGCAGCACGATCCCGTCGAATGCGAGGTTGAAATAGCGCGACGAAATGCCGAGCAAGGCCCCCTGGCAAAGCGCATAGCCAATGGCGACGAGCGGAATGACGCGATAGGCAAAAACCCCGGCAACGCCGAGGATGAAGGTCAGCAGAAAGGCCAGCCACGTCCACGCCGGCGGAATTGCGATCTCGCGCCCAGCCACGGAAATGATCTCCACCTGTGACCAGCCAAAGCCCGCAGCCACAACCAGCACCGCCAACAGAATCAGCGCCTTCAGATACGCCCCGACAGCCGTCATCCCTCGGTCATTTACGTTGACGTTTTCGAGGCCGCGTTGAAAGGCGCGTTCATTGAGCGCAGGATTGTCAGAGCCGTTTTGGCCTACTTCAGGTTGCCCCAGCGCCGGATTGGCTTTGGCTACAGTCATCACCTACTCCTTGAAAATTATCTCAAAACCGCTGTGGCGCATCTGTATTGACCGAAACGCGCTCAGAAGCCGCAGCCGATTTTGAGGTCGCAACGCCGGAAACCCCCTTGCCATCAGGGCACTCTGGCTGGGGTATACCCCTCGGCTGCCTGCACCCACCGTTTCAGGTTGCTCAACTGCCAGCCAAGCCCAACCGCCCCGAGCACAATGTAGACCACAATCGCGAGGATGTTGCCGTTGTTGGCGGCATTGGTGCGGTCGAGGAAGAAACCCAAAAAGGGCAAAAGTAGATAGGCGCCATCCATCAAGAGCGCGGCGCCCGAAAAGGAAGAACCCACAATGATCATTGGGTCGAAGAAGAGGGGAACCAAAATGGCGAAAATGAGGGCGCCAATGCCACCAAAGAGGAAGGTAAAGAACGCTCCCCCGCCAAAGAGCAGCGCCAACAGCGACCCAAGCGAGAAGCCCATGAGCAGCCCTGCCAATATACGGCGAAAGGGTTCAAGCTGATAGGCCAACACGGCGAAGAGCGCAGCGCCCACAATCGCCAATGTCCATGCAAGCATGCTCCCGGCCCAACCCGTAGCGCCTCCCGTCATCCAAGCGCCCAAAAAGAAGCCGAGTAGACCGCCAAACAGGCCATACCAAACTGGCAACAACGCATAAAAGAGCCAGAGGCCAAACGCCATCAACCCCAACCCCCAGACAATCAACAAAATACCAAGAAAAATGTTCATGTTTTCCCCCTACCCGTGAGATCGACGGATACGCTGTTCCCAACAAAGATATGAACAATGGGTTTCGCATGCTCAAGCGCGACGCACTCTGGAAGTGCGTCGCACCCTGTGCAAGCAACTCGGTTAACGGTGCACTAGGCAGCCGCAAACGCGTCGCGCAGTTTTGCTTCTTGATCGTTGGACAGGTTCGAGGCGATCAATTCGGGCTGCAGCCCCTTCTCGCGAACGGCATCAATGACCCGGTCGGTGACCACATTGCTGGTCATGAGAAAGAGCGCCGACGTGCCCTCCGTAACATTCGAACGCACCTGCTTGATAAAGTTGTCGTCGATGCCCACATCGGCAAAGGCGCCGCTGAGGGCGCCCATGGCTGCGCCAATCGCCATACCCAGCAGCGGGACAAAGAAGATCAACCCAAACAGCATCCCCCAGAATGCGCCGTCGAGGGCGCCGATGCCCGCCAAATTGTGCAGTTGGCGTGTCTTTGGCCCGCGCTTACCCGACTGCCACGAGACGATCGCGCCGTCGTGGATTGTGACCAGCTTCTGCCGTTGCAGCTCCCCAAGCAGGCTGAGCATCTCGTCAGCGCCCTGAGGCGAGTTGAATTTAATCGCGGTGAGTGTTGCCATTCTTCAATCCTTTCTAATTGCTAATGTCGTACCCGTAACTTGAATCTCATACTATCGGAACAGCGATGGGGGATTCGCTGGGCGCCGCTCCCAAAGCCAGACAGCGATAACGCAACAAAACCCAAACGGTCGGTCACATATCAGCCGTAGTTGGGCGACGCCTGGAATCTCCCACCCTACACCGGCTGATTGCGCAAGCGTACGGCTGCGATCATCAAGCCAATCCCGCCCCCAATCGCGATCAGCGCAGTCATCCACGCAACGATGAGGATCGAGCTGACCGGCGCCGCCAAAAGCAGGATCGCCAACAGGATGGCGAGAAAACCGCCGACAATGATCCAACCTTCGCCCCTTATTTCTTTGCGCACCCGCACCGCCCAAATGATGCTCAAAACGCCACCGATGAACGCTTGGGCGGCAAGCATATAGACAAAAAAGATCTGTGTAATCAGCGTGCTGAGGATCGGCTGGCTCAACACGATCAGCCCGCCGATGATGCCCAGCAGACCCGAAAGCAAGAGCAACCACCAACTGCGGTCACCGCTTTGGCCGGACACGGCGCCAATCACCTTGAAGATACCGTCAATCAGCCAGTAGGCCCCCATGAAGGTTGTTAACACCACAAGCGTAGCCGCCGGCTGAAACAGGAGCACCAATCCAAACCCCAATGCCGCCAGACCTTGAAATAGCAAGATCCACCAGTAGTTGCGGATGCTCTCGGGGATGGACATCGTAGCTGTACTCATCTGAATGTTCTCCTTCGTTGTGATGGGCATTCGACCTAACCTGCTGCGTCAGTCCAGCAACTCTCTTCGAGGCGGCGTTAGCTCGACTCCTTTTCGACCAGGAGCAAGATGAGCCCCATATTGTGGAGTCGGTTGAGCAGACCCAGCAATTCTGACTGGTCAGCCAGTTGCACGGTCATAGTCGTACGCGGTGGGCCGGTATAGTGCCGATAGGTAGCAATTGGATTAACCTGGAGTGCGCGTACCCAACCTTCGTCTAGGACGGTCCGTACAGAGATACGGTAGATGTCGCTTGGTGGGCCTGATAATTGACTCATGGCGCTCTTCCTGCTGCCAACTGGATCGATTCGGGTGGTCAGGATCGATATCTCATCGTACAGCCAGCCAACGGCCCACGCGAGCACCTTCAATCTTTCGCGAACGATGGCCCGAAAGCCCCTTGCTGCTACGTTGAGCATACGCTTCATGCTCGGTTGGCGCCAGGTACAAAATGTACTAGGGGTGTACTAGGCTCTGTTGACATTGGCCCACCGCAACGGATCACCTCCCTGTGGGCGCGGCTTTTGACCATGAGAAACGCCTGAGGGCGCTGCACTTTCAGTCGCTGAGACGAGTTTGCGCGAGCATGCGCCGGCTTTGACCCTGCAAAAAGTGAAGACCAACCAGGGGCTTGTTATTTGAACTCTGAGGAGTGGAGTGGGGTTGGCAACAGACCGAGTGCGCGGGCGCGCTCAACCGCATCGAGGCGGGTTTCGACCTGTAGCTTGGCAAAGATATTTGCCGTATGGTTGCGCACCGTATGCGGCGAGATGATCAGTCGCTCGGCAATCTCTCGGTTCGAGAGTCGCCCAGCGAGCAGGGACAGGATCTCCACTTCGCGCTCGGTGAGTGGCTCAGGCAAGGCCAGTAGGGGCATCGGTTGGGCGGAAGCAGCGCTATCGGTCGGCATAGCCGCCTGCAAGAGCCACATCAGGGCTGCCTGTTCAGGCTGTTTGGCCAACTCGTGCAGCAAACGGTTCAGCGGTCTGCCCCACCCCACAAACGGCCCCACCACGTTATTGGGTATCGCACGTTGGACAGCCCTGCCTAAGAGCGCAAGCGCAAGGTCCATCCAACCCAATTCCGCCCAGGTCATTGCCTGAAGAATGGCAACGTCAATCCAAAATATCCAGGCGCGTTCAGACTCGTGACGACGGCTCAACCCTGCCAAGAGTTGGCTGGCCTCGTGCAGGCTGGCCGCCGATCCCTCTGCCAGTAAAAGCTGGGCGCGGATCAAGGGAATGAGATCGGTCGCACTGTACATCTCACCAGGTGACCCAGCCAATGCCCAGTGCAGGGCCGCCGCCCGATCGCCACAATACAACGCAGCATAGGCTTCCAGCGCCGCAACTTGACTGAGCAGAAACGGTCGCCCCATGATCAGGGCGTGCGTTTTGAGGCGCTCAACCAGGCGGCGCCCTTCCTCTGGCTGCCCGCGGCCCGCATAGAGACGGATCAAGTCATACGCGCTCACAACCGCGCGCAGACCATTCTGAAAGGTCGGCTCTTTGACCACCTCTAGGTGGTAGGTTTCGGCCAAATCTCGCTGATCATAGCGGCTTGCCGTGACGGCCAACCCGAAATGACAGAGCATGATGAGCACAGGCAAACGGTGTTGCTGCGCCAGATGCAGTCCTTTCTGGAACGACCGCTCGGCTTGTGCAAGGTGACAATTGTACCAATACAGAATGCCTGCCGAATAGAGAAGGCGACATCGCGCTATCTGTGGCCACTCGACTGTCTGCTCAAAGGTGGTCAGCAAGAACTCAAGCGCGCGTTCGCCCCCACCCAGGCGATGATAGGTGTGCGCAAGCCAGACCACAGCAATGCAGTGGGTATATGACAGATAGGGTCGAAGCTGTGCCCAGGCCCGCTCGATCAAGGCCAGCGCTTCGGCCTCCGTCAGCGTGCGGTCAACCGAAGCGCGTAGGGCAACCGTCTCGGTCTGGAGGAGCTTGTGGGTCACCGGAGAAAGCGTGGCGGCTTGTTCGTGCAGTAGGTCGGCTGCACGCTGCGTGGTGGCGAGACATTTTGTGAATTCCAGCCGATGATCTTGAATCCAAGCCAAGCCGAGCAACAAGGCTGGGCGTTCTTGCAACAAAGGGGTTGGCAATAACGTCAGCCAATCTTCCAATTCATGAAAGCGATGCTCATTCAACGCCACCACTCGCTGACTCTCAACCAGATCGGCTACGGCGGCAAAATCACCAATGGCCATGAGATGGCGAAGCGCGTCGTCGATTTGACCGTGGGCCGCCAGCCAGGCTGCAGCCTGCCGGTGTAGCTGCGCAATCGCCTGCTCGTCATACCGTTCGTGCAACCGGCTCAACAACATCGCTTGAAACTGGTGATGATAGCGATACCAGTGAGCAGGTTCACCCAAACCAACCAAAAAGAGATTGGCGCGCGCGATGTGATCAATGTGCTGCTGGGCGGTGGCCTCATCGATCTCAACGACAGCGGCACAGAGTGCTGACGAAAAACGTCGAAGAATGGAGGTGCAGATCAAGAATGTTTGCACGCTGGCCGGCTGTTGCGCCAGCACATCGTCCACCAGATAGTCGACAATATAGCGGCTATTGGTCGATTCCAGATGGGTTGCAAATTCGGCATCGTCGGCATGTGCGCGCAGGGTGAGCAACGCGAGCCGCAACCCCACCACCCACCCTTCTGTGCGCTCATGCAGCATGGAGACCACGGCTGGATCCGGGGTCGTCGCCAGGTTCTGGCTCAAAAAAGTGGTGGTCTCGGGCAGCGAAAAGCCGAGATCATGGGCGCGGATCTCGTGCAACTTCCCTTGGGCGCGCCATCGATTGAGCGGCAGCGGGGGGTCGATCCGCGTGATCAAGACCAG
>JAHDWG010000002.1:29365-53137 GCA_023384495.1 Caldilineaceae bacterium
TTGGATCAGCCGTGTTAAGAACGCGTAAACGGCCGCATCATCGATCAGGTGCAGATCGTCCAACACGACAATGAGCCGGTCGGCAAGTAGACTCACCGCATTTGCCAATAGATCAGCTAACGTCTCAATGGCGGGTGGCTCTTTATCATACAGAAGTTGAACAACTGTCGTACAACTGTGCGGGTATCTTTCTTCGATTGCGGCCGCCAGGTAGCGGACAAAGCGCGGTAGTTGATTGTCGGCCTCCTCAAGCGAAAGCCAACTGGCGCCGAGCGCACAGTGCGCCTTCGTATCGGTTGCCTGCGCCTCGATCTGGTCGAGCCACAGCGTCACAAGCGTGCTCTTTCCATAGCCTGCGGGGGCAGAGACGAGAGTGACTTTGCCGCTCAGGCCATCCCACAAGAGTTGCAGCAGCGCGGGCCGCGCGATGGCTGTCGCCGGCGGCGCAGGGCGAAACAATTTTGCTTGCAGAAAGGTAGGGTGCATCAGCAACTCGCTGGTGACAGAATTTGAGCTTGCATCTGAAGCCTCTCAACCATCGCGTTTGCTGTCTCTGCACCCTGAGCGCCTTCAACTTGGGGCGGCTCCACTGTTAGCTGAAGCGCCCTGCGGGCATGGGCGCCTAGTTCGGGGCCGACAACAGGCCGAGCGCACTGGCTCGCTTGACTGCCTCAAAGCGATTCTCGACCTGTAGCTTGCCAAAAATGTTGGACATGTGGTTTCGAACCGTATGCGGTGACACGATTAGCTGTTGGGCAATCTCTTTGTTTGAAAACCGGGAAGCCAACAAGAGCAACACATCCAGTTCGCGGTCGGTCAACGGTTCCGGCAACGGCTGGACCCGCGCCTCGGCGGCCAGCGAATGGTCTGCCGGAAAGGCGACCAGAAGCAACTGGACATAATAGGTGTGTTCTGGTCGCTTGCCCAATTCATACAGCAATTGCTTGAGCAGTTGACCTTCATCAATCAGAGGCCCCACGCACCCATTCGTCACGGCGATCTGGACAGCCTGCCCCAATTCGTCTAGAGCGGCTTCTCGCTCTCCTAACGCTTCGTATACCAGGGCCTGAAGAATGTGTGTCTCGAGCAACAGCGGCCCACAATACTCAGCTTCATGACGGCGAGTAAGCGCCTGCAAAATCTGATCAGCCGCTTCCAGACTGACGGGCGAGCCTTCCGCCAGCAGAATGCGAACGCGGATCACGGGGATGCGGTCTTCGGCGCTATACAACTCATTGTGCGACGCGCCAAACGCCCAGCGCAATGCCGATGATAGACGCCCATCCAGCAGGCAGAGATATGCTTCCAGCGCCGCGACTTGGTCAATCAGGAATGGCCGCGCCAGAAACGCCACAGACTCCTTGAGCCGGTCGACCTGGTGATGCGCTGCTTCCAGTCGCCCACGCTCCGCATAGATGCGGATCAGAGAATATGCGCTCAACACAGTGCGTAAGCCGGTTTGGGTATGCGCCGCGTTGACGACCGCCAAATGCAAGGTTTCAGCCAACTCTTTCTGGTTACGGGCGCTGGCAATCATAGCCAGGCCAAACTGGCAGAGAACTTCAGCCACCTGTACATGATGCTGGCGAGCCAAAAGCAGCCCCTGCTGAAACGTCCGTTCGGCCTGGACGGGCTTACATTCGTACCAATAGACGACGCCACAGGCATAGAGCAAACGACACTTTGCACTGTGCGGCCAGTCCGTCGCCTCCTCATACGCCGTCAAACCGATTTCCAACGAAAATTTGCTCATCCCCAGCCGTTGGCTAAGGGCGATGAGCCATGCTACAACGTTGCTGTGGGTGAACGGAAGATTAGGGCGAATCTGTGCCCATGCGCGCTGGATAAGCGCATGCGTCTCACCCTGATCCAGTGGAGTGCCCAGTGACGTATACAAGACAAGGATCTCAGCTTGGATGGCCTGTTTGATCGCTTCGGGCACGGTAACATCTTGTTCGCACAGGAGGTCAGCCGCTCGCTGGGTTGTAGCCAGGCATTGGGCGTTTTCGATCCGATAGTGCTGAACCCACGCCTGGCTGATCAACAGCTGTGGGCGCTGATTGACGATTCGCTCGGGCAAGAAGGCTAACCACGCTTCCAATTCGTGAAAATTCTGCTCGTTGAGCGCGGCCACCCGGTGCTCCTCGACCAGGCGCGCGGCGCCGTCCATGTCATCTATCGCCATCAGATGGCGGAGCGCCTCGTCCACTTGCCCATGGGCGGCCAACCAGGCAGCCGCCAGGCGATGGAGAGCGGCAATCGCTTGCGGTTCATAGCGCTCATGCAGCCGGCTCAACAACATGCTCTGGAACTGGTGGTGATAGCGATACCACTGAACCGGGAAGGTCAGTTCGATCAAAAAGAGATTGGCGTGCTCGATGTGGCTGATGTGTTGCTGTGCGGTGGCCTCATCCACCTCGACCACGGACGCACACAGCGCGGCGCAGAAGCGCGTGAGAATGGACGTGCAGATTAGGAATTGCTGTACACTGGGTGGCTGCTGGTCCAGCACATCATCCATCAAGTAATCAATAATGTACCGGTTGCTGTTTGCTGCAAACCCGGTGACAAAGGCGGCATAGTCGCGCTCATCGCGCATTGCGAGCACAGCCATGCGCAGCCCAACCACCCAACCTTCGGTGAGATGGTGCAACTGTGCTATCAGATCAGGCGCCATTGGCTCCGCCAGACTCATTCGCAGAAAAGCCGTGGTTTCCGTTAGATCAAAACACAGGTCATGCAGACGCAGTTCGTTCAGGTCTCCGCGTGCGCGCCACCGGTTCAACGGCAGCGGCGGATCGACGCGTGTAATGACCACAAGGTGAAACTGGGGAGGCGCATGGCGGACCAGCCGCGCCAGGAAGGCAAACACCGCAGTCGCATTCACCAAGTGCAGATCGTCCAGCACCAACACAAGTGGGGTTGAGAGTCTGTTGAGTGCAACAACCAGGGTGTCAGCCAACGCCTCGACGGTGCCCTCCGGCTTGTCCTGCAACAACTCAGCCACCGTGCGACAGCTTTGTGGAACACACTCTTCGATCGCGGCAACTACGTAGTGGACGAAGCGGGGAAGTTGATTATCCGACTCATCAAGGCTCAGCCAACTCGCCATATAAGCCGGAGAAGCGGTTGGGTCAGGCGGCGGCGCAGTGAGTTGGTCGAGCCATGCACTGACCAGGGTGCTCTTCCCAAAACCCGCTGGCGCCGAGACGAGGGTAACCTTGCCGGTCAATCCCCTCTGGAGGTGTTGCAGCAGGCGCGGCCGTGGCATAACTGTGGATACGATTGGCGGCCGATAAAGTTTTGCCCGCAGGGGGATGAAGACCATTCTGACCTCGTCTGTGGGACAATCCAGGTAATGATGCGACGCGGACAAGTAATGTACAACTTCAATACCCTTCGATTCGACAAAAATCCTTATTCAAACTTGTATCAAAGCCCTTACATTACAATACGTATTGTAGACGAGCCAGATCGGTTTTCGGAAATCGTACGTTCCGGCAAAATCATAATTGGCTAAATTCCGTTGGTTCTACAGTTCTACCTTATGGGACGCAACCATGAACAGCGCCCGTAGCAAAACATCCCTTTTCAACGTTTCGGCGCGCCAAATTTGACCGCGGATCAGCCCAGTAGGTCAATCTGGCCCGGATGCGGTATATCTGCAATGCGCGCCGACCGGCCCAATTCGACAGATCCGGAGTCACGTTTTGTTTTGCTGCCAACCGCCGCGCTCACCATCCACCGTGATCGGCAGCTCAGTTGCCAGACGCCTTATAGACAAATCAGTAGGGGCGACCCGGCGGGTCGCCCCTATCGAATGTACGACATATAACTAACTGGCTTATCTATTAACGATGGGATGCGTTGGACACAAACAACCTATGGGGCTGAATTATTCACTTGCGATCCGCGCCCCAAGGAGAATCACTGGCTCACCATCCGCATTGTACAGAACCAACGTGCTGGCGCCCCGTTCGTAGCTGACCACCGTTTGCAGCACACTCAGAAAGCGCTGCTCCTGCTCCATGACGCCCGACGGTTCAGAACACGCCATGCGCGTGCTGATCAATTGGCCAACGGCCATTTCGCCTTCGCTCAATAACTCGCCTTCGCGCAACGTGACGGGGCCCGAATAGGTATTGCAGCCCGCCGAACCGCCAATCTCCTCGCCATTGATTTCAAGCGTGATGAACGACCCCGAGACAACCGGCAGGGGTCTTCGGTTGACATCATTGATCATGGCGACCTGCCAGGTTGTCCCCTCGAGCGGCAACATCTCCGCGGGGACAAAAGTCAGCAGCAGTTGGTTGGCGCTGCTGTAGCCCAACAACCGTTGATCTTCCAAGGAATAAGTGATGATATTCCTCAGCGCGACCATGTAGGTGGCCTCTTGCTCCATGACGCCTGGCTCATCGCAGAAAATGCGCGTTGTAGAGGGGGTCAGCAGCCGCATGTTTGTCTCGCTAACGCTGTGTACCCCCAAGAACCAATTACACCCCCCATAGCCGGCATAGCGCTCAAGAAAAAAATTGAGGGTGGGCTGCACGGTCGGCAAGGGCCAGATGTCATCCGTGTTCCCCCAAAATGACTCCAATTGCCACGACGTGCCGGACAGGATCAGGGTAGGCATCGCCTCCTGCACGGCGGTTGCGAACGCTGCGGCCTGTTCGGTTGGGTTTGGCGCCCGCGCGCTAATCGGGCGGCAGCTGACCAGCGCCAATCCGCAGAGGATCACAAGCGTGGTTCGCAAGAACGGCGATGCCCAGAACAGTGATATAGATTTCAAGGTCATGCGTCACTCCCTTTGCGGTCACTCAACGGCGAATCATCCTCCTGTTCGGCTAACAACTGTTGCACCACGGCGTCCACAAGCGTATGGTGCATGACGACCCCCTCCAGGTTCGCCATGGCGGCGGCGAGTTGTTGCAAATATTCGTGCTCGACCAGCACAACCAATGCTGAACTGTTTGGCTGAAGATGCACCTGCAAACGGTTCAGAAAGTCATCAGGCAAGCCAAGATCGATCCAACGGGTGCTGACACGGCCAAGCCCGGCGCCGGCCGTTGCGCCCACAAGAATGCCCACGGGGCCAGCCAGCGCCCCCAAAAGTCCCCCCGCCACAGCACCGAGCAGCGTACCCTTGCGCGGGCTGAGGTCACCGGTTTCGGTGATCGTCACATTGCCGCTTGCATCTTTGACCAATAGAGCCGAGTTGTGGAGCTTGAGCGCGCCGCGTTGACGGCGTTGCATATCCTTGACAAACTCGAGTGCTTCGGCTGCCCGGTGCGGTGCATCGAAAACACGCGCAATCAGTTCAATGCCGCCCGGTTGCTCGCCCTGATCAAATTTCCGTTTACGCGGGATCGCCGGCAACGTCTCGATGGCTTGCTTGCTCAATTTCAAGTAGACGACATCTTCACTGACAAAGTGGATAACGGTAATGGGGAGCGTCACCGCCCTTGCGCCCCAAAGCGGCCCTCCGTGCACAGTGAAATGGGTGACCTGCCCGCTTGCCGGGTCCACCAACAATTCGCCCACCTGGCCAATGGCTCCATCGGTGGCGTCCACCCTCGCGCCTTGCGTGAGCGCTCGCTGGCCGGTTGGGGTGGCTTCGACCACCATCTGCGAATAGCCGGTTGTGGCGACGGGAGCAATGTAGGGCGCCATCAATACTGCGGCATTAATGGAATAGTCATCATACGCGTAGCTGAAGGTATGCACCGAGCTAAAAGCGGGCTGCTCAGCCAGTTCGGCCAGAGTACAATTGAGCCGGATGATGCCCTGGCCGGTTTGCCCAATCAGCGCAACCGGCGCCATTCGATCTTGTGCGTAGGAATCCTTGTCATTTTTGACAACAATATACGTTACCGTACGTTGCTGGGGGTCAAAGATGACGTGACTAGATTTGCCGGCATGTCCATCCGTGCATTCGACATCGGCGTTGAGCGGGATTTCGTGCATAGGAGCTCCTGTTGGTCAATGACTGCGACCCAAATTGCGGTTGCTTTGAAAACGCGGATGACAGTCGGCTCATTACGCGCCAATCCTATCTACCTGGAATCCTCCTCCTTGCAAATAGTACTACAACGAGGCTTCGGGTGACGGCGCAACCCGACCTCCGGGAAGCGGCCAGAATCAACTTCCTCTGCCATGATATCTCTGGTCGCTTCCCGGAGGTCTTGGCGGAAACAATCATCAAAGTCTGGTTGTAGGGATAGTATGCCGTCTTTATCCCCTACACCAGGTACAAAGTGTACTATCGGTGTACTAATCAACATCAATATGGGATTGGCGCAGTACGGTTGTCGCATTAGTCGTCCTCTCAAAATCCTCGTTTCTCTGCCACGCACGTTCGAAAACAGTGCGCGCTTAGTACATCAATAGTACAAATCGTACCTGGTATTCAGCCAGGTATGGCGTTACGCTGGACGTCGGGGCTCTTCCTTCGTCCGGTCAAGCACACTCATCTGGATCTGGCTCCGTGCGAGTTGGGATCCGATGCGTTGACGATTTTCGGTAGCTGATTTCATCCGTTGTCGTTCACCAGCCTGCGAGTTGCTCACAGGTGACCTGGTTCGGAAATGTTATAAATCACAAAGAGGTGGCCAATGTTTCGGCAACACTACAGCGATGAAGCAATCACACCTACTTTGATCTCAACTGGTCAGTTGCCGCCTGACGAGCACGTAAAGCGGTTCGTCGACGAGGCCTACAACCGTTTCAAGACAGTCGATGTGGGTGAGAATGCACAGTACTATCCGGCCCTGGCGCGCGTGCCACGCCACCTCTTTGGCATCTGTGTGGCTGCCACCAAAGGCGTGCTCTTTGCCGTCGGCGATGCAGATTTCGAATTTACGATCATGAGCATCGCCAAACCCTTTGTCTTTGCGCTGGTCTGCCAGGTCCTGGGCGCCGAAGAGGTGCGCGCCAAGATCGGCGTCAACGCCACCGGCTTACCCTTTGATTCGGTGATGGCGGTGGAGCTAGACCCCGACCGGCTGACCAATCCGATGGTCAACGCCGGCGCCATCGCCACTACGAGCCTGGCGCCGGGCGCCACAGCCGCGGCAAAGTGGCAGTTCATTCATGAGGGACTTTCCCGTTTTGCCGGGCGCGAGCTCTCACTCGACGACGAGGTCTACCGGTCGGCGACCGCCTCAAACCATCGCAACCAGGGGATCGCCCGCCTGCTACAAGGGTTCGAGCGCATCTACTTTGACCCCGGCGAGGCGGTCGATGTCTACACCCGGCAGAGTGCGCTCAACGTGACCGTCAAAGACCTGGCCGTGATGGGCGCGACACTAGCCGATGGCGGCGTTAACCCGATCACCCATGAGCGGGTCATCGATGCGGTTCACTGTACGCATACCCTGGCCGTCATGGCTACCGCCGGGCTTTATGAGACGTCGGGCGACTGGCTCTATAAGATCGGGCTGCCGGGCAAAAGTGGGGTTGGCGGCGGAATCATCACCGTCTCGCCGGGGAAGGGTGGGTTGGGCGCCTTTGCGCCGCCGCTCGACCGCGCCGGCAACAGCGTCAAGGGGCAATTGGTCTCCAAGTATCTCTCTGAGGTGTTGGGGCTAAATCTTTTTGCGTCAAAACCGGCTGTCAACTAGAAATGGCCCGCTCTTCCTTGAGCAGAATCAAACCTGGAGAACAACACGCGATGGCAACAAAAGCTGTTTCATCGACAGGCGCAGAAACGGTAGCACAAGTCTCCTGGCTACCGATGGTCATCATCCTTATGGCGCAGATGCAGATGGCGTTCAACGTCAATGCCTTGCCCGTCTCCATTGGCCCCATCGTGGAAGACCTGGAGGCACCGGCCACTGCCATTGGCACGGCGCTCGTCATCTATTCGCTCTTTGTGGCGGCCTTTGTCATGTTGGGGGCCAAGATCGGCAAAATTTTTGGCGAACGGCTGGTCTTTCAGGTAACCGTGGTCCTGCACGGCCTGGCTATGGGGATCATGGCCTTTAGCCCCAACGCTGGCGCCATGAACAGCGCCCAGGCCATCGCCGGCCTGGCTGCGGCGGCGTTGGTGCCGACGCTGGTCGTGCTGATCGCGGCCAATTATCAAGGCAAGCAACAGGAGCAGGCGCTCGGCCTGCTAGCCGGTGCTCCGGCCATGGCCGGTGTGCTCGCCTTTTTGGTGGCCGGCTTTCTCGGCACCGTCTTGAGCTGGCGCTATTCATTTGGTCTGCTGTTGGTTGTCTCGGTTATCATCTTCTTTCTCAGTTTCCGACTCAAACCAGTTGCTCGTCAGACCGGGATCAAGATCGACACGGTTGGTGCGGTGCTGGCCGCTATTGCCATCATTCTTATCAGCTTCGGCTTCAACAATCTCAATGCCTGGGGGCTGGTCCTGGCCCGGCCAGGCGCGCCTTTTAGCTTGCTCGGCGTCTCGCCAGCGCCGTTGATGATCACACTTGGCGTCGTGGTCGGGCAGGCTTTCTTTACCTGGTCGCACTACCGCCAGGATATGAACAAATCGCCGCTCTTTGCGCTGGAGGTGCTCGACTCGGTCTATGAGCGGGCGGCCATCTTTGCGCTCCTGATCATCGGCGCGCTCGGTCCTGCCATTAACTTTCTGATCCCGCTCTATATCCAGATCGTTCAGGGCCGCACCAGTTTGCAGACGGCGGTGGCGACCGTGCCCTATACGCTGGCGATCTTTGGCGCCGCCGTCTTGATCGTGCGTCTCTATGACCGCTTTACGCCCCGGCAGATCGGCGCCGTCGGCTTTGTCATCGTCGCCACCGGGCTGACCATCCTGGCCTTTGCCATCGACAACAGTTGGGGGACACCCATGGTGATTCTGGGGCTGGTCGTGCTGGGCCTGGGTGAGGGTGCGCTGTTGACACTCCTGTTCAATGTGTTGGTCTCGGTCTCACCCAAGTCTTTGGCGGGTGATGTGGGGGCCTTGCGCGGCACGGCCAATAATCTGTCCACCGCGGTGGGCACCGCGGTCGCCGGTGCGATGTCGGTGGGCCTGCTAGCGATGCTGATCACCAGCAGCCTGGTTAACAACCCCGACCTTCCCCCGCAACTGCAAAGCCAGGTCAACCTGGACAGCATCAATTTTGTCAGCAATGACCAGTTGCTGGAGACGCTGAGCGAAACCACGGCGACGCCCGAACAGGTGGCGGCGGCAGTGGAGATCAACACGGTCGCCCGGTTGCGTGCGCTCAAGATTTCGTTCCTCTTCCTGGCCGGTATTGCGCTGGTGGCGATCTTCCCGGCGTTGCGTCTTCCCAGATATAAACCGGATGAGGTGTCGAGCGCGGAAATTCAGGGAGCGGCACAGGAAGGTAAGCGACGAGGCGAGGCGAAGAGGCGGCGGTAGATTTTGGCGCTGAGGAGAGGTGCAACGCACGTTGCAAGTGCATCGCACCAGAGGAGAAAGGGGAGGGGAATGATGAAGTCTGAATTCGACCGCGAATTGGAAGAACGCCTGGTGCGCTACGCACGTATCGACACCCAGGCCGATGAATCGTCGCCGACAACGCCGAGCACCAGCAAACAGTATGACCTGCTCAACCTGTTGCGCGACGAGCTCAACGAGATCGGCGCCCAGGATGTGACGCTGACAGACTATGGCGCAGTCCTGGCCACCATCCCGGCGACAGTCGATCACCAGGTGCCGACTATCGCCTTGTTGGCCCACGTGGACACAGCGCCGGCCTACAGTGGAACCGGCGTCAAACCGGTTGTCCACCGCAACTATGACGGCGGCGCCATCACCTTTCCTGACGCGCCTGACCTTGTGCTCTCGCCGGCTGAGTCACCCTACTTGGGGAGCAAGGTCGGCGATGACATCATCACCGCCAGCGGGACGACATTGCTGGGCGCAGATGACAAAGCGGGCATCGCCATTATCATGGCGGCGGCGCGCCACCTGTTGCAGAACCCCGGCATCCCCCACGGCCCCATCCGCATCGGCTTTACGCCCGATGAGGAGATCGGGCGGGGCGTCCATGCCAGTCTGCCGGGCGACCTGGGGGCGAAGTTCGCCTATACGTTGGACGGGGCCGAAAAGGGCGAGATCGTCTACGAGACCTTCTCGGCTGACAAGGCGACGGTGGAGGTCAAAGGGGTCTCAATCCACCCGGGCCAGGCCAAAGACAAGCTGGTCAACGCCCTTCACCTGGCCGCCAAGATCGTGGATACGTTGCCCCATGTCACGCTGACGCCGGAGACCACCGACGGGCGCCAGGGTTTTATCCACCTCTATCAGATGAGCGGCACCGCGGCCGCAGCTGAACTCAACTTTATCCTGCGCGACTTCGAGCCCGCGGGGCTGGCCGCCCACGGCGAGTTGATCCAACAGGTCTGCGCCACCATCGGCGCCACCGAGCCGCGCGCCGAGATCGCCTGCACGGTCACGCCCCAGTATCGCAACATGCGCTACTGGCTGGAAAACGACATGCGACCGGTCGAGCTGGCGCGCGCGGCCTGCCGCCAGATCGGCGTCGAACCCTTCTCGACACCCACACGCGGCGGCACCGACGGCTCGCGGCTGACCGAGTTGGGTGTGCCGACGCCCAACGCCTTTACCGGGATGCAACACATCCACGGGCCGCTGGAGTGGGTCAGCGTGCAGGATATGGCCGCAGCGACCAAGATGTGTATCAAGCTGGCGGAGTTGTGGGGCGCGGAGGGATGAAGGGCTGTCAACGGATTTCAGGAACAGATTGAGCGGATGGAACGGATTCAGATCCGCTCGGAAGATCCGTTGACAGGGAACCGCCCCTCTCGCATGATAGCATAGATACACGAGTGCAAGGAGAACGAAACCATGACCCAAAGCAGTGACGACGCCCGCGCCTACTCACGGGCGAATGCCGACAAATTTAAGCACGAACTTTTTGAAATGCTGCGCATCCCCAGCCTCAGCGGCGACCCGGCCTTTGCCGGTGATGTAGGGCGCATGGCCGATTGGCTGGCCGACCACATGCGCGAGTTGAACCTACAAAAGGTGGCGGTCATGCCCACCGCCGGCCACCCGGTTGCCTACGGCGAGTGGATGGGCGCCGGCCCCGACAAGCCGACGGTGCTCGTCTACGGGCACTATGACGTAGTGCCCGCCCTGATGGAAGATGGCTGGGAGACGGACCCCTTTGAGCCGGTCGAGAAGGATGGCAAGGTCTACGCCCGCGGCGCCACCGACGACAAGGGGCAACTTTTTATCCATGTCAAGGCGCTAGAATCGTATTTGAAGACGGCTGGCGCAGCGCCGGTCAATGTCAAGTTTTTGTTGGAAGGCGAAGAAGAGGTCTCTTCGCCCAACCTGCGCCCCTTTCTCGAAGAGCATCTCGACCTGCTCAAGGCCGATGTCTGCGTGATCAGCGATTCGTCCATGCCGCGCATCGACGAGCCGGCCATCACCCACAGCCTGCGCGGCATGACCTATATCGAAATCGAGGTGCAGGGGCCGACCGACGATCTGCATAGCGGCTTTTGGGGTGGCGCCACGCATAATCCAGCCTTGGCGCTGGTCGAAATTCTGGGCAAACTCTACAACCCCGACAACACCATCGCCGTACCCGGCTTTTACGACGACGTTGTGCCACTGACTCAGGCAGAGCGCGACATGATCGCCAAGACCCCGCTGAGCGAGGAGCAGTTCAAAGAGGCGACAGGCGTTCCCGCCCTCTGGGGCGACCAGAACTTTACCCTCCGCGAGCGGGTCTCGGCCCGGCCCACGCTCGACATCAACGGCCTGTGGAGCGGCTGGAGCGGCCCCGGCCCTAAGACGATCATTCCGGCCAAAGCGGGCGCCAAGCTCAGCTCCCGGCTGGTGGGCAACCAAGACCCGCACAAGATCTTCGAGTTGTTGAAGAGCTACATCGAGTCGATCACGCCACCGACAGTCCACGTCAAGGTGAGCCTGTTGACCACGGGCGAGCCGGCGCTGATCCCCTTTGACCTGCCCGAAATGAGGGCGGCGGCGCGCGCCTACCAAAGAGCCTGGGGGGCAACGCCCACCTTTACCCGCGGCGGCGGCAGCATCCCAGTAGTCGCCGATTTTTACAACCTGATGAAGATCCCCGTCGTCATGATGGGCTATGGGCTAGATAGCGACGGTCTCCACGCCCCCAATGAACATTACAGCCTGGAAATGTTTGGACGCGGCATCGAAACGGCGATTGTCTATCTCGAAGAATTGGCCCAATTGCCGCACTCGTAGGGGCGGATTGCGTCCGCCCATCGCTCGATGAACGAAGAGCAACGCATGGGCGGATGCACTCCACCCCAACCATGTCATCGGGCCGCATCGTGGATTCACCCAGCGGCACGCAGGTGAGCGGCATCATTGCCAGCGATGAGGGCATCTTCATCGGCGACGCCCAAATCACCGACGAGCAACCGGCCGACGACGATGCCGACGCGGCGCCGGCCACCAGCTAGCGATAGAAGGCTATCAACTCACCCTACGCTGCTACAACAGGAACATGGAGAACGCAATGGGGACAGAGGAGCAGATCACGTTTGCTCGGCAGTTTCTCGGTGCGCTCTGTGTCTCCTCAGTGCGCTCTGTGTAACGCTTTTGTTGTTACTTCGTCAGGTGAGTTATCAGAAGGAATCACTATGGAGATCACAGTCTGTACAG
Organism: Caldilineaceae bacterium; assembly: GCA_023384495.1. Classification (GTDB taxonomy): domain Bacteria; phylum Chloroflexota; class Anaerolineae; order Caldilineales; family Caldilineaceae; genus CFX5. Next base: position 41,982 of record JAHDWG010000002.1, read on the forward strand.
GCGATGTGCTGGGCGAACCATCCGACCTGGCCATGCTTGCCACGTTTGAAGATGAGCCGCTGCCGGCGGCGGTGGCCGGTTTGCTCGAACCGGCTGACTTTCGCGGGCGGGCCAAGCAGACGCTCTTGCTCTACCCGCGCGGGGCAGTCGCTCCACGGCGGCTCCTGTTGGTCGGCCTGGGAAAGCGGGAGAAGATGACGACCGAGACCATCCGCCAGGCCGCCGCCAGCGCGGTGCAACAGGCGAGGACGTTGCAAGTGCCGGGCGTCACGGTCGGTGTACAGGGTGACCTGCCACTGGCGCCCGAAGTGACCGGCCAGGCCTTTGCAGAGGGGATCGAACTGGGCGCCTACCGCTACTGGCCCTACCGCACTGGGCTGACGACGGAAGAGACCTTTGCCGTCGAGCAGGCCACGGTCTTTAGCAAAGTCAACGCTGAACAGACGTACGCTGGCGTCACCACCGGCCAGGCCATCGCCCGCGGTGTGATGTACGCCCGCGACCTGGTCAACAGCCCTGGTTATCGGATGACGCCTGCTGCGCTCGGCGAACAAGCCATCGATCTGGGTCAACGTTTGGGTCTGGCCGTGACAGTGCTGGACAAGGCGCAACTCACCGACCAAGGCTTTGGCGGGATTCTAGCCGTCGGTAAAGGCTCGACCAATGACCCGCGCTTTATCGTAATGGAACATGGCGCGGCGGGTGACGGCAAACCCACCATCTGTCTGGTCGGCAAGGGGTTGACCTTTGACTCCGGCGGTCTCTCGCTCAAGCCGGCCGATGCCATGGAGACAATGAAATCGGACATGGGTGGCGCCGCCGCCGTCTTTGGCGCCATGCAGACCGTGGCCGAACTCAAGCTGCCGCTGCACGTGGTGGGCATTGTCTCCGCCGCCGAGAATATGCCGAGCGGCGACGCCTATCGCCCCGGCGATATCGTCACCACCCTGAGCGGCAAGACGGTAGAGGTGCTCAACACCGACGCCGAAGGGCGCATCATCCTGGCCGATGGGCTGTTCTATGCCCAACGCTACAACCCGGCGGTGATCATCGAGCTTTCGACGCTAACCGGGGCGGTGATCATCGCCCTGGGTGCGCACGCCACCGGCATGATGAGCACTAGCCAGGAACTGGCCGACCAACTGAGCCGCGCGGGCGCAAGCAGCGGCGAGCGCGTCTGGCAGTTGCCGCTCTGGGACGAATACCACGAAATGGTCAAGAGCCAGATCGCCGACCTCAAAAACATCGGTGGGCGACCGGCGGGGACGATTACAGCAGGAGCCTTTCTAACAGCTTTTGTCGGTGACTATCCATTTGCCCATCTCGATATTGCCGGCACGGCCTGGGTCGATAAGCCGGGCAAGCCCTACGAGACCCAGGGTGGGACCGGTGTGGGCGTACGTCTGCTCATCGAATTTTTGAGACGTAGGGTGTTCAGGGTCAATGATGCCTAATAAGCAGCAAAACAGGACCGGCGAGCGCCCTCTCTGAGAACGATCTTGCAGTGAGAAGGTGGATGGCACGCTGCGCGTGCAACGCACCTATTGTCCTATCGACGAGGAGAAAGAAATGACCACAGCAACGACAGCAGTGGAGCCGCCATCCAAACGGTCCTTCCAGGACCGGATGTTGGACGGCATTGAGAAGATCGGCAACAAGGTGCCCCATCCGGTCATCATGTTCTTGTACCTGCTCGCCATCGTGATGGTGCTCTCGCACGTCTTTTACATGATGGGCGTCAGCGTCACCGAAGACATTGTCGTGCCGGTGCCGACCCAGGTGTTGAGAGACCTGCGCGATGCGCTTGGCGGGTCAGTTGTGCCTTACGATGTATACACACAACAGGAAGTCGAAATACCGCGGTACATTGTCGAGGAGCAGACGATCCCGGTCCAGAGCCTCTTGACGGTGACCGGCATCCGCTTCATCTTTACGTCGTTTGTCGCCAACTTTGCCGGTTTTAGCGTCATCGCCGTCACCCTGGTGGCGATGGCGGGCGTCGGTGTGGCGGAACAGGCGGGGATGATGGGCGCCCTGATCCGCCAGTTGGTCAAGGTGGCCCCGCGCCGGCTGATCGCCTTTATCATCATCTTGGTCGGTGTGTTGTCGAGCATCGCCTCGGATGCGGGCTATCTCATCTTGATCCCACTGGGGGCGGCGGCCTTTCTGACGCTGGGGCGGCACCCGCTGGCGGGGATGGCGGCGGCCTTTGGCGGGGTGGCGTCGATCTTTGGTGTCAACCTGCTCATCACCCCGATTGACAGTATGCTGACCGAGATCACCAACGAGGCGATTGCGTTGGTTGCGCCGGGCCAATCGCTGACGGTGGTCGCCAACTATTACTTTGCCATCGCCTCGACGATCATCCTGGCGATTGTCGCCACCTTTATCACCGAGCGGATGATCGAACCGCGCCTGGGTAAGTACGAACCTGTTGAAGGGGCGCCGGCTGGGGCAGAAGCAGACGACAATTCCGCCGGCGATGAAGCGCGCGGGTTGCAATATGCATTGTATGGCTTTCTTGCCGTCCTGGCCGTGGTGCTGGTCTTTACCCTGCCGCCCGGGGCGCCACTGCGTGACCCAACCACCGGGCAGATCATCGGCAACACGCCTTTTATGACGAGCCTGATCTTTATCATCTCGCTCATCTTTCTGATCTCCGGCATCGGGTATGGCATCGGCGCCGGGACGGTCAAGGGCAGCGATGATGTGATCCGGGCAGTGACCAAGACCTTTGCCGGGTTGGCCGGCCTCATCTTTATGTTCTTGATGATCGCCCAGTTCATCGCCTTCTTCAACTACAGCAATATGCCGCGCGTGGCGGCGGTCTTGATGGCGAACGTGCTCGAACAGGCCAACATCGGTGCGCTGCCGTTGCTGGTTGGGATGATCGTCGTCATCTTGCTGCTCAATATCATCCTGCCGGGTGTTGTGCCGAAATGGGCCATCTTTGCCCCGGTCTTTATCCCTCTCTTCATGCGGCTGGGTGTGGCGCCGCAGACGGTGCTGGCGGCCTATCGCGTGGGCGACTCGCCGCTCAACGTCCTCACGCCGTTGATGGTCTACCTGCCCTTTATCGTTACCATCGCCCAACGCTACCAGAGGGATGCGGGCCTGGGCACGGTGGTGGCGCTGATGCTGCCCTACGCGGTGATCATCGCCATCGTCTGGATCATCTTGTTTGCGCTCTGGTTCCTGTTGGGGATCCCCCTGGGGCCGGGCTATCCGGTGAGTGTTTAGGGGTTTGTTATCTGTCACTTGTCATGGGTCACCCAATGTCATGAAGGTAACCGGGAGAGATTGAGAGATTCAGGAGATTCTGTTGACCAAATCTCTTCCAATCTCTTCAAATCACCTGCGATGATTCATCGGATTTTGCGCTTACCTTCATGACATTTAGTGGTCACTTTTCGGTAGGTTGGGATGAATGAGTTTTTGCTGGTGTTTGGCATTGCATTTGTGGCGGCGGCCTTGACCTATTTGGGAGCGCCGGCGGCTGAGAGCTTTGATGTGCCGCAATATGTGGTGAGCGGGGCGTTGCAGTTTGCGGCCGGCATCATCACGGCGCTGGTCGCCTTTAGCCTGATGCCGCCGGCAGTGCGCGGCGGGCCGGCGGTCGGGATCGTGTTGGGCTTCTTTGTGGGCGGCGCGCTCTATGTGGCGCTGGAGTACTTCTCGGCGGTCAGGTTGGCGGCCCGGTCTGCGCCAGAGGGGGGCGTCACCTCCATGGGGCTCTACATCGGCATTTTGGTAGACCTGGTGATCGACGGCGTTGTGATCGGGGTTGGCTCGACGTTGACGCTTGGCACTGGTTTTCTGCTCGCGTTGGGTCTGGCCGTCAGCACAGCGCCGCTGGCCTTTGTGACCACAGCCACGGCCAAACGGCAAGGGGTGGCGAAGGAGCATCGCCGGCTGCTCTCTTACCTCTTTGTCATCTGTATCATGGGGGGCGCCATGTTGGGATACGGCTTGCTGCGCAACCAGCCGCTGGGGATCAGACTGGTACTGATTGCCTTGGCGTCGGGCTTTCTGATCACCACGGTGACCCAAAGCATGATTCCCGAAGCCAACCGAGATGGAGAACCAAGCTTTGCAGGGGTGCTGTACATTGGCGGTCTATCGCTGTATGCGCTGTCAACACTGGCCTCGCCATGAGCGTCGATACGCATTTATCGTGCATTTATCGTATAGGCCGTTCGTACGCCAGGCTTGAATACAATGCCCGAAGCCGAATTCCAAGTTCCACTGGCTTTTGATTATTTCGCCACATTTCTGTGGGCGCTAAGCGGAGCCATTGTGGGCATGCACAAACGCTATGACTTTGCCGGTGTGCTCGTGATTGCTCTGCTTTCGTCCACCGGGGGCAGTCTCATTCGGGACGGCATTTTCTTGCAGCGGACACCGCCCGTGCTCGGTGACGGGTGGTATATCCCATTGATCCTGGCGGCTACCGCCGTTGTGGGCCTCTTTCGGCGCCGAATAAGCCGTATGCCGCTGGTGGATCAAGTGATCAACGTCATCGACGCGATTGGGGTCCCCGTCTTTGCCGTGGTGGGCATGCAGCTCTCTCTGCGCGCGGGGATCCCGTTGCCCGGCGTGGTGTTGGTGGGCGTGGTCAACGGTTTTGGCGGCGGCCTGCTGCGCGACGTGGTTGTAGGCGATACGCCAGCAGCGCTCAAACCTGGCCAATTTGCTGTGTCGGCCCTGATCTTTTCGTCCATACTCTTTCTCATCCTCATCCGAGGATTAGGGGTTGCCAAGGAGTTTGCTGCCTGGTCTGCCATCTTGCTGTTTTTTGTGATTCGCATGTTGAGCATGCAATTCAACTGGCGAACGCGACCGATTCTGCCTGACCTGCCCCCGTAGGTTGTTTCGTTGACGATCTTCGCTCCTCAACCGGCGGATATTTGGCCGGCGGTCTAGGCGAAGGTCTGGGATGGGCTCACGCTGCTCACTTGCGCCGTCATCGCTGGCGGCAAGCGCCGATGCACAACGTGGGTTATAAACAAACTGGAAGTTGAAAGGAACAACATCGCATGAGAACCATGATCAAACTCTATCTGCTTGCCATCGGTTTGTTGCTGCTGACGGCGTGTGGGCCAGCCGGCGCCGCGCCGGTGGTAGCCAGCATCGACCTGGCCGGCACAAGTTGGGTGTTAAGCTCGCTCAATGGCGAGCTACCCCTGCCGGGCGTCACGGCCACGCTTCAGTTTGGCGAGGACGGAACCGCAGCCGGGTCGGATGGGTGCAACCGCTTCAGCACCACCTTTACACAAGAGGGATATGACCTCACCATCAACCAACCCATGGCCTCGACCATGATGGCCTGCATGGAGCCGGTGATGGACCAGGCGGTAGCCTACATGGCGGCCCTCGGGCGGACGACCGGTTTCAGCGCCACCGAAAGACAACTCTTCCTGCAAGACGGCAATCAGATCGTGGCGACCTTTGTGGCAAGTTCGCAAAACCTGGCCGGCACCTCATGGGAAGTGACCTCGTTCAACAACGGGCGCGAAGCCGTGGTGGGCGTATTGCTCGGCACAGACATCTCGGCAAACTTTGGCGCCGACGGTCAGGTCACGGGCAACGCCGGCTGCAATGACTACTTCGCTTCCTACACCGTGGATGGCGCTGCGATCACGATTGGGCAGGCCGGCAGCACGCTGCGCCTGTGTGTGGACCCGCCCGGCGTCATGGAGCAAGAAGCCGAATTCCTGGCCGCGCTGGCGAGCGCGGCGACCTTTAACGTCGAAGGCAATCTGTTGCAGATGCGCACCGCCGATGATCAACTGGCCCTGGTGATGACGCGGCGGCTCGTCGTCGATCTGCCCGCTCCGCCGCCACCGCCGCCCGCACCGGAACCCGCCACGCCGCGTGGCCGTGTGACCGCCGGGCAGGGCGTCAACATTCGCTCCGGCCCCGGCACCAATTTCCCGGTGATTGGGTTTGCCCGTTATGGTGATGAGGGCGAGATCATCGGGCGCAGCGCCGATGGCCGCTGGTGGGCCGCTTCGGCGCCGACGCTGCCCGGTGGCGTTGCCTGGGTCTCGGCTGATTTTGTGGCCGCCAGCAACGCTGAAAACGTCCCCGTGATCGAAGCGCCGCCGCCTGTAATTGTTCCGCCCGTCGTGACGCCGCCGAACACGCCCACACCCGTGCCGCCGCCCACTGCGACCCCCCAGGCGCAGATCAACTTCTGGGCCGACCGCACCAACATCAACCTGGGCGAGTGCGCCACACTCAACTGGTCGGTCGAGAACGTGCAGGCAGTTTGGGTCTATCCGCGCGGCGAAAACCACCAGCGCTTCCCGCGCACCGGTCAGGGAAGTGAGCGGGTCTGCCCGCCCGAGACGACCACGTATGAGATGCGCGTCTTGCAGCGCGATGGCGCGACAGTCTTCCGCGAGGTGACCATCAACGTAGCAGGCCAGGCGCCGACTGCCACGGCGACGCCGGTTCCGCCGACCGCTACCCCAGTCCCGCCGCCTACCGACACCCCGGCCGCGACGCCGGTTCCGCCGACTGCCACCCCCGTCCCGCCGCCAACCGAAACACCGGCGCCTCCCCCTGCGCCAGATATGCTGACCGGCACGCGCTGGGGCGTGACCCAGTACAACAACTTTGCCGGCGGCATCGTGACGTTGATCCCCGACACGAATATCAGCATCGATTTTGGTCCCGATGGGCAACTGAACGGCAACAGCGGCTGTAACACCTTCTTGGGTTCCTATCAGGTGGATGGCAATAATGTCATCATAAGCGCACCCGGCGCCTCATCGCTGCTCTGCCCCGAGCCGGAGGGCGCCATGGAACAGGAGACCGCATTTCTCAACGCCTTGCAGTCGTCCGCCACCTATCGCATCACGGGCGACACGTTAGAACTGGTGACGGCTGCCGGCCAGATTGCTGTCCTGGCGACACGGATTCCGTAGAGCGCGACAACCGAGTCATCTCGCTACACCCTCCCGGAAGCTCATAGCTTCCGAGAGGGTTGGCTTGAGGGAGATATGAGCAATGATTGTAATTAGAAGCCACACCAGCCGACACATGGCGCTTCTCCTGCGCACCGGCTTATTCTGCACCATCCTTCTCTTGCTGGCGGCCTGCGGGACAAGTGGACCCGCCGCCGAAACGACCCTGCCCACCGAAGTCCCGACAGCAACGACTGCGCCAACCGTGGCAGCCCCGACGGCCACAGCCGAACCGGCAGAGGAAGATCCAACGGCAACACCCGAACCAGAAGAGGAGGCAGCAGCAGACTCTGATCCTGACCCAGTGGATTCGGCGCTGGCGGCCGAGCCGGTCGAAATCACCCCCGCCGAACCCCAGGGGCCGAGCGGGAGCGTAGTCGCAGAGGCCGGGGTCAATGTCCGCACGGGACCAGGTACAGATTATCCGATTCTAGGCGTGGCGCCACAAGGGGCCACGGGCGAGATCGTCGGCGTGAGTGAAGACGGCCAGTGGTGGGTGGCGCACGTGCCCACCGCGCCCAACGAGCAAGGTTGGGTTGCGACAGCGTACATCGAAGCCACCAATGCGGAGGATGTGCCGATCATTCCCGCCCCGCCGCTGACCAAGACCGCCGCGCCGGTTGCCGACACAGGGCCGGCAGCCACGCCCGTACCGGTTCCCGAGGCGCTCGACCCCGGCAGCCTGATCCTCTTTTCGGCTTCGCGCGTGCTGCGCGAAGGCAACCGAGCTTATGACCTGGAAGACATCTACGCCGTGGCGCCGCAGCCCGGTTCGACTGCCCAGTTGATCATCGAAAATGGCATGGAGCCAGCGCTCTTGCGCGGGGGTGAGATTCTGGCCTTCCGCAGCACCCAGCCCAACGGGTTGGGCTTGAGCGCCTACGATTTTGGCGTGGGTGAACGGGTGCGCTACTCAAGTCACCTGGAAGATAGCACCCCCCGCTGGAGTCCGACAGGCGACCGGCTGCTCTTCTCCAGCAACCGCACCGGCGACCGGCTCTGGCGGCTCTACATCGTAGAACCACTTCCCAGCAACGACGCAACCGGCTTCCCCGAAGCCATCGACCTGGGCTTTGGCAAGGATGCCGACTGGCGCCCCACCGCAGAGTTGATCGTCTTCAAGGGCTGCGACGACTACGGTGACAACTGTGGTCTTTGGACCATCAACCCCGACGGCTCCGAACGCGCTCCGTTGACTGACGGCTTTAACGATTCACTGCCCCGTTGGTCGCCCGATGGTGCGTCGGTGCTCTTTATGAGCGATTCACGCGACGGCAACTGGGAGATCTATGTTTTGACAGTTACTGACGGTGCAGTCACCCGCTTGACAGACAACCCGGCCAACGACGGCCTCCCGGTCTGGAGTCCCGACGGCAGCCGGGTGGCCTTTATGAGCGACCGCGAGGGCGCCTGGGGCATCTGGGTGATGACAGCGAGTGGCGGCGACGCCCAGCTGATCACCCAACTGGAAGAACAGATGCCCGACTGGCTGTTGCAAGGGCTTGATTGGCCGCGCTGAGCGTCCACCAGCGAAGCCCCCCGACTCACTCACCCCGATTGGGCGAGTCGGGGTGAGCGGGCCAGAATTGATTTGTGAACCGTACGGGATGACAGGGCGCTACAACCCTGTTTTGATTCACGTAAAGGAGACAGCGATGACACAAGCACTCGGACCCGTCGAATATCTCATCTTCTATTTTGAGGGCAACCAGTTCCGCGGCGAGATCCTGCCCGCATTGACCGATCTGCTCGACAAAGGGTTGGTCCGCATCATCGATCTGGCCGTCGTCAGCAAGGATGGGGAGGGGACGGTCACAATTCTGGAGGCGAACGAACTTCAGGCAGAGGTGGCGGAGGCATTGATCAAGCTTGAGGGCGAGCTTACCGGCCTACTTTCAGAAGAGGACCTACTCATGGTTGCCGAAGAGTTGGACAACAACACCACCGCGGCTGCGCTGTTGTTCGAGCATGTGTGGGCCACAGCGTTTGCCCAAGCCATCCGCAACGCCAACGGACAACTGTTAATGAATGTCCGCATCCCCAACGATGTGATGGAAGAGGTGCGGGATTCGATTCTCGCAGCAGCGGCATAGGTCACCGGCGACGAATCAGTAACAATTCATGATGATTGGGAGGAGAATAATGAGAAGATCAAGAAGTGGTCGACCGAGTTTGATCGGGAGCGCCGCCCGCACCGCCGGGCGCACGGCCATCATCGCCGGCACTGCAACCGCAGTTGTAGGCGCTGTTGGCGGTTCCAAGCAAAAATCTGCGCAACCAGTGGCGGCAGCGCCCGCCCCTGTACTAACCGAAGACAAGGTTACGCAATTGCAGAAGCTCGCCGAGTTACAACAGGCCGGTGTGCTGAGCGATGAAGAGTTCGCCAATCTTAAGGCCCAGATCCTGGCAGGCTAACAGCGTTACAGCGATTGCTGCAAGAACGCCGCTGTGGGTCAAGCGAGATGCAGCACTCAAGGAGGGTCTGCCCGACCCGATTGATCGGTCGACTGGCTGGCATCCTCTGGGATTGGTTGCTACTCTGTAAACAAAGCTTTCTTGTACTCTCAATGTAGCCCGTTAATGTAGCGGCGGTTTCCATACCGCCGATTCTTCACCGGAAGACGGCGCGCCCCGTAGCCCCCCGGAAACCACCGCTACGGTCGTGAAAATGTCAGGGCATTTAGTTTACACTGTAGTTGCCAGTCCGCTTGGAAGTTGATTGTAGGTTCATCCGCAAAAAGCTCATCCACATATCGGTTGCGACTCTCAACCGATAAGGCTACGAATGGAGTAGGTCGCAGCGTGATTCGGATAGGCGCTGATAACCGATCACAAGCGGCTGGTCGGTTACCACATAGGCCATAGACAACCTACGGTTATAGAGGGGGACACGATGTCAAACTTGATTGTCATTACCTTCGACAATGAAGACGAAGCGGGCAAGGTGCGCGAATCCGTGCGGCAGTTACAGCGCAATGATTTGATCACGTTGGATGATTCAGCCGTCGTCGTGAAAGATGGCAACGGCAAGGTGCAGGTTCAGAATGAAATCGATCGAGGGGTCAGAATCGGCGCGATAGGCGGCGGTCTGCTCGGTCTGATGCTCGGCTTCATCTTCTTCCCACTGAGTGGGCTGATCATGGGCGCACTGGGCGGCGCGCTGGTGGGTCGAATGACCGATCTGGGTGTTGACCCCAAATTCGTCAAGGATGTGCAGGAGGCCATGCCGCCAGGTTCGTCGGCAATCTTCCTCATCGTCCGCCAGGCCGAGCCGAATGCCGCCTTGACCGCCCTGAAGCCCTACAAGGGTACGGTTTACCATACTTCGCTGTCGACCCAAGGCGAAGAGAGCCTGCGGCGAGTGTTGCGTGAACGGCAAGGTGGCGAACGCAACGAATAGCGAGATGATCAGATTGCACGATTCAACAAGGAGAATCTATCATGGCGGGTAACATTCATGTGGTCATGTTCGATGACATCATGGGCGCCGAGAATATGCTGGCGAATGTGAACACCTGGCAACAAAACGGCTGGCTCAATGTAGATGACGCCGTCGTTGTGACGCGCGGTTCCGGTTCAGAATCAACCCCTACGGCCTTTGCCTCGGCAAACGCAGAGCGCCCTGTGATCGTTCCGGGGGCAATGGGAACCTCTGAGATCGAGATCAAGCAGACCGTCAAGCGCGGTGGCAAGTTTGCCTTGGGCGGTGGTGGCATTGGGCTGTTGGCGGGTCTGTTGCTCGGCGGCCCGATTGGCGGTTTGGTGGTGGGCGCCACGCTGGGCGCAATCACCGGTGCGCTGAAAGATTTCGGCATCGATGATTCGATGATTAACGATATCAGCCAGGGATTGGAACCGGGCACATCGGCCCTTTTCTTGATGACCTCTGGTGGTGATGAAGAGAAGGTGCTTGCCGAACTGCGCGCCCACAAGGCAACGCTGCTCAAGACGACCCTACCGCCGGAGCAGGAGCGCCGTCTGCGCGAGGCGCTGGGAAAGAGCGGCTAGGATTTGATAGCCGCTGCCCGCCCCGGCATCAAAACGCGGGGCGGGCATTTGTTTTGTGTAAAATTGTCACTCTCTAATCCCTGTGTTCGCTGTTTTATAATCAGATCTGTTTGAAACCTGGAGTTACTCGAAAGAGTGCGGTTCTTCGCAATGTCCGGCTTTCCAAACAACCACAGC
>JAHDWG010000002.1:53161-59749 GCA_023384495.1 Caldilineaceae bacterium
TGAATCACCACATCCGGATATTTGCACCCATCGTTGCGCTCCTTGCTCTCCTCGGCTGTACACCGATCATGTCGCACCCCACTGCCGCGCCGGCAGTCGAACCGGCTGAGGCCCGCATCATCGGCGACCTGCCTCCCGCGGTGGAATACAATCTGGGCGACACGACCATCGTCCAGGCGCGCTTCCCGGCAGACAGCCGCTTCCGCAATATGCCGGTGCGGTTGAACGGTATGCTGGCGGCGCCGCTTGTGGAGGGGGGGCCGTTTCCGGTGGTGGTCATCTTCCACGGCAACCACCCCGGCTGCCCCATTCCCCCCGGCGATGAAGTAGACCGCTGGCCGTGCGACCCAGAGACAGAGCAGCCCAACTATCGGGGCTTCGCTTATTTGGTCAGGCACCTGGCCGGGCATGGCTATGTTGCGCTCTCCATCAACATGAACGCCGAAAATACATTTGGGTTTGGTGAGCCTCAGCCGGGCGAACGGTTGCAACAACTGGTCGATCTACACCTGAATGCGCTGGCCAAGGCCGCGGCCGGGGGCGACAATCCCTTTGAGGTCGAACTGGCCGGGCGCGTTGATCTGCGCCGCCTGGCCCTGTTTGGGCACTCACGCGGCGCCGAAGCGGCCTTTGCGCTGGCCAACCAGCGCGATTCCAACTTGAACGGCGCGCCCCCGAACATCTATGGGCCAGTGGCCGGATTGCTCATGATCGCGCCGGCTGTTGTTTCGGTCGACCCGACAGGGGGTTCGCACGCGCCGATGGCCCTCATCTTGCCTGCCTGCGACGCCGATGTGCTGTTCCAAGAGGGCCAACACTTCTACGAAGCTGCGCGTATCGCCCCGAGCCAGAGCGCGTGGGCAACCTCGGTCTGGCTCGAACAGGCCAACCACAACCATTTCAACGAGCTGTTGGCAGATGAACAGATGGGACGCCCCGATAGACCGGACTGCGTATCGCTGCTGGATGCGAATACTCAGCATAACTTCCTAAAGTCGTTTGCGGTTGATTTCCTGACAGCGATCTTCAGCGATGACCCCGCTGTCATTCGCACAGCCATGATCCGCCTGGGCATGGACAGTGACGCGCCGGCCCAGGATACCCTGTATGAGTTGCCCACGCGCATAGCAACCCTGGCCTCAGCGCGCCACCGATTGACGCTGCTGACTCCGGCCACAGCGGATGAGCTGACTACCAGCCGCGTAGGCGCCAGCGTCATTGCCGAGGGCATCACGACCCATTTTTGTCCCGAAGGCTATTACACCCCTGCCATGCTGCCTGGCAGCGAACCGTGCCGGCGGGTCAACGTGGCCATCCCCGGCCAACCGGCGCTGGTGGTCGTTTCGTGGAGCGAGTCGGGAGGGGCCTTGCGTTTTTTGTTGCCCGTGGGGGCCAACAATCTGCATCTGTTTGGGGGGGTCAGCGTGCGCGCCGCCGTGGATCCGCTGTCGCCGTACAACACTGCCGGTGTTCCTCAGCGGTTCTCGATCCAGTTGACTGACGGCGCCGGCAATCGGGCCAACGCGCCGACGCGGCCAGACGAACCGGCGCTGCAATTCCCGGCAGGGGTTGTGGAGAAGAGCGAATTTTTCGAGGGCGGCCTGTTCACCGGCCGTGTTCCGCTCACCACAATCCGGCTACCGCTCAGCGCGTTCGAAGGCGTCGATTTGGCGACGATTGTCGAGATCGCACTGGTTTTTGATCAGGCGCCGAGCGGGTCACTCTTTTTGGGCGATGTAGAGGTGGTGCGCTCTCCCATTTCGCAACAGGAGACGCTTGATGCGCCCCCCAGCACCGAAAAGATTGCCGCCGCCGAAGCCGGCGATGTGGAGGCGCAACGTCAGATCGCCAACGTCTATCGGCCCCGCGAATCGCTGGGCGTCCATTATGGCAATGTGGAGAAAGCGGTGTTCTGGTATCGCAAGGCGTGTGCGGCAGGCTATGCCAACGCCCAGGTCGATTTCTATGAGTTTGCCGCCGCACACGCCGAAACTGCCAGCGACCGCTATCTTGAAGAGGCGATTGTCTGTCTGGAGGATGCGCTCCGCCAAGGCCATCGCCAGGCGATCCTCAACGGCGCCTTTCGGGCCGTCTTCATTGATGGCGACCACAAAACGGGCTTCTTTCGCTATGCGCTCTTCGAGGAGACCGAACCGGATCTGGCCGAGCAACGCTGGACTTTTGCCGACCAACTGACCCAGGCTGAGATCGATGAGGCCGAAGAAGCGGCGGCGGCGTGGAGGGCAAGCAACCGCATTAAGAGCTATGATGATTTTTTTCGAGAAGTCAACTCGCCATTTCGGCAGCCGTCAACACCACCACCCGCGCCGTGACGCGCGCCACCCTTTCCATCGCACAACCTCACGCCGTCGTCGCCGCCATATTTGACTGGCGGCGCTTGCCTTGTTTCATGCAGAGTTTGCCGACTGTCTCCTTATGGTGGTATCATCTTCGCGATCCCCGCCCACGGTTGTGAAGGAAGGGTCGGCGGCGACCATGTGAAGCCCAAAGATAGAGCACAGCGCACGGTGTAAAGGACAACCCATGACAGTTCCGGTTCGGTTTGGTGTGATTGGCGGCAGCGGCGTCTACCAAATCGAGGCGCTGGAGGATGTGGAAGAGGTCAATCTGACTACCCCGTTTGGCGACCCATCTGACAGCTATATTGTGGGGACGCTTCATGGTCAGCGGGTCGCCTTCTTGCCCCGCCATGGCCGCGGCCACCGTATCAGCCCCACTCGCCTCAACCAGCGCGCCAATATCTTCGGTTTCAAACTGCTGGGGGTAGAGTACCTCATTGGCGTGAGTGCATGTGGTAGCCTCCAAGAGCAATATGCGCCGGGCCACATCGTGATCCCTGACCAACTGTTCGACCGCACTATCCATCGCGCGCTGAGCTTCTTTGATGACCCAAGTGTTGGCACGGCTGGTCTGGTGGTTCACGCAAGCGTGGCCGAGCCGTTCTGTACATTTCTCAGCGAGCTCTGTTATCAGGCCGTGCTTGAAACGGGTAATCGGGTGCATCGAGGCGGCACCTTTGTCACCAGTGAGGGGCCGCGCTTTAGCACCAAGGCCGAAAGCCGCGTCTTTCGGAGTTGGGGCATGGACATCATCGGCATGACGACTACGCCCGAAGCGCAACTCGCCCGCGAGGCCGAGATGAGCTATGCGGTCATGGCGCATGTCACCGATTACGATGTCTGGCATGAGAGCGAAGAGGCGGTGACGGTGGAAATGGTGGTGCGAACCTTGCTGCACAACGCCGAGGTTGCCAAACAGGCGGTGGTCAACGCCATTCGCCTATTGAGCGATGCCCCCCCTTCGCCCTATGCAGATGCGCTGCGCGACGCCATCATCACCAATCGCAAACTGGTTCGCCCAGATGTGGTGGAGAAGCTCCGCCCGCTTGTGGGTAAGTATCTCCGGCCATAGACGCCGCAGCCAGGGTGTGGCAACATAGCAAGCCAGAAACAGAGAGGTGGTTCATGCCAATTATGGGGATCGATATTGGAGGCAGTGGCATAAAGGGCGCGCCGGTGGATGTGGAGACAGGTCAACTCGTGCAGCCCCGCCACCGGATTGTAACACCACAGCCATCCACCCCCGAAGCGGTTGCCGAGGTGGTGGCGCAGTTGGTTCATCACTTTGGGTATGAAGGCCCGGTTGGTTGCACCTTTCCGGCAATCGTACAGCATGGCGTCACCCTATCTGCCGCCAACGTGGATAACAGTTGGATCGGCGCGCACGCGCAGGAGCTCTTCATGCAGGCGATTGGCCATGATGTACGAGTGCTCAATGATGGGGACGCCGCCGGTATTGCCGAGATGAAGTTTGGGGCAGGAAAAGGGCGTCAGGGTGTCGTAATCATATTGACTTTTGGCACCGGCATTGGCAGCGCCATCTTCACCGAGGGGGTATTGGTGCCCAATACAGAGTTTGGTCATGTGCAGGTGCGCGGCAAGGACGCCGAACATCGCGCGGCCGCCCGTATCCGCGATGAGGAGAAGCTGAGTTGGAAAGAGTGGGCCACCCGCGCCAATGAGTTTCTGCAATATATGGAGATGCTCTTCTCACCCGATCTGTTTATCATTGGCGGCGGGGTGAGTAAGAAATATGACAAGTTTGGCAAATATCTGAGTGTGCGCGCCGAATTGGCGCCAGCACAACTTGGCAACGACGCCGGCATTGTCGGCGCGGCGCTGGCGGTCAAGGATTTGCACTGATCGCGCATGCGCCTGTTGCGCCCGGCGCCGAATCATCCGTCCGCCATAGGATCAGATTGGAGCCATGACACGGCGCATTTTTTCCAAAGCGGTTGCGGCAGCAACAGGGGCGGCAACGGTCGCCTCGTCAGCGCTGGCGCAGCGCGATTTTGGCCCCGGCGCTCCCCCCTCGCCTTACCCAGAGCCAGATGTCATTGTGCACGATCCAGAGCGTTTCAGCCACACGCGCTGTGACCCTGGTCACCGACGAGATCGACAAGCCCAACGGGCTCGGCTTCTCGCACGACTACAAAAAGCTGTATGTGGCCGACACAGGGCCGGGCGACATCAGAATATGGGATGTGGTGGATGAGACCAGCCTGGCGAACGGGGCGCTCTTCAGCGATATGACCTTTGACGGCACACATGTGGGGCCCGATGGCCTGCGCGCCGACATCGATGGCAACATTTGGTCATCGGGAGGCTGGGTTGGCGACGGTTTTAACGGGGTGCACATCTTTGCCCCCGATGGCGAGCGTATCGGGCAGATCTTGCTGCCGGAGACCACCTCGAACCTTTGCTTTGGCGGCCCCAAGCGGAATCGCCTCTTCATGACCGCGAGCCAGTCGCTCTATGCAGTCTATGTCAACACGCGTGGGGCGCATATTACATAGACCTGCGCGAACATGTCTACGGCCCAGGTGATTGGGGCGATACTCATCTCACAACGAAATTGTTGACAGGTTGGGTCGGGGTGACAACTACGCCGTACCGGTGTCACCCCGGCGTGCTGTTAGCGGGTGATATAAGTCTCCAGTTGCTCGATCATAAATTGCTGTTCAGCGATGATCGACTTGACGAGATCACCGATAGAGACCATGCCCACCATCCGCCCGCGCTCGATTACCGGGAGGTGGCGGATGCGGCGTTCGGTCATGGTAGCCATGCACTCCTCGACTGTCTGGTCTGGACTAGTCGTCACAACCGCAGCAGTCATGATTTCGCGCACGCGTGTTTCGCGCGACGTTTTTCCGCGTAGGATCACCTTGCGGGCATAGTCACGTTCGGAGATAATGCCGACGAGGCTACCCCCATCGACCACCGTCAGGGCGCCCACTTCTCTTTCACCCATCACCTTCAGCGCTTCATACACAGTGGCGTCGGGTGCAATGGACCAAACTTGGTGGCCTTTTTGTTCGAGAATATCCTTGACTATTTTCATCTTCTCCTCCCGTTCCAGACCATTGGCGCGCCTGTGCGGTTACGATGCAACCACACTTCACGTTGCGCCAACCTGCGCGCGTTCGATTGGACATTCCTCGGCGTATCTGTATTCTACAGAAATATTCTTTTATGTCAACCGGCGGATCGCATCGTCTCTTGAGCCGTGCACGGAATCCTCGCGCAGACGGGATGCGGGATGCACCCCTGCGTCGCGCGCGACTTGACAAGTCGTTGTGCTCATGTTAAAGTATTACTGTAGCAAGCGCTACAAAAGGCTGATTGTGAGAGGTTGATTTTGAAAAGGGTAGAAAAGTCTCCGTCCGCCACGTAACTTAAAAGATGAATAGAGGGTAAATTCAAGCTGTCGCTGCGCTTTGGCCGGCTAGCCCAGTGAAAGCGTAGAGGAACTTCCCGACTTCCACGCCCAGCGGTTGCAGAGATTCTGCAATCAAAACGGCAATGTTGCCTCACGAAACAGCAAGTGAGGGCAGGTGTGATTTTCACATCTGACTACAACCGCAACAGAAAGCATTCCCGCCTACAACCTGCTAACACTGATCGGCTTTCAACGGTGTTTTAGGAGGGGTAGGTAAGGGCTGAAACGGTGGGGTAAGAGCCCACCAGCGGGGGCAGTAATGTCTTCGGCTAGGCGAGCGTGCGGCTGGAAGCAAGGCGAGTGGGTCATGCGAGGTCAGCAAATTCTGACCAAGTGTGATCTCGTCGCAGCGATGCGGGCGACGACGGTTAACAACCGTCAAGCCACAAATCGCCAGACGACGGCGGTCGTCGTGTGCCAAGCCATATGGCGGCTAACGTTTCTGAGACAGATGACAGCATCATACAGAATCGGGGGTATGAATTTGCCCTAAATTTGCAAAGTTTGCCATCTTCGTCTATAATCATGAGTTGTTGGGCGCCGACGTGGCGGAATGGCAGACGCGATAGACTTAGGATCTATTACCGCAAGGTGTGGAGGTTCGAGTCCTCTCGTCGGCACCACGGTAATAGTCGATTGTCAATGATGAATTGTCAATAGTTAAGTAGGCCGTCTGTGTGCAGTCAGAATAAGACGCATTGACAATTGATTGTTCACAATTTACTATTATTCCGGGCCCGTGGCCTAGCGGGAAGGCGTCTCCTTTGCAAGGAGAAGATCGTCGGT
>JAHDWG010000437.1 GCA_023384495.1 Caldilineaceae bacterium
CCTCAATCGCCTCCACTGTTACTTCAGGCAAGATAACGAGACCCGGTTCAGCAAAGTAGGGCTTACCAAAACTGACACTTTGCTCTAGCTCTTGTTGCAGTCGTGCTGGATCGATGAAGTACAATGGATAACGATGACCATCTTCCATCTCGACACAAACGCTCAGCCAGCCCTTGAATGGTAATTCAAACCTAGCTCTCTTATCGAGATCCACAGGCCAAAGGACTTGTACATTGCCAGGCAGCTTCATCTTCATGTCCCTTCGTCCAGCACCTCACCACCGACAGGACGAAGAATGACTTGTTGTCGAATCTTACCCGATGCTGCCTTCCATCTGCAACTGGATCAGCCGATTCATCTCGACGGCGTACTCCATGGGCAGCTCCTTGACCAGCGGCTCGATAAAGCCGCCGACGATCATGGCCGCCGCCTCATCTTCGCCGATGCCTCGGCTCTGGAGGTAGAAGAGCTGCTCTTCGCCGATCTTGCTCACCGACGCCTCGTGGCCGACCGAGACATTGTCTTCCTCGATCTCGATGTAGGGGTAGGTGTCGGAGCGGCTGGCCTCGTCGAGCAACAGCGCATCGCAGACCACGTTGCTCTTGCTGTGGTGGGCGCCCTTGGCCACCCGCAACAGACCGCGATAGCTGGCGCGGCCACCGTTCTTGCTGATCGACTTGGAGACGATCTTCGAGCTGGTGTACGGCGCGCCATGCACCACCTTGCCGCCGGCGTCCTGGTGCTGGCCCTGGCCGGCAAAAGCAATCGACAGGATCTCGCCGTGCGCCTTGGGGCCAAGCATGTAGACCGCCGGGTACTTCATGGTCACCTTGCTGCCCAGGTTGCCGTCGATCCACTCCATAGTGGCGCCTTCGTAGGCGACGGCGCGCTTGGTCACCAGATTGTAGACATCGGTGCTCCAGTTCTGGATCGTCGTGTAGCGGCAGCGGGCGCCCTTCTTGACGATGATCTCGACCACGGCGCTGTGCAGGCTGTTGCTGCTATAGATCGGAGCCGTGCAACCTTCGACGTAGTGCATGGATGCGCCTTCTTCGACGATGATCAACGTACGCTCGAATTGGCCCATGTTTTCGGCATTGATGCGGAAATAGGCCTGCAGCGGGATGTCCACATGCACACCCTTGGGCACATAGACAAAGCTGCCCCCGCTCCACACCGCGCTGTTGAGCGCGGCAAACTTGTTGTCTGCCGCCGGGATGATGGTGGCGAAGTATTCGCGCACAATGTCTTCGTGCTCGCGCAGGCCGCTATCCATATCCAAAAAGATCACACCCAGCTTCTCCCACTCGGCCTTGAGGCTGTGATAAATGACCTCCGAGTCATACTGGGCGCCCACGCCGGCCAGGAACTTGCGCTCAGCTTCGGGGATGCCCAGGCGGTCGAAGGTGCGCTTGATGTCTTCGGGCACATCGTCCCAACTTTTGCCCTGCGTTTCGGTGGGCTTAAGATAGTAATAGATTTCGTCGAAGTCGATGCCGCTCAGGTCCGCCCCCCAGGTGGGCATGGGCTTGGACAGGAAAATGTCCAGCGCCTCGTGGCGGAACTGGCGCATCCAGTCCGGCTCGTTCTTGTGGTCAGAGATCTGGTCGATCACGGCATGGTTGAGGCCGCGCTCCGCCTTGAAGAAGGCCTGTTCCTTATCATGAAAGCCGTACCGGTAGTCGGTCTTGACATCGGCAAGATATTCCTTGTCGGTTTGCGTTGCCATGAATTTCTCCCCTTGATTGTTACGCTGTCACTGTCCCAAATTCCTGCTCGACCCAGCCGTAGCCTTTTTCTTCCAGCAGGAGGGCCAGTTCCATACCGCCGGTCTTAACGATGCGACCGCCGTAGAAGATGCTGACAAAATGAGGTCGCACATAGTTCAGAATGCGCGAGTAGTGCGTGATCATCAGAAAGCCGCGATCTTCCGTCGCTAGCTTGTTGATGCCGTCGGAAACCACGCGCAGGGCATCGATGTCCAGGCCGGAGTCCGATTCGTCGAGAATGGCAAACCTGGGTTCGAGCATGGCCATTTGCAAGACCTCGGTGCGTTTCTTTTCGCCACCCGAGAACCCATCGTTCAAGTAGCGCCGGGCAAAGCTAGGGTCGACGTTGTACTCCTTCATCTTGTCATTGAGTTCGCGGCGGAATTCGCGCATGGGCATGAGATTGCTGCCAATCACGCCGCTGTGGCCATTGTTGGCGCCATTGCCATTGGTTGCCTTCTCGGTATACCCCCGCACATTGGAAACCGCCGTACGCAGGAAATTGGCGACGCTCACCCCCGGCACCGCCACCGGGTATTGAAAGGCCAGAAAGAGGCCCGCCTTGGTGCGTTCGTCGGCCTCCATCTCAAGGATGCTCTCCCCATCGATGAGGATGTCCCCCTCGGTCACTTCATAATGGGGGTGGCCAGCGATCACATAAGCGAGCGTCGATTTGCCCGAGCCATTGGGGCCCATGAGCGCGTGAATTTCCCCACTGCGCAGCGTCAGATTGACGCCCTTGAGAATTCCGTTCCCTTCGACCGTGGCGTGCAAATTGCGAATTTCAAGAACACTCATTTTTGCAGACTCCTATAACTTTCCCAACAAATCCCAGTAAATTTTTTGATAATCTACCCAATCCCGGCGCCCTACCCCCGCTTCGCCGACACCACAAACGAACAACTGCCATGCCCATCCATCATGCAGGCGCTCAGGTTCACGTCCGAGCCAAGCAATTGGCGCATCATGCCCTCATCCATCTCGCAGACCTCGCGGTGCTCTTGGGCCAGGTCATGATAGGGGCAGTTGTACGTCTTGAGGATGATGGTGTTGTCATCGGCGGTGGCGACATCGGTCAGCACGCCCTGCCGGTAGAGCGCGCCGGCCAATTCCTCCACCCGATCCTGCAAGATGGCGGAGCGCACAGAGGGCGAATAGCGATTGGCCAGCCGGTAACCGACCCGCTCGAGCAAGAGGGCTGTTTTCTCTTTGCCTTCCAGCGCAAAGACCTCTTGGAGCAAGGTTAGCGCCAGATCATCACAGTTGCAGGCAAAGAGTTCGCGAGTCTTTTCCGTTGTGGTATACGCATGGTGGGGGCGGCCAACGCCGTCATGGATCGCGCGGCGCTGAATGTAGCCTTCGGCTTGGAGCGTGCTCAAATGTTGGCGGACAGCAGTCGTTGTCACGCCAAGATGCTGCTCCAATTCTTTGATCGTGGCCGAACCGAACCGTTGGAGATATTCAACGATTTGCCAAGTGGCCGTCTCTCTTTTTTGATACACGCCAGACGCCATGGTTCTCCCCTCTTCAACATCACCGGGTGACCAGCGCCACCCTTGGCTTTACTGCGGGGATCGTACCATGAGCTGGCAATAATGTCAAATAAAAATGTTTTAATTTGCTTTTCTGTTTTTATCGCGCGCCCTGGTTGGCGCGCCGTGTGAGCCGGTGCGCTCTGCCTAACTCACTGCCGCGCCAGCCGGCTTGGACGCGCCACCCGGCGCCGGTGCGCGGCGCGTGGAGGGGAGCATAATGGCGCAAAATGCAGCGCCTAGCGGGAAGAATGCAATCGCCATCAACACAGCATAGAGGCCATATTGGTCGGCAAAGAAGGCGGCAATCCAGGTGGCGACCGCACCGCTGGCAAACATAAAGCCTAATACCAGCCCGCCGACCATCCCTTTGCGCGTTGGCAGAAGTTGCTGCGCCATCACCAAGATAATGCTGTGAGGGATGCTCAACAGGGCGCCGGCGATGCCCGCCGATACAAAAAAGAGCCAGCCGGTTGTCTGCAGCAGGGCAACGCAGAACGGGGCCGCCAGCACCGTAGAGACAAAGATCACCATGCGCCGGTTATATCGGTCACCCATCATGCCGCCCAGCATCTGCCCATACTCGCTGGGCGCGATGCCCAGATCGTCGTAAAACTTGGGCAGCAGGGTCGTAAAACTTTGACCTGTAGTGGAGCGCAACGCAATCAACAGAATAAACATGGTGACAACAAAGGCGGCTGTGTGGCGCCGGGCTCCATTGCCATCATCGGCGACCGGCGCGCTGGCGCGCGGCTCGTCGGCAATTGGGTGGCGCATCCACACAAACATGAGCGCAACCACCGGCAATACGGCCAGGGCGGCATAGGGCATGCCTGCCAGGCCGACCCGCTCGAGATAAAGCCCCGCGACAATCGGCCCCACGGCCAGCCCTGCCTGACCAAAAAGAAAGAAGATCGACATGGCGGTGGTAGGGTTGCGCACGCCGCCCGCCGCGTTGGCGTTGACCATGCCCGCGGCATGAAAGGCGCCACTGCCCCACGCCCCAATCACCAGGCAGGTGAGGAAGGCTGTGTAGTTGGGCATCCATGCCGCGGCAAAATAGAAGATCGCAGTCCACAGCACGCCGACGGCAGCCAGCCAGCGTCCGCGTAGCCGGTCGGCCAGGGCGCCAAATACGGGCTGTGTCATGGCCGCAAAGATGGTGTAGACCATGGCGCCAAAGCCGATTTGGCTTACACTTAGGTCAAAACGGCCCGCCATGTAGGTGAGAATCATGGCTACGGACGAATTGAGCACATCAATCGAGAAATGCCCCACCGACGTTGCAGACAGACGCTTGATATCCATAATGACTCATGCACCTCGTCGCTTGAACTTGCCCAACTCCAAGCTGTGCTGCTTGCACACAATGTGGCCCTCTGCGCATCCATTTTGGGGGCATTTCTATAGTACGCTCTGTTTAAGAAACGCGCGTTACTTGAAGCAGCAAGCATCTTTACAAAGATCGGTATTCAAAACAACCGCAGTATAGCATCATCAAACCCAGATCATGAATTGGCGCGTCGTTGGACTTCGCCACTTTGTTCCGTTTGAAATTGCGGTTCAAAGTGGCGCAAATACAAAACCTCAGAGGCAATTACCCCTGAGGTTGGACGAATCGATTGACTCAATGTGACCTATGCGCCATGCCGTCGCTAGGGCAATCGGCCCTTGCCGCCCGTGGCGAGCCTTACAGCGAAGGCGCTGCGCTCATATATTGCCGCTGCACCGGCGCGCGATGACGACGGGCAGGCCCGGCTTGGACGGGCGCCAGGCCAATCAGCAGGTGCTCCAGTTCCTTGAACGAGAACGGCTTTGCCAGATAGCCCTGACAGAGGGGCAGTAGTTGCTGCACCAATCGGTCGCTTGGGTCCTCACTGGTCATCAACACGAGTGGGATGGCCGCCGTCTTTGGGTTGGCGCGCAGGAGCAAAGCGGCATCATGGCCGTTCATGACTGGCATACTCAAATCGAGAAAGACAACATGGGGCAGATGATGCGTCGCCAACTCCACGGCCTCGGCCCCGTTGCCGGCTTCGAGCACACGCAACGTCGGGTATCGAATGCCAAATAGCCCGCGCAGCGTTTCTCGAAACATCTCATTATCATCAACAATCAGTACCGTTGGGTCGATAATCATCGGGTTAATGTCCTGATCGCCGGCAAGATTGCGGCCAATTTATGCAAGCGTTCTGCTCAATGATTGGCTGGCGTTATGCCAGCCTTGACTGAAAATTGACTCATCCACAGCGCCACACTACTGGCGAATTGTCGAGCGCTGCATAACATGAGTCGTTGATATGAACCAGTCTACAGGATATTTCTGAAATATCAAGCTATTTTTGCTTAAAGTTGTCTTAATTTTTTTGGCGATTTTGTTAAGTAAGCTTACAAAAAGGGTTAATCTGATTGCTTACGCCATGCGCGTTTCATCACCGTACCTGACTACAGAAACCTGACTACAGAACCATGAGGCGATTTGTGGCCTTTCACGCTCTTGCAGTACAATGCATGCTCATGAAGCCACCAGACGAGTGCATCACCATCGATGAGGTTCGCCAGGCCATTGACGAGCTTGACCGCACAATTATTGCGACGCTCGGCCAACGATTTGGCTATGTCAAGGCCGTCACCCGTTTCAAGAAGACCGCCGAGGATGTCCGCGCCCCCGCCCGCTTCCAACAGGTGCTAGAGACGCGCCGCAACTGGGCCGAGGAGGCTGGGCTCAGCCCCGACCTTATTGAGCGCGTCTATCGCGAATTGATTGCCTATTTCATCCATGAAGAGATGAAATTCATGGGCATAAAGCACAGT
>JAHDWG010000438.1:0-5281 GCA_023384495.1 Caldilineaceae bacterium
GCAAACTCTGCCGCCGGCTGATCAGCGACCATCCCCCCGAATCGGTCGTGCAGGCTGCGGCGGACACCTACATGGCCAACCTCGACGCCGCCGACCAGCTGCGGCAGGTTGTGCGCACGATTCTGCTCTCTGAGGAGTTCCGCACGACTTGGGGGCAAAAGATCAAGCGCCCTTTCGAGTACGCCATCAGCCTGCTGCGCGCCGCAAATGCCGATTTCACGCCCGCCGACAACAGTTTCCGCTGGATGTATAGCAACACGGGGCAGGAGTTGTTTAGCTGGTCGCCACCCAATGGCTATCCCGATTTCAAAGAACCATGGAGCGGCACCATGCCCGTGCTCCAGCGGTGGCGACTCTGCAACTGGCTGATCGACTGGAAGTATGGCGGCGATGGCGCCAACAAAGACGACCGCCGTCTGCCATTGAATCACCCTGCGGACATCACCACCCCCACCGCCATTGTGGATCACTGGGCGCAGCGATTGCTGGGCCGCGCCCTGCCCGAGAACGAACGGCAGCTTCTGATCAGCTTTATGGCGCAGGGTCGTCAACCGGGCGCCAACCTGCCCCCTAATGAGATAACCGACCGGGTGCGCTACATGGCGGCGCTCATTTTTATGTCACCCTCGTTCTTGTGGCGATAAAGATCAACGAACAGAGACGATTCTCAAGGAGCACGCTATGTTCAAGCTTTCGCGACGCGGTTTTATGGTCGGCTGTTCGGCGGCGGTTGCGGCCATGGCGGGGGGGCGCATCAGCTACGTAGCCTTTGGCAGCGCCGAAGATGAGCCCAACCAGGAGATTTTCGTGGCGGTCTTTTTGCGTGGAGGGATGGATGGGCTGAGCGCTGTCTTCCCGCTTGCGGGCGATGATCGAGGCTACTACCAGGAGAGCCGCGCCAATATCGCCATCCCAACGGCGGGTGACAATGCGGCCTTGCCGTTGACCAGCTTTTTTGGCATGCACCCGGCGGGCGCGCCCCTCTTTGACCTTTATCAGGCGCAGAATCTGGCGATCATTCACGCCGCTGGGCTGACCAGTGACACGCGCAGCCACTTTGACGCCATGCAATATATGGAACTGGGCACGCCCGGCAGCAAATCGGGCGCCAGCGGCTGGCTGACACGCCACCTGGAGAGCGCAAGCAACCTGCCGCCCGAGATCATCATGCCGGCCATGGCGGCGGGCAACCTAAGCCCCACATCGCTGGCCGGCAGCCGCGAGACGATTGGGATGACGAGCCCCAATGGCTTCAGGCTCAACATGCACTGGTCACAGAATACGTGGATGCGGCACACCCTGCGCGAAATGTACGTCGGCGATACCTGGCTCCATGCCGCTGGCGAGCGCACACTCAACGCCGTGGATGTGGTGGAGCTGGCGAATCCCGGTGGGTATACGCCCGAAAACGGGGCAGACTATCCCGATGGCAGCTTTGGCAACAACCTCAAGTCGATTGCACAGATCATCAAGATGCAATTGGGGTTGCGCGTCGCCACGGTCGACCTGGGCGGGTGGGATACCCACGAATACCAGGGCGATGGCGGGGGCGGCTACTTTGCCAGCCGCTTTGGCGAGCTTTCGCGCGGGTTGGCGGCGCTTTTCACCGATCTGACCAACTCGGGGGGAACGGATCACACCAAACGGCTCACGGTGGTGGTGATGAGCGAGTTTGGCCGCACCTTCAAACAAAACGCCAGCCGCGGCACCGATCACGGGCATGGCAACGTCATGTTTGTGCTTGGCGGCAATGTCAACGGAGGGCAGGTGCATGGCCAGTGGCCAGGGCTGCACAACGACCAACTCTACGACAAACGAGACCTTCGCATCACCACCGACTATCGGCGCGTGCTGAGCGAGATTTTGATCCGCCGCATGGGCAACCCGCACCTGGGTCACATCTTCCCTGGCTACGAGACCTATCAACCCATGAACCTGGTTGCGGGCGCCGATTTGACGCCCAATTACCAGCCGCTCGACCCCGACGCAACGCCCACCCCCACACTCACGCCGCCCCCCGGCTCTACCCCAACGCCGACGCCCACCGCCACCGAAGGCGGCACCGTCCCACCGTTGGAGACGCCGACCGGTACGCCGCAGCCGGCCCTCAACAACAGCACCTTTCTTCCGCTCGTGCAGAAATAGCGCCTGTCCGGCGCAAGAAAGCGACGCCTTGCCCCGAGGCGACAGTCACTGGCTGGTATTGCCGTCCTATACCGGCCAGTGACTGTCGCCTGGCCACGTCCCTTTGGACGCCATTGTGCAGCGATTGACGCGCTGCGTTATCTGTGTTATGCTTGCAAACAGAGCAGTTATTCGTTACAGCTATCTCTTTTGTATACGTGTATGCCCGTGATCAAACGCTACCCCAACCGCAAACTATACGACACCGAGGCCAAGCGATACGTCTCGCTCGAGCAGTTGTCTGCGATGATTCGCCAGGGCGCGGAGCTCCAGGTTGTCGAACATGAGAGCGGCGCTGATGTGACCAACACGATCCTTACGCAGATCATTCTGGAACAGGAGAAGCAGCAAGGGGGCGTTTTGCCACGCTCGTTGTTGATGGGGTTGATTCGCAGCGGCGGCGCCACCATCGACCACATGCGCCATTCGTTCCTCGATGGAACGCCGCGGGAGTCGCTGCAATCCCTGCTCAACCTGGATGAGCGGATCGCCGCGGTTTTGCACACCCTCAACATTCCCACACAGCAAGAGTTTCAGCAGTTGCACGACCAGCTCGACGCGCTGGAGCGCAGGCTCGATGGCTTGTTGGCTGCTGATGACCCCACGGTGACATATGGCGACGAACAATCAGACAAGTGACAGCGGGCAGCACAAAACAGCGTTGGTGTTGGCAGGCGGCGGCATCACCGGGGCGGTCTATGAACTGGGGGCATTGCGCGCTATCGATGCCCTGCTGATCGGACGCACGGTCAATGACTTCGACCTCTATGTGGGCACGAGCGCGGGCGCCCTGGTGGGCGCGCTCATTGCAGGCGGCCTACGACCTGACGAAATTTTGCAAATGATGGCGCAGCGTTCGGCAGCACGACGGCAAATTGGCCCACGAGATCTCTTCCCACTCAACCTGGGCGATGTCTTGCACCGGCTGCGGAACTTGCCTGCCGCACTCTATCGCGCAGGCCGCAACCTGCTGGCGCAGCGGCGTGAGGTGGCCTTTACCGACATCCTGTGGGATCTGGCCGAGATCCTGCCCAGCGGCTTCTATCACACAGCGGCATTGGATCGCTATGTCGAAGGATTGCTCTATGAGGCGGGGCGCACGAATGACTTTCGCTGCTTACGTCGGTCATTATTTGTTGTCGCCACCGAGCTGGATACGGGCCGGCGGGCCGTCTTTGACCGCCAAACAACGCCCCAGGTTTCGATTAGCCAGGCCGTTGCCGCCAGCAGCGCGGTGCCCGTCCTCTACCGCCCGGTGCAGATCGGCGAGCATGACTATGTCGATGGCGGCCTACAGGGCGCGGCCAGCCTCGACCTCGCCATCGAGGCCGGCGCTCACCTTGTTGTTTGTATCAACCCAATGGCCCCGCTGGACACAAGCCATATTGACCGCAATTACATCCGCCGGCACGGATTCCAGGCGGTGATCAATCAGTCGGTGCGCACGCTGTTGCACGCCAGTGTCCGCTATCATGTGAAAAATTTGCGCGCCAAATACCCAATGGTGGATATTATTCTGATTGAGCCGCGTCTGGACGACACTACCATTCCGCGCTACAACCCCATGCACTATGCCAGCCGTAAAGCCGTAGCCGAGCATGGCTTTCGCACCGTGACCGAGGGGTTGCTGGCCAATGCGGACGATTTTCAGCGTATTCTGGCCCGGCATGGCATCACATTACAAACGCCATGCGCAGCGGCAGAGCTAGCCCCACCGGAGACGCCAACGCTCTTGGCGGCCTTCGCCGAGCTGGAAACAAATTTGCGCCGCCTACAGGAGTTGCGCCCGTTTTCTGACACAGCGAGCGGTTGATGAGACGAACCGCTCTATTCATCGAGCAAGACGACCGGCTCCTCATAATAGCGGACGCCACGCCCGGCCAGTTTTGTCTGCACCAGGTTGTCTAGCCAGTCGCGCTTTTGGGCGATCGGCTCATTGGCGGCCAACACTGCAAGCGGCGCGTTGAGGCGCAGGATCCGACCAGGCACGATAAAGCGGGTAATGCCCGCCGGCAAGAGACGTCCCTGGCCCACCAGCCGCATGACCACCTCCGGGGCAAACGGAGGAAAGACGACCAACGCAACCAGGTCACTGTGTTGGCTGCGCAGGGTCTCCACATCATTGACGAGTGTTCGTTCCACTTCACCCCAGACGCCATAGCGGTTGACCAGCTCCGTGAGTGGTGTGATCCAGGCGCCGTCCCCTTCGACCAACGTCGAATCTTGCTCGAGCAAGAAGCCCGCTCCCGTGACGGTGATTAGGTAGCCCAGCGCGCCGCGCTCCCAAAGGGCGTGGGGCAGCGCGGATGCCGGCATTTCGGTCAACCGCAAACCGGGGACAGCGCGAGCCAGACGCAAGAACGCTTGCAGATCGGGGCCGCGCACGCCATGACGCCAGGTGTGTAACTGCACGTTGTCGCGCGCCGGGTCGACAACCTGGACGATCAGATGTGGGTAGCCAAGGCGACGAAAAGCCGTGACGCGCGTGGCGCCGTCCAGCACCACATAACGCTCGTCGCCCAGCGGCGCCACCACCGGTGGATTGGCGAGCACGCCATCGGCGACGATGCGTTCGGCGAGCCGCGCCACGCGTGGGGGGTTGTGCTCTTCGTGTGGCAGCAATTGTTCGACGCGCACCACGCGCAGCGCCAATGTTTCTGCTGCGCGACGGCGATGAAGCACAGCCAGCACCTGTTCGGCCACCTGCACGGCGGCGCGGCGTTGGGCATCTACGGTGGAAGCGGCAATGTGGGGCGTGGCAATCACGCGGGGGTGACGGGTAAGTCTTGGATTGGGTTTAGGCTCGCCAACAAAGACATCGAGCGCGGCGCCGCCAATCTGGCCTGTGTCGAGCGCGGCGATCAGCGCCGCTTCGTCCACAATGTCGCCGCGCGATGTGTTGATGAGATAAGCGGTGGGCTGCATAAGGGCCAGTTCGCTTGCGCCGATCAGGCCTACATTTTCGGTGCGCAACGGCACGTGGAGCGTCACAAAGTCGGAGCGACGCAACAGCGCGCCCAAGTCCACCTGCTCCACCTGCCACATTTGCGCCAGTTCGGGCGTTGCGCGCGTCTGATTGACCAGCACACGCATCTCA
>JAHDWG010000438.1:5291-6095 GCA_023384495.1 Caldilineaceae bacterium
GACCTAAGCCAATGATGCCCAGCGTTTTGCCTGCCAGTTCGGCGCCTTCCAACTGGGCCTTTTCCCAGCGCCCAGCTTTCAACCCCTGGTCGGCGCGGCTGAGCCGGCGGGCCAGACCAAGCATGAGGGCAAAGGTGTGTTCAGCCACCGAGATGGAAGTGGCGTTGGGGCAGTTGACCACCTCGATGCTGCGCGCTTCGGCGGCGGCCACGTCGATGTTGTCAAGCCCTGCGCCGGCGCGGCCAATCACGCGCAGACGGTCGGCGTGCGCGATGACCTCAGCGGATATCGGTGTGCGGCTGCGGGTGATCACGCCATCATAGTCATTGATGCGGGCAATGAGCTCTTGCGGGGTCAGTCCCGGGTCACCGATGAGGTCGACCTGGGCCTGTTGGCGAAGCAGCGAAACGCCGTCAGCGTGGATGGGGTCACAAACAAGCAGACGCGGAGGTGATGGATGCAGGGTCTGTGTGGTCATAGCGTCTCTGCCGTACGGAATGGCAGCACGGCAAACTGTTACAACAAATACACCGCTACGGGTGGTAGCGGTGTATATCGAGCCGATACTATCGAATTGAGTGGCGACGGCGTGGATCGAACACGCGACCTAGGGGTTATGAATCCCTCGCTCTGACCGACTGAGCTACGTCGCCGGATGAAACCAGCCGTGCTTACGGATCAGCACGCCGCTTCTGATCAACAGGCCCATGATCTAGCCCGTGCTGATGAGTTGCGGGGGTAGGATTCGAACCTACGACCTTCGGGTTATGAGCCCGACGAGCTACCTCTGCTCCACCCCGCGTT
>JAHDWG010000439.1 GCA_023384495.1 Caldilineaceae bacterium
TTGCCGCCGGTGAGCCGATCTCGTACGCCACGGTGGTCGATGCGCTGGCATACTTAGATAGCGCCCCAAATGAGGATGGTGGCTTCCCCTATGCGCCAGGCCCCGATGCCCCCAGTGACGCCAATTCGACGGCCTATGTGGTGCAAGCCCTGATTGCGGCCGGCGAAGATCCGCTCGGCGCCCGGTGGACGGTCAGCGCCACCACGCCGATCAGCTATTTGCTCACGTTGCAATTGCCCAATGGCAGCTTTGAATGGCAACCCGGCGCCGGGGCGAATCAACTCGCCACACAGCAGGTGATTCCCGCCTTGCTGGGGAGGGCGCATCCGGCGCTCAGCGCGCCGCTGCAAGCGTGCCCGGCGCTCTATTTGCCGCAGGTTGCTAACCCCTAAACGTACAAAGGGGCGCGGGGGAACAGAGTCATATCCCTCTTCCCCCGCGCCATCAAATGGGATCAACGCACTATGTCGATCTATCGTCGGTTGATTGTTTTGCTGGCTTGTCTCTGCTGGTTGATGGGGGCAGCCTCGGCGCGGGCGCAAACGGGCAATCAGGCCGCCCTGGTGGTGGTGCATGGCGATGGCCGCGTCGTCACCCGTTGTGTTGAATTTGGCGAGCCCCAGGTCAGTGGCTATGATCTGTTGCAGCGTTCCGGTTTGGATCTAAACATCGAAGTCTCGGGCATGGGAGCAGCGATCTGTCGCATCGACCATGAAGGCTGCACCTATCCGCAGGAATCGTGCTTCTGCCGGGCCGAAGGCGACACCTACACCTATTGGTCCTACTGGCATCTGACCGAGACAGGTTGGTCTTACTCTCAACTGGGGGCATCCAACCGGCAAGTGCTCCCCGGCGCGGTGGAAGGATGGGTATGGGGAACGGGCGCCGCCGGTTCAGCGCCGGCCGCGGTCACCTTTGCGGATGTCTGCGCGCCGGCTACTGCGACGCCGACCGCAACGCCACTACCCAGCGAGACCCCGTCGCCGACTCCATCGCTGACGCCCGTCCCAGCGACAGCAACCGCGATGGTTACGGAGACGCCCACACCATTGCCAACAGCGACGCCATCTCCGACCCAGTTCGCACCCCCCACAGCAACCTGGACGCCGCCCCCCACGCCAACGGAAACAGGGACGGCAACACCAGCTCCACCCCGGATCGAGCTCTTTAGCGCGGATCGCGCCACCCTGGAAGCAGGTCAAACCACGCGGCTCAACTGGTTTGTTCGCGAGGCGGATCAGCTGTTCTTGCAGGGGAATGGGGCGGAACAACCGGTGGGGAGCGTGGGCAGCCTGGAGGTGCAACCAGCGCAGACAACGACCTATCTGCTCATTGCCCGCAATCTCGCCGGGGAAGTCAGCGCAGCGGTCACCGTAATGGTCAATCCTGCGCCGATGGTGGTTGACATCACACCATCGCCAACGCCATTTTCGATTGTCACCGCAACTGTCACCGCAACCGCAACCAGCACCGTGGAAATCGCAATGGCGCCCGCCACGGCCCCACCGCAGCCGGCCGTGATCCCATCACCGACGCCGATCACCGCGCCGCCCCCCACAGTCGTCGAGGTCACAACAGCCACCGCGGCCTTACATGTTGCGCCAGCAGGCGCCACACCGACGCAGGAGACAGCGCTGTTCAACTGGCCGACAGCGACACCAGACCCGGCGCAGGCGCAAATGCAGCTCGCCTTGCTCTTTGGCGGGGCCGCGCTCGTGTTGGTGATCCCCTTGGGTCTGGTCACCATGACCGCCCTTTTGTGGCTGATCCGGAATCGGGCATGAGTGAGCGCATCCTCAGTCTACTGACCTATAGCTTGACCAGCTTGATCGGCGTGGCTGCCTTTCTCTATCCTTTTTGGTTGCCCGGTATCGCCGGTGACCCCACGGCGGATCGAGCACATCTGCAAGATGCCTTGCTCGTTTTGACGATCCTGGTCGTGCTCTGTTTTGCTGTCCTGCTGCTGGAGGTGCAACGCCAGGCAGTCAACACCAAAACGGTGGCGCTCCTGGGCGTGCTGGTGGCGATCAACGCCACAGTGCGCTATGTGGACAATGTGATCCCCCTGCCCGGTGGATTTAGCCCGATCTTTGTGCTCATCGTCCTGACCGGGTATGTCTATGGCGGCCGTCTCGGGTTCTTGTTGGGCGCACTGACCCTGCTCGTGTCCGCTTTGATCACCGGCGGGGTCGGCCCGTGGTTACCCTATCAGATGTTCACCGCCGGCTGGGTAGGGATGAGCGCACCGCTCTGTCGTGGATTGATGGGAAGCGCTGGCCAGGGCCCCGGCAGCCGCCGCGAGATAGGCATCCTGGCAGGCTTTGCTGGGCTCTGGGGTCTGCTCTACGGTGCGATCATGAATCTCTGGTTTTGGCCCTTTGCCAGCGGCGATCCAACCCAATTTTGGGAGCCCGGCATCACGTTGCTGGAGACCCTGCGGCGCTATGCGCTCTTCTATCTGCTTACCTCGCTGGCGTGGGATATGGCGCGCCTGGCCGGCAATGTGCTGCTGATCCTGGCGTTGGGCGCGCCGCTCTTGCGCGCATTGCGCCGCTTTCATAGGCGCTTTGAGTTTCAATATCAGCCACTCGCGACTGATCCAGCCCAAAACAGACAGAACAGCGTATGAGACAACCGTTACACCCGCTGAGTTGGGCGCTCTGGCTGTTGGCTGGGCTCGGACTTCTGAGCCTCACGCGCAATCCGCTCTATCTGGCGCTGATCTTCGCCTGGATTGGCGTTGTCGGTGGAAGCGTGCGACTGGTCGGGCTGACGAGCCGGCGCCAACCTCTGCTCTCGCCGCTGCGCTTTGGCCTGCTGGTTATCCCCGTAACCATGTTGGTCAACGCGCTCAATGTCCATATCGGGGCGACGATATTATGGGTGCTGCCACTCGCGCTCCCGCTGATCGGCGGGCCAATTACGCTGGAGGCGCTTGTCTATGGGGCGTTGAATGGCCTGGTGTTGACCGCCATCTACGCCCTGGTGGTGCTGGTGAACCAGGTGTTGACCGTGCGCGCCATCGTTGGGTTGGCGCCGCGCGCCTATTCTCCGCTGGCGGTGGTGGCGACCATCGCCTTGACATTTGCCCCGCTCACCGTGCGCCAGATCCAGGTGATTCGCGAGGCGCAGGCTGTGCGCGGGCAGCGGATGCAGAGTCTGCGCGATTGGCTGCCGCTCTTCTTGCCGCTGCTCCTCAGTGGGCTGGAACGGGCGCTGCAACTGGCCGAAGCCATGACCGCGCGCGGTTTTGCCGGCAACCACCGCCAGACGACCCCATTTGCCCTGCGTTTGGGCTTGATCGGCGGGCTGCTTGCCATGGTTGCCGGGCTGGCATTGCAATTGAGATGGCCGGGCGCAACCAGTGGTGGCTGGCTGGCAATGGGCGGTCTTGCGCTGCTGGGCGCCGGGCTGTGGTGGAGCGGTCGCCGCCAGCCGCACACGGTCTATCGTCCCGCGGCCTTTCGGCGCCGGGATTGGTTGGTGAGCGGGGCGGCGCTTGGCGCGCTGACCCTCTTCCTCATACCCTGGTTTGACCGCGCCTCGCTCTTCTATTATCCCTATCCGCGCTTGAGCCTGCCGGGCTTTCATCTGCTCCATGGTCTGGCAACCTGGGGTTTGCTGGCGCCGGCCTTTGTCCTTTTGTGGGAGCGAAATCGATGATCACATTGGAGCAGGTGAGTTTCTCGTACCCCGATCAACCAATCCCGGCCCTGCAAGAGCTCTCGCTCCAGATCGACGCAGGTGAATTTGCCCTCTTGGTGGGAGCGTCTGGGTCGGGAAAGTCAACCTTGTTGCGTCTGCTCAACGGGTTAGCGCCACACTTTACCGGTGGTCAATTGCGCGGACGTTTGCGCGTGCACGGCTTGGACCCTGTCCAGGCCTCACCGCAGACCATGAGTCGCTATGTGGGTTTTGTCTTTCAAGACCCTGAAGCGCAATTTGTCACCGACCGGGTGGAAGATGAGCTGGTCTTTGCGTTGGAACAGGCCGCGCTGCCCGCCCCAGCCATGCGGCTGCGCGTCGAGGAGACGCTCGATCTGCTCGATCTGGCCCGCCTGCGCGACCGCCCACTGGCAACGCTTTCGGGCGGGGAACGCCAGCGCGTCGCCATTGGCGCGGCGCTGGCGTTGCGACCGGCGATCCTGGTGCTGGACGAGCCAACCTCGCAACTCGACCCGCAATCCGCCGAGGATGTCTTGACTGCGCTGGTGCGGCTGAACAGTGATTTGGGGTTGACCGTTGTGCTGGCCGAGCATCGCCTGGAGCGCGTCTTGCCCTTTGCCGAGCGATTGCTCTATCTGAGCCCGGGCGGACGATCGCTCTTGAGCGGTGACGTACGCACTGTTTTGCGCCAGATCGACCTTGTCCCGCCGCTGGTGCAGGTCGGCAAGGCGTTGGGTTGGGCGCCGCTGCCCCTGACAGTCAAAGAAGGGTTGCGCTTCAGCCAAAAGGCGCCTGAGACCCTGCCGCCAGCCCCGAAAAACAAAGGGCCATCTGTCCGGCATGGTGCTCCCCTCCTGGCCGTGCAAGGGCTGACCGTCGCCTATGAGCAGCAGGCCGTCTTGCAGGGGGTCGATCTCAACGTTTGGCCGGGCGAGCTTGTCGTCCTTATGGGGCGCAATGGCGCCGGCAAGACGACTTTGCTGCGCAGCATCGTTGGGTTAGTGCGACCCCAGCGCGGCCAGGTGACGTTGCAGGGGCGGTCGCTGGTGGGCAAAGCAGTCGCCGATATTTGCCGGCAAGTTGTCTATCTGCCGCAAGACCCAAACAGTCTGCTCTTTGCCGACACCGTGCGCGACGAAGTCTGGATCACGCTGCGCAATCATGGGTTGGATGGCGCGCCCGATGCCGGGCAGCGCGTTGCCGATCTCTTGACGACATCGGGGCTTGCACCCCTGGCGGATCACTATCCGCGCGACTTGAGTGTTGGCGAGCGCCAGCGCACGGCCCTGGTTGCGCTGCTCATCACAGAGCCGCCCTTGATCATGCTCGATGAACCGACGCGCGGGCTTGATTATGCGGCGAAGGAACGGCTGCGTTACCAGCTCCAAGCGCTCGCGCAGGCGGGCAGCGCGGTGATCGTGGTGACGCATGATGTCGAACTGGCCGCAACGCTGGCCGACCGGGTGGTGTTGCTGAGCCAGGGCGAAGTGATCGCCGCCGGCGCGCCTGATGAGGTGCTCTCGACCTCGCCCTTTTTCGCCTCGCAAGTGGCGCGTCTCTTCCCTGGCCGCGGCTGGCGCACGGCGGAAGATGTGCTGAGTCGATCCTGGCCGTCAATGACGGTAACGAACGCGCCATCACCGATCTGCCGGTAATCAACAAGTGCGACATGGTGAGCGCCGAGGTGATAGCGCAGTTGCAAGCCATTTTACAACAACTGAACCCCGCAGCGCGCGTCATGACGACTGAACATGGTCATGTCGAGCCAGGAGCGATTCTCAACACCGGGTTATCAGCTTTGACCACATTGGCGATTTTATCGGCTGGCTGGCCGAGCCACGCGGGATGTATACGCCAGAGACTATCATCACCCAAACAATTGAGCCGCATTCCCGCCTAACACCAGCTCCTGCTCGGCGGGGGAGAGTCCCTGGGTGTGCAGTTGGCTGAGTCTGAGCAATTGTGGGTAGGTGGCATGGTGCAACAGCCCCGGTGCATCGGCGCCCCACAGGATTTTGGCAGGGCCAATCCAATCCAAAGCCAACTGTAGATAGCGCGCGGCGCTGGGATAGGGAAACGTTTCTTGTGGCAGATAGGCAGGCAACGCCGCCGTATCAAACCAGACATTGGGCAAACGCCCCAGGGCAATCTGCTCTTGCCACAGTTGCCAGCGGGCGGGGTCAGCTTCGGCTTGAGGTGTTGGCTGGCCCAAATGGGCGATGACGATCTTCAAGGTCGGGTGTTTTTCGGCAATGGCGCGCACCGCTGCCGTTTGATAGGAGCGCGCGCCAACGGCGCCCAAGTCCAGCACCAGCACCAAGGAGCGGCGCACCAACTCGGCCCACAGCCAACCCAGCGCCGGATCAGCCAACTGGGCATGGGGGTCAAGGCCACAGAGACCGGTCGCTACGG
>JAHDWG010000440.1 GCA_023384495.1 Caldilineaceae bacterium
GTTCACCGTTCTTTGCATAGGCAAGTGTCCGCACACGAGTCATGCGATGGTCTGTGCATTCGGTGACAAAAGCATGACGCGTCTGCAAGGCGCGCGCCAGATGAGAGACCAGCGCCCGGAAGAAATCGCCCCCTGTGTGCGCTGACGTGGCTTCGAGAATCTCGCACACCATCTGTTCGGTGGGCATGTGCATTTGCGAATTGGCAACTGCGGTTGCGTGATGGGTTTCCATGCATTCTCGTTACCGATGACGCTCTTCGACTGTGGTGCGGGTTATATCGCTGCATCATAGCGAGAAATGCATCGCCCGTCAATTTGCTCGCACCACCAGCCCAGGGCAAGCGCAAACTTGAAAAGGACAGCCGCACCGATTTCAGCCCCGCCGCATGACGTACGCGGGCAAACGTTGCAAGGTGGTTATCTGCAACGCATACCCGCTGACGAGGAAAACGATCGCGCCGATTACGCTCCCGCCTACGATCGCAGTCGCTGCGCTGGGCAGTGGAACCCCGATCCGCAGCAGATGCGGAAGCAGAAGCCAGACCGCAACGCCCATGAGCAGCGAGGCCAGCGCTACGCGCCCGGCCAACTGGAGCGTCTGCCACCCTTCCACGCCCCCCAGGCGTCGCCGCAAAATCCACAGGAGCAGAAGGACTTCTGCGCTAATGGCAATCGAGTTCGCCAGCGCCAATCCGCCATGCCCCATGCCCCCCATCAACGCCAAGGCCAGCAACACCTGCACAATCGCCGCCCCAACCGCTACCAACAATGGCGTGACCGTATCTTGCAGGGCAAAAAAGGCGCGAGCCACCAATTCCAGGCTGCTGTGGCCCACCAGCCCCAGCGTATAGAAGACCAACGCAACATAGACGGCCTCGGTGGCCTGCGGGTCAAACGCGCCGCGCTCATAGACCAGCTCGATCAGCGGGCGGCCCAACAGGATCAGCCCCACCGTGGCCGGCGCAGTCAAGGTGATCACCATGCGCAGCGCATCGCCCAGCGTGGCGCGCAGGCCGGCGCGGTCACCCCGCGCGGCCAGGTCGGCCAACGTGGGGAAGGCCACCAGCCCAAACGCGGTGCCGATGATCGTTTCGGGCAACTGCTGAAACTCCCAGCCCCACTCCAACGCGCTGACGCTGCCCGGCGCAAGCCTCGAGGCCAGGTTGGTGTTCACCACCAGCATCAGGTGAAAGACGCCCAAGTCCAGCACGCGCGGCCCCATCAACACGAGCACGCGCCCCACCGCCGGGTTGCGTAGATCGACCACGGGCAGCCAGCGGAAACCGATGCGTACGAGCATGGGAATCTTGACCAGCAGGTGAAGGAGCGAACCGAGGATGGCGCCCACGGCCAACCCACGCACACCCCATTCCGGCGCCAGCCAGAGCGCGCCGATGATGATCCCCACGGGATAAACCACGGGCGCCAGCGCCGGGAGCAGAAAGTGTTTGAAGCTGTGCAAGATGCTGCTCTGGATGGCGCTCACCCCAAAACAGAGCGTCGAGAGCAGCACCAACCGCAT
Source organism: Caldilineaceae bacterium (assembly GCA_023384495.1). Lineage (GTDB taxonomy): Bacteria > Chloroflexota > Anaerolineae > Caldilineales > Caldilineaceae > CFX5. Next base: position 1,523 of record JAHDWG010000440.1, read on the forward strand.
GAGCGTCACCGTCTCGGCCTGTTGCGCCGCGTCAAACCCCGGGGCCAGAACGATGCGCACCAGCCACGGCGCAAAAAGCGCCGCCAGCAAGGCCAACAGGCATACGACGAGCACCACCAGGTTGGTGATGGCGCTGGCCAGCCGCCATGCGCCGGCGCGATCCTCGACAGCAATCCGCTCAGTGAAGACAGGGATAAAGGCCGTGGCCAGCGCGCCCCCCGCCACCACGGTGAAGAGCAGGTCGGGCAGCTTGAAGGCTGCATAGTAGGCATCCAACTCGGCGCCCAACCCAAAGTGGCGGGCGATGATCATGTTGCGCACCAACCCCATGGCCGCCGACAGCCCAAACGAGAGCGCGACGATCAAGGTGTTGAACAGAATGTGACGCTCGCGGCGCGTTTGGTCGGTCTGAATGCTCAACCTTCCCCCAACGCCGCCAGCGCCTCTTGATATCGCGGGTTCAGCGCAAGCGCCCGCCGCCAGGCCTGTTCCGCTGCGGCGCGATTGCCCAGCGCGGCGAGCGCCATGCCCCGCCAGTGGTGGACCTCCTCGACGCTGGTTGTGGTGCGCAGCGTGGCGTCGGTCAGCGCCAGCACCTCTTCATGCCGCCCTACGTTGTGATAGGCAACGAAGGGGCCAAACTGATACCACAACATGCGCCAGGGCAGCCCAAGCCGCCGCGCCTGGTCATAGGCGCTGGCCGCTTCGGCATAGCGCCCAAAGGCGACTAGGTTTGTGCCCAGGTTGAACCAGGCGAAGGCGTTGCCGGGTTGGTTTGTCACCGCAGCCTCGGTTTGCGCCAACGCGGCCCGCCACATGCTCGATGCATCGCCATCCCCACCCAGGATCTCGGCCACCAGCGCGGCCTCGGTGACTGGGTAGACCAGCACATATAGATGGTTGAAGACCTGCCAGTGGCGGTCGAATTCGTCATAGGGGATCTGAATCCCTCGATATGGCCCACCGGGGCTGCGCAGGTTGCGGGTTACATAGGTGTCATACGCAATCCAATAACCGGCGGCGTCATCGTAGCCGGTCAACAGCCGGTAGTGGCCCATACCATCATTCGGCTCCTCCTCCAGCCACGTCTCGACCAGCACGGGCAGCCCGTTGCTCAGCAGCAGGCGCAGCCGGTCGCGGTTGCCGTTGACCAGCACACGCGCCTCAAAACCTTGGGCGCGCGCAAAGGCGGCGAGCTCTTCGGGCATCACGTTCTTGTCATCCTGGTGGGTGCGCAGCGCGGCGCCGGCTCTCTCCTGGCCGACGGCGGAGCCCCAGAAGCTGAGCTGGATGGCGAGCGTTGCGGGGCCACAGTTGTTCCACGTCTGCCACGTGTGACGAAAGCCGGTCAGTTCCACCGCCGATTGCGCCGGGCGATAGCGTGGCGGAGCGGTGGGCGGTGGCTCGTGCGTTGGGGTCGGTTTGGGCAAGACTGCCTCGTCGGCTGGCGTGGGAATCGTTGTGGCGGTGGCCGTGGCTGTGGGGGGCGCGGCCGCGTCACCGGGGCCGGCCGGCAACTGCTGGGCCACAACGGGCGCCGCCACGATGGGCAGCGGCGTGGGCACCAGCGGCGGATAGCGATTGGGCCGGTGCGCCATCACCTCGGCCTGCATGCGCCGCATGAGCGCGTCGGCGCCGCCGTAGCGCATGGAGCCGGCGATCAGCGCGGCGGCAACAGCCAGCCCAACCAGCGCGACCGGTAGGGCCATCAGAATGCGCGTTCTTGTGGTGGTCATAGCATACTTCAAACGTCAAATGTCTATTCGAACGTTCCATCCGCGGTGACCGACGGCGCGGATAACGCGCCCACCCTTCCTTATATCATCACCTTTTCGCCGAGGCAAACTGTCGCGCCAATCAGGGTGCATCCAGAATAAGGGCGGGTCAGGTAACAGGGTGGCGCCTAAGAAACGGTGGAGTGCGACGCACAGGCCCGGAACAGAGTGGTCATACAGGAGTGATGCGGGCCAGTGCGTCGCACTCTGTCGTGGAGGATACTCTCGTCGATTTTCGCTTTGTTGCGCGAGCGCATGGGCAATGGTAAGATGGGTCCATTCTATCCAAATCGAATTGAAGGCCGCATGTCGGCGGCGCTCGACCGTCGCCAACCGGCCATCCACACCATCCATCGAAGGGGCAATTGCCATGAGCAGCGCCAATCTAGACCTGTTGCGCGAGCGCGCGCAGTGGATCCGCACCGAGACGGTGCGTCTGATCGAGATCGCCAAAAGCGGTCACTATACTTCTGTCTTCTCGGCTGCGGAAATTTTTTCGGTCCTCTATTATCACACCATGCAGATCAATGAGGACCCCCAATGGCCCGACCGTGACCGGCTGATCCTCTCCAAGGGCCATTGCGCGGTGGGCGTCTACCCCATCCTCGCCGACAAGGGCTACTTCCCGGAGGAGTGGCTCGATAACTACGCACGCATCGGCTCGCCGCTGGGCGACCACCCCGACATGAAAAAAGTGCCGGGTATCGACTTTAGTTCCGGCTCGCTGGGGCACGGGCTGAGCATTGGCCTGGGCATGGCGTTGGGGCTGCAAACCCGCAAGTCGCCGGGGCGCGTCTTTGTGTTGCTGGGTGACGGCGAGCTCAATGAGGGGCAGATCTGGGAGGCGGCGCAGGCGGCGTCGCATTTCAGAGCCGGCAACCTGATCGGCATCATCGACCGTAACGGTATGGGGCTGGATGGCATGACCGAAGAGACCATGCGCATCGAGCCGCTGGCCGATAAATGGCGCGCCTTTGGCTGGCAAGTCCACGAGGTGGACGGCCACGATCTGCAGGCGCTGGTGGATCTCTTTGACAACCTTCCCACCGCCAGCGACAAACCCCAGATGATTGTCGCCCACACGATTAAGGGCAAAGGCGTCAGTTGGATGGAGAATTCACGCGTCTGGCACCTGGGCTATCTGGCCGGCGTCGATGCGCAGCAGACGATTGAGGACATCAAGCGCTACGAGTGGGCCTGAGCGCCACCCATTTCACCCAATCCTGTCAAATCTCCAGCGAGAAAGAGATTTGAAGGAATTCTTGAGGATTTCACGGTACAAGGACAAGAACCCGTTATGACCACCATTGACATTCATTCCGCCGGCATCGAGATGCAAGACAAGGATTCGTGGCACCTGGGCATGTTGCGCACACAGGCGCACTCGGCGGTGGCCGCCCGCGTGCTTTCGGATCTGGCCGACAGCGACCCGCGCATCTGTGTGCTCACGGCTGATCTGGGCTTTAGCAACCGCACCATCGAATTTTCGTATAGGCACCCAGATCGCTTTTTCAACCTGGGCATTGCCGAACAGAACATGGTGAGCGCGGCCGCCGGCCTGGCCACCACCGGCATGATCCCCTATGTGGCCACCTTCGCCTCGTTCCTGGGGCTGCTCTGCTGCGAGCATATCCGCACCGACTGCGCCTACCCCAACTTGCCCGTGCGTCTGTTGGGGCACCACGCCGGCATCTCACTGGGCTATTACGGCACCTCACACCATGCCACCGAAGACATTGGCATCATGCGCTCCATCGCCAACCTCAAGATCGTCTGCCCCGCCGACGCTTATAGCATCGAACAGGCGCTGCGCCAGACCGTCGATGTGGAGGGGCCCATCTACTTCCGCCTGGGCCGCGGGCGCGAGGCCGATGTCTACAACGAGGGCGAACCGTGGGAATACGGCAAGGTCAGCGTGCTGCGCAAAGGGTCCGACGGTGTGATCTTCGCCAACGGCATCATGGTGGCGGCGGCGCGCCAGGCCGCCGAGACGCTCGCCGCCGACGGGGTGAGCATGACCGTGGCCGACCTGCACACCATCCAGCCCTTTGATACCGAGGGCGTGCTCTCGCTCATCGAGGAGTCGCGCCAGGTCTTTGTGGCCGAAGAACATAACACGCGCGGCGGCGTCGCCACCGCGGTGGCCGACGCCATCGTCGACAACCGCATCGACGGCGTCAACCTGGTGCGCATTGGCTTCCCGTCGGACGAGTATTCGGCCATTGCCGCGCCCTATCCCCTCTATCAACACTACGGGCTGGACGCCAAGGGCGTAGCCGAGCGTGTGCGCAAAGAATTGGGGGCATAAAGGAGGCAACCATGCAACTCTTCGAAGGCATCAAAACCATGCTCGCCGTGCGCGAGTATCAGGCTATCCCCATCCCCGACGAGGTGGTGACGCGCATTGTGGAGGCAGGCCGGCTGACCGGCAGCTCGCGCAACCGCCAGCAGTGGGACTTTGTGGTGGTGCGCAATCCCGATTCTCTGCGCCGGCTGGGCGAGTTGGCCTCCACTGGCCCGTACATTGCCAACGCACCGCTGGCCGTCGCGGTGGTCACGCCCGAAGCCCCTGTGGGCTACATCGATGGCGCCCGCGCCACGCAAGATATGATGCTGGCGGCCTGGGAGATGGGCGTTGGCTCCAACTGGGTGGGCAATGTGAACACGCCCGCGGTCAAAGAGCTGCTCAACGTCCCCGCCGATCGCATGATCCTGGTGGTGATCCCCTTTGG
>JAHDWG010000441.1 GCA_023384495.1 Caldilineaceae bacterium
CGTAACGAGCCGCTCGTTGATGGAATCCTACCGGGTGGTGGCATCATCGGGATGACTACCCGACACAGAACTAATCCGAATGACTGCTCTGGTGGGATTGTCAAATCCCACCAGAGCAGTCATTCGGATCGGCGTTCAAGAAGGAGACCTAATCATGGCAAAGACAAAGCAATTTGACACCCACATCGATCTCAAGGGCAAGGTGCGCGACCAGATGATCACGCTGCTCAACCAGCAGTTGGCCGACACCTTTGACCTCTACAGCCAGACCAAACAGGCGCATTGGAATGTCAAAGGCGCACAGTTCTACGCGCTCCACGAACTGTACGACGACCTGGCCGCCAAGCTGCTCGAGCCGATTGACGAGATTGCCGAACGGGTGACCGCGCTGGGCGGTTCAGCCCACGGGACGATCCACATGGCGGCGGAGATGAGCCGCCTGCCCGATTTCCCGCTTGTGGTGAATGGGATGGAAAGCGTGCAGGCGCTGGTCGAGCGCTACGCCACCGTGGCCGGCTCGACGCGGGCGGCGATTGACACGGCCGACGAGGTGGGCGACATGGGCACCGCCGATCTGTTCACCGGCCTCTCGCGTGAGCTGGACAAGGCGCTCTGGTTCCTCGAAGCGCACGTGCAGGCGTAATCCGACAGCCGCGGCTGTGGCGAGCACCCCTGGGCTGCCGCGCGGCCGCGGTTTTGTGTTCCCGCCGCCGCCTGGCGCAATTCGAGTTTAGCAGAAGTGCTCTCCGCCGATCCGTGACCGGCGGAGAGCACTCATCTCGCCTCCAATCTGAAGTAGACCATCTAGCCCCCCACCAATTGACAGGCAGCGGCCCGGATGATAAAGTACCCACGATCATCCACAACACGTCACCACCTTGTCCGGGAGAGTATGAGTTTGCCCATGTCCACGACGCATGATCTATTGGCATTCGACCTGGGCGCCGAAAGCGGGCGCGCCCTGTTGGGCCGTTTTGACGGCGACCGGCTCGCGCTCGACGACGTTCATCGCTTCCCTAATACGCCGGTGCGCACGCCGGACGGCTTGCACTGGGACGTGCTGCGTCTCTGGGGGGAAATCAAACACGGGATCGCACTGGCGCGCCATCAGCCGAGCGCAAACCTGCGCAGCCTGGGGCTCGACACCTGGGGGGTGGACTTTGGGCTGCTCGACCGCACGGGCGCGCTGATTGGCAATCCCTATCACTACCGCGACAGCCGCACCGACGGCATGATGGACGCCGCGTTTGCCCGTGTGCCCCGAGCCGAAATCTTCGCCCAAACGGGCATCCAGTTTATGCCCATCAACACCCTCTATCAGCTCGTCGCCCTGGTGCAGCAACGGGCGCCGGCGCTGGAGATCGCCCAGACCTTTCTGACCATCCCTGACCTCTTCAACTACTGGTTGACGGGCCGCAAGGTCTGCGAGTTTAGCAACGCCACCACCACCCAGTGCTACAACCCCATCCAACGCCAGTGGGCGTTGCCCATGCTCGATGCGCTGGGCGTCCCCACCCCCATCTTCCCGGAGATTGTGCAGCCGGGCGCGGTGTTGGGCGCGCTGTTGCCGGGCGTGGCCGCCGAGGTCGGCCTGGGCGAGGGGCTGCCCGTGATCGCGCCGGCCTGTCACGACACCGGTTCGGCGGTGGCGGCGGCGCCGGCGGCGGGCGCCGATTTTGCGTGGATCAGCTCGGGCACCTGGTCGATTGTGGGCGCCGAAACGCCGGATGCGGTGGTCAACGAGCAGAGCCTCGCCTTCAACTTCACCAATGAGGGGGGCGTCAATCACACCTTTCGCCTGAGCAAGAATGTAGCCGGCCTGTGGATTGTGCAGGAGTGTCGCCGGGCGTGGGCCCGTCAGGGGGCCGAACAAAGTTACGCCGAATTGACCGCACTGGCCGCGCAGGCCAGCCCCTTCCACGCCCTCATCGACCCCGATGACCTGCGCTTTCTCAAGCCAAGCGAGCCGGGCGATGAAATGCCCGATCGGGTGCGCAGCCTCTGCCGGGAGACGGGGCAGCCCATCCCAGAGAGCAAGGGCGAGGTCATTCGGTGTGTGCTGGAGAGCCTGGCGCTCAAATATCGCTGGGTGCTCGAAAAGCTGGAGACGATCCTGGGCCGCCGCCTCGCCCCGATCCACATTGTGGGGGGCGGAACGCAAAACGGGTTGCTCTGCCAGTTCACCGCCGACGCCACCGGGCGCCCGGTGGTGGCCGGCCCGGTCGAGGCGACCGCGATTGGCAATCTTATTGTGCAGGCCATGGCCTTGGGGCTGGTGGGGTCGCTGGCGCAGGGCCGTGAGCTCGTCCGCCGCTCGTTCGAGGTGACCACCTATGAGCCGGCGACCGCGCGCGACGGTTGGGAGGCGGCCTATGCGCGGCTGGTGACGCTGGTGGAACATACAGGGAAATGACAGACTTAACAAGATGACACAGGAGCCACATTGATGACCCAATCCAGCAAGCGCCGCATCGTTCTTTTTGTTTCGCTGACCGGCGATGAAACGATCAAACTCTATGACCTTGACCCGCAGTCGGGCGCGCTCCAGCTTCGTGCGACGAGCAATGCCCATGGCCCGTCGGGTCCGCTCTGGCTTCACCCCAATGGCCGGGTGCTCTATGACGGTCACGTGGAATCGACGACCCTGGCGAGCTTTCGGTTCGATGCAGCCTCAGGCGAGCTCACGCTGATCAACAAGATCGACACCGGGATCGAGACCCCGGCCCATCTCATCACCGACCAGAACGGGCGCTTCCTGCTGACCGCCTATTACACCGGCGGTGGGATCACCGTACACCGGCTTGGTGCGGACGGGGCCATCGGCGAGCTGGCGCAATATGTCAATACGGGCGAAAAGGCCCACGCAGTGGGCATAGCGCAGGAACGTTTTGTCTTTGTCCCTCACGTCTGCCCGACCAACAAGACGAGCCAATTTCGCTTCGACCACAACACGGGGCTGCTCGCACCCAACGAGCCAGCCGAGCTGACGCCCCCCGACGACAACACCGGCCCGCGCCACATCTGTTTCCGCCCGCAGGGGGATGTCGCCTATATTGTCAACGAACAGGGCAACACGGTGACCGCCCATCGCTTTGACGCCCAACGAGGCGCGCTCACGATCTTCCAGCATCTCTCGACCTTGCCCGCGGACTATGGCGAGGGGGGATACACGGCGCATGTGGAAGTCCACCCCAACGGCAAGTGGCTCTATGCCTCCAATCGGGGGCACGACAGCATTGCCGGCTTCAACATCGCTGCCGACGGCGCGCTCAGCCCCTTCGGCCACTTTGCTGTCCCCGCCAGCCCGCGCTCCTTCAACATCGACCCGACCGGCGCGTATCTCTACTGCGCCGGCGAGGCCGCCGACCGCATGACCGCCTATCGCGTCGACCTGGCCAGCGGTGCGCTGTATCCGCTGCAAGATTACGCCGTGGGGAAATCACCGTTCTGGGTGATGGTGACTACGCTGGGGTAGGATCTGTCAAGCAGTGGCCGGCGGGAGTTCGCGGTGTAGTTCTTCCCGAATCACACGCCGCAAGGTCTCTTCCAGGTCGTCGCGCTCAATCGACCGCCGTAGCGTTTCATTGATCAAGGTCTGATAGCCACGCTCACCCGCTTTGGCCTTGAAGTAGTCGATGAGCACAGTATCCAATAGGATGGTCACTCGCCGCTTGCGAGGCGCCGGCTTCAGCCCTACACGGAACACTGCTCGATCCAGGTCAGCCTGCGTCACTTTCGGATATTCATCCGGGTCATCAAAGGTTGGAGAAGAAAAGTTGTTGTTCATCTCTGTCAGCCCTACGCATGGAAATCACACGAATCTCATCTTTGGTCTCAGTATGGACAATCACCACAACCACCGCTCGTAGCACGCCAAGCGTAACCCACCGCTGCTCGCCGTAGTCTTTGCGGTCATCCTCAAAGGTAAAGGTCGGCCCCGCAAAGACCTGTTCTACCTCGGCAAAATCCAGGCCACGTCTTTGGAGAGTTGCTTGTCGTTTGAGTTCGTGCCAGGTGAAGCGCATAACTGTAATTATGCATATAATTATACATACGTCAAACGGGGATTGCAGTTGCGCCCTTTGCGATGCGCTGTGGGTGAAGGAGAAACGATTTGAAAGGCTGATGGAGTATAACATCCAAACCTTCCTGGTTCAACCGGATCTCAGGGGGTTGACAGAGATCGCCCAGGGCGAAAGCGAAAGCCACTGGGCTAGCAACAATACCAAGGCCGGTTAACTGGCCTTCCGTTGAGGTTAGCCCCGTCCATTCATGGCGGGGCGGTGTCAACCCCCAGAGTTCCCAATGAACCACCTTTCTTTTCCAGGCATCTTGTCGTTTGCGGGAACAAGCCAATGACAGACGGCGATACAACCATCCACACAGGCGGCGGGGCATCCGCTGAGGATGTGCAGACGGGCAGAGACTTTGTCGGCCGCGACCAGTTCAACTTCCTGGTCGCGCTCGATTGGGAAAAGCTGCGCGAGTTCTTGTCCAAAAGCCAGGTGAGCGAGACCACCTTCCAGCGCTGGCGCGCCTTTGATTGGCCCAAAGCTGAACAAGCCTATCTCGACAAAATCATCCGACTATACGACCGGGTCCGCATTCTCGGCAGTTCAGCCGATGTCTCGCTAGGAGAGATCTTTACCGGGGTCTATATTCTGGACAGGCCAACGGCGCGCCAGCGCTATGATATTGACGAACTCCGTAAGCAGGGCGCTGACCGCGTTGACTTCCAGCGCCAGCCAGGGCGGCGGATTCACGGCCTGGACCTGGTCAAAACAAACCAGAATCTCTTTATCCTGGGCAAGCCCGGCGCGGGCAAAACGACGCTTCTCAAATACATTACGGTTCAGGCTGCGCATAAACAATTGCCGCGTATCCCGATCTTTGTCTCGCTAAACTACTGGGCCGACAGCCGGTGGGGCAAAGGAGACCAGGCCGCGCTGCTGCCCTTTCTTGTCGAGCAATTTGAGATCTGTGACTTTCCCGACGCCGAACTCTTTATCGACTACCTGCTAAAAGAAGGGCGAGCGCTGGTTCTGTTTGACGGCTTGGACGAGGTGAAACAGGAGCAAAATCAACGCCGCCGCCTGACCCGTCTGTTGCAAGAGTTTGCCCGCAAGTATGACAAGTCCCAACACCTCATCACCTGTCGCATTGCCGCCAGCGACTACGCCTTTGCCGGGTTTGCCGATGTCGAGGTGGCCGATTTCACCCCCGACCAGGTGCGTGAGTATGCGCGCAAATGGTTTGGCGAGCAGGAAAAAAAGTTTGAAACTTTCACCACCGAACTGGCCAAACCAGAACACCGGGGGCTGGCCGAACTCTGCAACACGCCGCTCCTCCTCTCTTTGCTCTGCCTCACCTTTGACAACAACATGCGTTTCCCACCCAGCCGCGCCGAGTTGTATGAGGATGCGCTGGAGACCTTGCTGCGCAAATGGGATACCAGCCGTGCGATCCAGCGCGACGAGGTCTACCGTGAGCTTTCCAATAAACGCAAATTGCAACTCTTGATGCGCATTGCCGTGCCCACCTTTGAAAAGGGCGAACTCTTTTTCCGCCAGCGTGACCTGGAGCGCTGGATTGTCGAGTATTTGGTGACGTTGCCCGGCGCGCCGCCGGCCGATGCGCTGGATGGAACGACCCTTCTCAAAGCTATGGAAGCGCAACATGGTATCCTGGTCGAGCGGGCGCAGGGCATCTATTCCTTCTCGCACCTCACCTTTCAGGAATACCTAACCGCCCGCTACCTGGCCGAGAATCATGGCCGAGGGGTAACGGGCAACCTGATCCGCAATCACTTGACCGACCGGCGCTGGCGCGAGGTCTTTTTGCTGACGGCCAGCCTGTTGGATAATGCCGATGAGTATATCGCCGCAATGCATTTGGCCTCAGATCATACGATCGTCGATACGCCAGCTGTGGGCCAATTGTTGGTTTGGGCCCACAGCAGAACCCACGGTATAGATGCACCAGTTGGACAGCGTCTCTCTGTACAAGTAGCCTACATTTTTCT
>JAHDWG010000442.1 GCA_023384495.1 Caldilineaceae bacterium
TTTCGACGATCAGCACGCTGAGTGACTTCGACCTGCCCTTCTTGCTCACGCGCGGCGGGCCCAATAATGCCACCACTCTGTTTGCGCTCACCGCGTATAGCCTGTCGCTGTCGGGGGGGATGATCGGTCTGGGCGCAGCAGTGACAATGACCATGTTTCCGGTATTGGTGTTGCTGGTCATTGCCTCTTTGATCAGTGTGCGTCGTCAAAACCAGGACTGACTGTTATGAAACTTGCTCGCCTTGTCCGCGCGATCCGCCGCTCGGCGCCCTTTTATCTACTGCTGGGGGCGGTGATGGGCTTCTTGCTCTTCCCGTTCTACTGGGGTCTCATTACTTCCTTCAAATATGAAGTGGAGATTTACGACTTCAGCGGCAATTTTCTCGTGCCAAAAAATCCGAGTCTGGACAACTACCTATCCGTATTTCAGACTCCTTACTATTTTGTCTGGTTTCGCAACACAGTCGTAGTCTCGGCGATCACCACGGTCATCTCGGTGATTGTCTCGGTGATGGCCGGGTTTGCCATTGCGCGTCTGCGTTTTGCCGGTGCGGCATTGGCAGGCACACTGGTCTTTATCGTCTACCTTGCGCCCAAGAACTTTCTCTTTGTGCCGCTGGCGCAGATCTTGAAGGATTGGGGTTTGCTGGGTGGACTGCCGGCGCTGATGCTGACCTACCCCACCCTGCTGATCCCCTTCTGCACCTGGCTGTTGAGCGGCTACTTTGCCAATCTGCCCCATGAGCCGGAAGAGTGCGCCATGGTGGATGGGGCCAGCCGCATCGGCGCCATCGTGCGGATTACGCTACCGATGGCCTGGCCGGGCATCATCACAGCGGCCATTTTTTCGTTTACGGCCTCCTGGAACGAGTTGCTCTACTCGATTGTCTTTGTGAGCGGCGAAGGCAACAAGATGTTGACCAACGGTGTCATCGGCGCCTTCACCGGCGGCGATTGGTTCTATTGGGGGCCGCTGATGGCGGCGGCCACCCTCTCGTCGCTGCCGGTCGCGTTGCTCTATCTCTTCTTTACCGACCGCTTTGTCAGTGGCATCACGGCCGGTTCGACAAAGGGATAAGATTCACTATAGACCGCGGATGTTGCGGATTGAGCGGATTGGCGCGGATAGCACTCCTAACGCTCGTAGGTCGGGCTAGTAGCCCGACCTACGATTGAATCGGGTCACCTACTTGCATGGTTCGCAGTAACTTTCTGCAATACAAAATCGTCCTGGGTGGGACCCTTGGGGCTTGGCCCACTCCGCGGGCAAAATCTGCGCAATCTGTGGATGCTTTTTCATCTGCCAGAATTTTAGTTTACGATAGCTGCTATGCAATTCAACACTCGATTCTCTGATTACAAGATTGTCCGCTTGACCGCGCCGGTCTTCTTTCCTGGCGAGGCCGAGTTGGCTGCGTTTGCGGCGCAGGGTCTGGCGGTGACCGTGGTGGATGCGGAAGAGCCCGATGAGTTGATCCCGCTGGTGCAGGATGCCGATATTGTGGCGCTGGTAGGCACTCGTTTGCCTACCCGTGTCGTAGAGGGCATGGCGCGCTGCCGGGCAATTGCACGCCTGGGCGCCGGCACCGACAAAATTGATGTAGCGCGCGCCACCGAGTTGGGGATCGTGGTGGCGAACACACCCTACTTTTGCGTGGAAGAACAGGCCGACCACGCCATGGCGATGTTGTTGAGCCTGGCGCGCAAGCTGACAGTCACGCAGAATGCCATGGCCGAGGGCAACCTGGCGCGCGCCCGGCGAGCGGTGAGCAGCAACCAACGAGTCAGCGCCGCCACGCTCGGTCTGGTTGGCTTTGGGCGCAGCGCAATCCATATGGCGCGGCGGGCGCGCGGTTTTGGCATGCGGGTGCTGGCAACGCGCAACAACAAACAAGCGCCCACCGACCAGGCCGATGCGCTTGGCGTGGTCATGACCGATCTAGAGACGATCCTGCGTGAATCGGATTATGTGTCGCTGCACCTGCCGTTGACGGATGCCACCTATCATTTGATCGACAGCGCCGCGCTGCAAAAGATGAAACCGACCGCCTGTCTGATCAACACCTCGCGCGGTGCGCTGGTGGACGAATCGGCACTGTTTGAGGCCCTGCGGCAGGGCCGGTTGGCGGGCGCGGGGCTCGACACCTTTGAACTGATCGATGTCTTTACCGACCAGATCCCGCCGCGCCTGCACCCGTTGACCGACATGGAGAACGTGATCCTGACCCCGCACGTGGCGGCCGGCTCGGTGCAATCAGCCGAAGAGATGCGCATGACGGGGATACAGAATATTCTCGACATCTTGAGCGGGCGCTGGCCGCTGGCAGAGAACATCGTCAACCCGATGGTCGTCCCCCGTTTTTCGTTGGCGCCACGAGATGAGTAGAGGAGAGCCCGCTCCGATGAGTTATCGCGCAGACGCCAGCAGCCCAGCCGGGCAGATGAGCCAGGCTAAAGCGGCCCCGCCCGCCCGCCGGCGTCTTCACCTGTTGCCATACATATTGGTGCTCCCGATCATCCTCTATGAGGTGGCGTTGGTCGTCTACCCCATTACCCAGGGCATCCTCGGCAGTTTTCAGCAGATCGAGCTGGCCGCCAACCGGCCGCCCCGCTGGGTGGGGCTGGACAACTACCAACGCATGTTCAGCGACCCCGCCTTTTGGAAGGTAATGCAGACGACGCTCGTCTTCACGGTGCTGGTAATCGTGGTGGCAGTGGGCGCCGGGTTGGTGACGGCGTTGCTGTTCAACCGCCCCTTTCCTTTGCGACCGGCGGCGCGCGCTTCGCTCATGCTGCCCTGGGCCTTTCCCGAAGTGCCGGTGGTGATGATCTTTATCTGGATCCTCAGCCCGCAGTTTGGCGTGGTCAATCTGTTGGTGCGCTGGATTCCCGGCGTCACGCAAAACCCGCAGTGGTTGCAAGTGCCCTGGCTGGCGATGATGTGGGTGGTGCTGATCGCCTCGTGGAAGGCTTTTCCCTTCTACAGCCTGGTGATCCTGGCCGCCCTGCAGTCCGTGCCCCAGGAACTCTATGAGGCGGCCAAGGTGGATGGCGCCAGCCCGCTGCAACTCTTTTGGAATATCACCATCCCCAGCATTCGCTCCACGCTGGAGTTGTTGGTGGTGCTGGCCTCGATCTTCTCGTTCAAACAATTTGTCATCATCTATCTGATGACGGGCGGAGGGCCGTCGGGCGCCACCGAGACGATTGTCATGCGCATCTTTAACACGGCCTTTCGTTTTTATGATTATTCCTATGCCACAGCGTTGGGCGTGGCGGGGTTTGTCGTCTCGTTGGTGATTGCCATCTTCTTTATCGTGCTGCAATCACGCCGGGCGCGGGAGAATGCTTGAGATGGGTTACAGTGCAACAGGGGCGGCAACCACCCCTCGACCGGTCAAACCAGGGCGAATGCTGGGCAGGATTCTGCTCTATGTGGCCGTGGCCGTGGTCTCGCTGATGACGATCTTCCCGATCTACTGGATGTTGGTGAGCACTTTCCAGCCGAGCAAATACACCTTGCACTATCCGCCGCCGCTCTTTCCGCAGGAGATCACCTTTCACCAGTTTGCCGACCTCTTTGCCAATCACCCGATTGCGCGTTGGCTGCGCAATTCGTTTCTGATTGCGTCCATGGCGATGTTGCTCTGTACGGCGCTGACGGTGTTGGGCGCCTATGCGCTCTCCAGCCTACGCTGGAAGGGGCGCTCCACTTTTGGGCTGTTTCTGCTGGTCACGCAGATGCTGCCCGAAATCCTGATTGTGATCCCGCTCTACATCATCTACCGGCGGCTGAACCTGGTGGATAGCCTGCCGGCGCTGGCGCTGGTCAACACTGCGTTTGCCCTGCCGATCTGTATCTGGATTCTGAAAGGGGTCTTCGACACCGTCCCGCTGGAAGTGTTGGATGCCGGGGTGGTGGATGGCTGCACCGAACTGAGTGTGCTCTGGCACATTGTGCTGCCGCTGTCGCTGCCGGGCCTGGTGGCGGTGGCGGTCGTCTCGTTCTTTTCAGCCTGGAACGAGTTTCTCTTTGCCGTGATCATGCTGACCAGCGCCCAGTTTCAACCGGCCTCGGTCGGTCTCACCACGTTGAAGGCCACCGGTTTTACGCCGGTGGAGCAGTATATGGCCGCCGGGTTGGTCTTTTCGATTCTGCCCGTCGTCTTTTATCTCGTCATGCAACGCTACATCATTTCGGGGTTGACGGCTGGGGCGGTGAAGGGGTGACGGGTGCGCCAACAGGATCGCGACTGTCAACCAGAATACGCGCCTGCGGCCCTGTTGACTTAGTCCATGACTTAGTTTACAATAAATGAGCAACCGCACGCTAATGAAGTCCATCACGTCTGACAAAATTTGAGCAACATAAGGGTTGCCTTTTGAAAATCTGCTTTGTAACGAACCCCTACTGGCGGTTTGTTCGACTCAGTTAGGGTAGAGAGGGAGCCCAATTGTCTGTCATGATCAATATCCACGAAGCAAAAACCCAACTTTCCAAGTTGCTCCAGCGCGTGATCGCTGGCGAAGAAATTGTCATTGCCAAAGCAGGAAAACCGATTGCGCGCATCGTGCCCTTTACACAAAAACCAACTCAACGGCTGCCCGGCACAGCTAAAGGCAAAATTTGGATGGCACCGGATTTTAACGCACCGTTGCCTGATGATCTACTGGACGAATTTGAAGGTAAGCCAATCTGAGCTATTCACCCAAACTGTGGCATGCGCATCTTGCTCGATACCCATTCGTTTCTTTGGTGGATTGACGACGACTCACGCCTCTCATCCACAGCGCGAGCACTCATCAGCGATGGCAATAACGAGCTCTATTTTAGCGCAGCCAGTGGCTGGGAGATCGCGATCAAAGCCCGGATCGGCAAACTGACACTGCCAGGCAATCTTGAGCAGTTTATTGCTGACCAGTTGTTGCTCAACAGTTTAACGTGTTAGCCATCCAATTAAGCCATACTTTACGGGTCTATCCGCTGCCATTGCTCCATCGTGACCCGTTTGACCGTCTCTTGGTTGCTCAAAGCCAGCGAGAGGAGATGCAGCTTTTGACGGATGACCCGCTGATCCGGCAATATGGTGCGACTACTATCTGGTAAACAAGGCTGATTGGTTAGACATACGGCGGTGGGTGTTGTCGACAAAGGCCGCATGTTTGGTGTTGTGGCTAAAGTGGCGAAGAAAGCGAGTGCCAGTCGCTGAGACTGAAGCCCTGGTCAGCCATTGTGGCCATCTGCTTCTGGTAGGTTGCAGTAGGTGAGAATTCGTTCTTTGGCGCCCAATACATGCTGCATAAAGGTGCTCTGGGCCAGGGCGGCATCACCGGAATTGAGCACATCGATGAGGTCATCGTGGCTGTCAATGTGCATTTCCAGTTGCGAGGAGGTCAATGCACTGTTGGCCTCGTAGAGAAAACGGTTGATGCGCGTGCGCAAACTGGAAATAACTTCGAGTAAGAGCGAATGGTCGGCGATCTGCCAGAGGAGTAAATGATAGCGATAATCTAGCTCATAGACCTGTTGTAGATTGCGTTGGCCGGCTGCCCGGCGCATTTCCTCCACGATCTGGCGCAAGGTTCGTTCATGGTCGGGCGCCCATCGTTCGATCACCCGTTCGGCGACAAAACGCTCCAACACCACACGCAACGACGAGATCTCCTCGATTTCTCCACGGGTGGGGGCATAAACCACCGCGCCGCGGTGGGGCAATTTGCGCACCAGCCCCTCTTCGACCAGCCGCTGAATCGCCTCGCGGATAGGGATGCGGCTCATGCCCAGCCGCTCAGCCAGGTCGCGTTCGATCAAACGGGCGCCTGGCGGCAGTGCCCCGCCACGGATCGCAGCTTTGAGCCGGTCCGCCGCTTCGTCGCTCAACGTGCGTTGGGCAACCGGCTGTAGCTCTGAAAAACTCATCGACATACCCATCGAAGCATGAAGATAGCTGGTCCCAAATTGTGAGAGCGCGGCTCCCGCATAGAAATCCTGAAGCGACGCC
>JAHDWG010000443.1 GCA_023384495.1 Caldilineaceae bacterium
CTGTCCCCAGGTGACAGGTTCGCCGGATGGAGGAGCGCTGGCAACTTCTCGATCGCCAAACCGACGACCGCGAACACGTACATGGCTCTCAAGATGTAGAGCCTGAAGGTCGATACATCTGACATGACGGTCACCCCTTTAGGTAGAAACTGAATTTCAAGGTGCAATAACCTGGACCAAGCATCTGCCATTCGCCACGCCGACAGGTGGCCTTTCGAATGCCCTACTATGAATAGCCCGGTAGCAACCAGTTGATGAACAGTGCAAACAGGTAAAGACCGAGACCAAACGCTGTATGATTCATCAGACTACGCACTCTGGCCGGCGTAGGGTTTGACAGCTTTGCTGCGGCGAATCCGAGCCCAAATGCCGGTTGCATGATGGAGAATGGCGCCAAGACCGTGACAACCCCGAAGCCGATGGCCGGAAGCAGCGTCGGCTGCTGAAGCCAATGGGCGCCTGCGAAGGCAACGAAAACAATGGCGAACGTGACGCCAATCAGGTAGTGGGCGATCCAGCCTATCGTGCATTCAGCGCTCTTTCGGGGGGCAGCTACAATATTGGCATGGCTAAAGATGCCTTCCGGCATGTTGCCCAGCCAGCGCCCGACCAGACAGAGGTTGGATGGCGGAATCTGAAACGCATGTTTGAGAAACAACCCCCACAGATCAAACGTGAGCGTTGCGCCAAGCCCAATCAAGAGGGCACGAGTGAGGGTGAGAACCAACGTATTCATGAGTCACCGGTTGATTGATTGTGGAAGCAGACAAGCGATCCTATGACCGCTTGTCCATCCCAGACCGTTTCAAGAGAACTTACTTGGCTCCGGCTTGGTGAAGGCGGGCGCTTGGCGTGCCAAGTACGGATTCCGAGACTTGCGCTCGCCGCTCAGACCAAAGCGCATAGCCCAGCCAGGCCAGTGCTATCCCCATCGGCACTGCGGCTAACCGCTGGATGTGGTGCGGGAGCAGCACAGCCGCGGGGGTCGCCACCGCCGTGACGGCAAGCAGACCGGCTGGCCAGCGCGGCAGGATGCCGGCGCGGAGCGTCGCGATGCCCACCAGCAGGCCGCCTAGCATGTACAGGATGCCTACAGCGGCATAGGTCGGTACGAGGGCGCCGAGGTTCATCTCGCCGGGGGAGCCATTGACGATGCCCAGGAAGCTCTCCACGAACTGCGGCGCCTCGGTTGCCAACACGGGCAAGATAAAGACTTCGGCGAAGACATAGCCCGTCTGGAGCCACCACGAGAGGCTAAACAGGAGAAAACCAGCCAGACCCAGCCACCCGGCCTGTTCCACTTGCCGGGTGTAGAGCCCCACAATGCCGATGAGGAAAAGGAGGCACATGGCCAGCTTCAGAGGCATGATGATGGCCCATGCACCAGTGGTGACCGATGAAAGAACGTCCGGGGGGTGGATCGGCTGAATGCCCGCAAAAATGATCCCGGCTGCCATCGCTGCTAAACCACTCCAACGAATCAGATTTGAGGCTGTTGTTTTCATCTTTTTCTCCTTGTTTTAGCTGTTTTCTGAACCGTGCGTACAAATGACAGGGTAGATCAAAACGTGGTGAGGCGTCATCACCACAATTGGTGATTGATAGGATGATTTGCCGTCGTGATGGGTGCTCAGGTGTTGGTCTCCTTTTTCGAATGATGGTCATCCGTGCCGCTGCCGGCATCCGGCCCTTTCGCCTGTGTGGGTTCAACTTGCATGACCGAGAGCAAGGGCAGACCGAGATCACGCACTTTTTTCAGTAAGCCATGCAACGCGGCTTGGTCCACCACCGGGCCGGATAACAGCGTCTCGCCATTGTCTTCTCGTGTGAGAGTCAACCCTTCGAACCACTCGGCCCACCGGTCGGCCAGGTGACCCTTGATGCGAATTTCATACAGTCCAGCCCCGTGATGATCCTCCAATATAGAGTGTGTTTCATTCATGCTGCGCCTCTTCCATTTTCCTCATACGCGGTTATGCGGATGAAACCCGCTGGGTTACCTTGCTGCATTCCTTCTATCTGATGGTACAAACCAATGTGGTGAGGCGTCATCACCACAATTGGTGATTGATGTGGTGATTGAGTGAGTGGGATGCTGTGCGGGAAATAAAAAGCCCTGGCAGGTCCATTGAACCATCTGCCAGGGCGGGTTGGTGTGGTGCGTTCGTTAGAATAGATCGAGTTCCTCAGCCCGACGGACCGCTGCCCGACGGTTGTTCACCCCCAGCTTGCTATAAATGTTTTTGGTGTGGGTATGCAGGGTGTTGAGCGACACGATGAGTTGGCGCGCCATTTCCGGGCCGCTCAAGTCGGTTCTAAGCAGGCGCAGCACATCCAGTTCACGTTCGCTCAGTGGCTCAACGAGATTTTGGATTTTGGGCGACTCGTCTGCCAACGCGTTGTCTACTTTCGCTGGTTGATGACCAAAACCCACCAGCAGTTTGTCAGCATAAAGGGTCAATTTTTTGTTTTGTGCGCTGCCGAGCTGCTCCGCAATCCAAGATCGAGACGCCACAATCAGCAATCGCATAGCTTCGCCTGCATCCACAAAGATGCGAACGTAGCCTTCCGGCTCAGCCAGCGTCAGGGCGCGCTGCAATGGTACAAGCGCAGCAGGGAGGTCGTCTTGCAGTTGGTGGGCGAGCGCCTGCAGCAGCAGGATTTCGATGACGCGTCCCATTCGGGGAGCCCCCTGGGCCCCTGCTTCCGCTGCTTCCAAGAGGCGCTCCAGGAGTCCCACTGCTTCAAGCAGGGCGTGGTCAAGATGGTCATGCTGATAGCGGGCCAAGAGCACCCTGGCCAGCGTGATGTGCTCGAACTCGCGCAGGTAGGTGAGGTCATCATGGATAGACAGACCCTGCTCGTGCGCCCAGTTGAGGGCTTCACTCAACCTTCCCTGTGCGACCCACACTCGCGTCTTCAACGCCGAGACCGGACGCACATTGGGGTAAAAGTCACTCACGTACAGACGCTCTGCCTCGTGGAGCAGGTCGAGTGCGCCGTCCAGATCGCCTTCGGCCTCGCGTATGCGAGCCATGGCGACGCGCCAACGATACGGGTATTGCGGAAACCCCGTGTGCTCGCCCATTTCCTTGCTTTTCAGCAGGTACTGTGTGGCCGTAGTCAACTCATTACGCTCACGGTGCAGCTCGCTCATGCCCACGTACATGTCTGCCGTTCCCCGCAGCACCGGGCGAGTAACCGCTGGCTGCTGCTCCGCCGCAAGCTGCAATCCCCGCTCATAGGTCCGCATCGCCTGGCGGAGATGACCTTGCGCAACCTCTATATCCGCCAGAGCAATGACGCCCCCGATTGCGTCAGAGATGTGCCCGGCCTTCTGCACCCGCGCCATGCCCTCGGCATAGGTGCGGTGCGCGGCTTCGAGATCCCCCTTGGCCCAATAGGCGAGTCCCAAGAGCGCCGCTGCAGCGCCGTGTCCCAGATGGTCGTCCTCAGGCAAGAGGCCGAGCGCCCGCCCGGCGTATGTCACGGTGTCGGCTACATTACCCTGCACCAGGGCGTAGCCGGCACGATAATTGGCAATCCAACCCGGTAGGCGGCGCAAGTCTTCTGGGTCCATGACGACCGCCTCCGTCCCAGAGGGAACTGCGGTCCCGCCTGTGAGCGTAGTCGATGGGTCGGAATCAGTCCTCTTTGCCATCGTCTCCAGCCACTGCTCGGCATCCCTCAGGTGGGCTTCAACACCCTCTGTCTCGCCGTTTTGTAGTAACACCCCCGCATAGTGAACGTTGAGCACAGGCCTGAAGTGAAGCACATCGTCGGGCAGCGCCTTCAGCCAGCTCAGCAACGTCGCCTCTTGTCTGCTGCGACGCATTTCGGGCACCGCCAGCTCGATCAGAGTTGCCGCGCGCTCGTAATCCTCGCCGGCAAGCGCATGGCGGATCGCATCGGCGCGCAGGTCGCTTTGCTCATACCACTCGCTCGCCCGCCGATGCAGGATGGGGACCTGGTCGGGCTGCTCCGCCCTCAGATGGGCAGAGAGCACGTCAGCAAAAAGATGGTGGTAGCGGTACCAGTGACGGTTATCGTCCAGCGGCGCCACAAAGAAGTTGCCTCGTTCGAGCGCCTCCAACCTGGCTTGGCCTTCTGCCTGTCCGGTAACGGCATCGCACAGCGGGCCGCACAGCCGCTCCAGGATGGAAGTCTGGAGCAAGAAGTCGCGCACTGGTTTTGGCTGGCGCTGGAGCACCTCCTCGACAAGATAATCCACCACGTAGCGATTGTCCCCCGCAAAAGTCTTGACGAACTCACCGGCGTCGGCGCGCCCCCGCATCGAGAGCGCCGCCAGTTGCAGGCCCGCAATCCAGCCTTCCGTGCGTGTCTCCAGCGCGTCTATTTCCGCCGCCGAAAGGTTCAGCCCCATCACCTGGTGGAGAAATCCGGCGGCTTCGGCGGCGGTAAAGCGCAAATCGGCGGCGCGCAGTTCGGTCAGTTGCCCGCGGGCGCGCAGCCGGGCCAGGGGAAGCGACGGGTCCTCGCGCGTGGTGATAACCAGGTGCATCCGCGGTGGCAGGTGCTCCAACAGAAAGGAAAGCGCCTGGTCAACCGCGCCTCTGGGCGCAGCATCGACGGCATGGTAATCGTCGAGGACGAGCACAAACTCGTCTGGGAGGGCGGCGATCTCGTTGAGCAGCGCGGTCAGGCTCGCTTCCGTCGCCGGCGGCTGCGCAGAGTGCAGCGCTGTCAACACGCCTTCGCCCAGCTGCGCCGCTAGCGTCTGCAGCGCAGCGATCATGTAGGCCAGAAAGCGCGTCAGGTCGCTGTCGCCCTCGTCCAGGGAAAGCCAGGCGGCCCGCCGTTCGCCACTGGCCAGCCATTCGCCCACCAGCGTACTCTTGCCGAACCCCGCCGGGGCGGAGATGAGCGTTAGCTTGCCGCGTACCCCTTCGTTCAGCCGCTCGATCAGGTGGGGACGGGAGACCAGCTTGGGGCGCAGTGGGGGGATAAAGAGTTTCGTGGCTAAAATGGGCGTAGACATGGAACGACCGCAGCTCCGGAGCCCATTCGTTTTGAATTCCGGCGAATGACCTGCCTGGACCCCTCAAATGATGCGCAAACAAGCAAGGTGGTGCGATAGTCTCTATTGTAACTATTCAAGGATGGTCGGGGCTGAATAGTTACGATTCGTGTTGGATTGACAGCCGTTGGAAGCCCAAGCGCCCCTCAAGGGTGGCTCATTGGGCGCGCCGCGCAAGCTCGGCCTCGACATCAGCCCACTGCAAGCCGCGATCCGCCAGCAACACCAGGCTGTGGTAGACGAGATCGGCCAGCTCGTAGATCACCCGGTCATCTCCTTCCCCCTTGGCTGCCACAATCACTTCGACAACCTCTTCACCCATCTTTTTCAGGATTTCGTTTTCCCCTTTGGCAAAGAGGTGGGCTGTATACGAGCCAGGTGGCGGATTCTGTTTACGGCTTTCAATGGTCGAAAACAATGACTGCATCACGTCATTCATGGTTGTTCCTTGCATCTTTGGCGGACGATCACCGGGGCGACCATCCGAGGTCTTCCCGGTCTGCCTCAGGCAAATTGCTGGAAGTGCGCACAAACCGTCGACCCCCCATTGTACGCACGCCTCGGATTCCGCGCAAATGAAGGTGTCTGCGCCATTCACCCATCTGGCGGATGGCGCAGTTGGGCAGAGAAGCCGGGGTCGATGCCATCTACAGCGACCTCGCCAAGCTGCCCTTCACCTTGAACCTGAGCCGCCGCGCCGGCCAGATCGTGCGCCAGAATGTAGTCTTCTCGGTGGGGGTGATCGTCACGCTGGTTATCTTGACCGTGGGCGCTCCCCTCGTTGTGCACGGTTTCCAACTGCCGCTGCCGCTAGGCGTGGTCGGTCATGAGGGCAGTACGCTCATTGTGGTGACGAATGGGCCGCGGCTGCTGGCAATGCGGCCGCGGAAGTAGGACCGCCCTCAAACGTAGGTGGGGTTTCCATACCGCACGCTCCTCTCTACGAAGAGCGTGCGGT
>JAHDWG010000444.1 GCA_023384495.1 Caldilineaceae bacterium
GGTTATCCCGCCAATGCAGAGGGGGCCGCGACTGCTCGCGACCCCCTCTGCATCACACAATCCACAAGGAGAAACCATAAAAAACAACCACATCACCCGCTCATACTATAGCATGGAATTGGCGCCGTGAACCTTGCAAGAAGCTTGCAGTTACCCCTAGTGCATCAAGGTGACAGTCACTTCTGAAAGTGACTGTCACCTCAATAAACAACATATGACGTATTTTTCGATGAACATGCAACAGATGCCTTTATACCTTTGACCAGGCCACAGACGCTTCTGAGGACTCGTGTTCGCCGCCTACTTTGCTGTTATACTTGCGTCAATAGACACGATATTCAGGGCTGCCCCGGCGCGCGTCTGAGATGGCCCGACACACACCAATATCAATACACAACACGGATGGACAAAAGAGACACCTGTGGGAACGGACATAACCAATCTGGGATCCACATTGACGATCCAGTTACCAGAAGGAGGCCCATGGACCGTATTGACATGGTTGCTACTACTCACCGTGGGCTATCAAATCGTAGCGATCAGGCTCACCGGTCATACATCGGACTACGCCCATCTCTTCTTTTTCTCGGCGGGAATCATGCTCCTCTCGCCAGCCTTTTTCTCGTTGCTTGTTCTTGCTTCACACCTAAGCAAATGGGGCAGCCAATATTGGCGCGGCGCCGGGCCCCAGGATGAACGATTTATGCAGGTTGGGCGGGTCATCGCCCACATCATGGCGGGTGTTGCGGCGTATGGCGTTCAGGGCCTCTTCGCTGTCTGGCTAGATCGCTCGCTAGGCCCGCACACGCTGCTGATTGCAGGCAGCGCCATTGTCATCTATGTTGCTATCCATCGGCTCTTGTTGTTCCATGTGTTCGTCTGGGTGCAGGGTCTCTCGTGGCGTTCGGTAAGCCTGTGGAAGCCTCGATCGCTTGTACTCGAGTGCGTGGTAATGGTCCTGGGTTTTGTCCTGGTGTTGCTGTGGCGACAAAATGTCTGGCTGCTGGCGCCAGCGTTGGCGCCGCTGGTGTTGATCACCCAAATCGTGCGCATCCCCCAGCTGGAGAAGGCCGCACAGACTGACGCTAAAACAGGCCTGCTCAATGTGAGCCGTTGGCGACAACGATTTCACGAGGAGTTGATACGGGCCAAGTACTTCAAACACCCCCTATGCCTCATTATGGTCGATTTGGATGGGTTGCGCACCATCAATAACACACACGGTCATCTGGCAGGTGACGCCGTCATTGCTGGCGTCGCGCGGATTTTGCAAGAGCAGGTGCGCGAATACACCATTGTGGGGCGCTTTGGGGGTGAGGAATTTGCACTGATCTTGCCCGAAACCGCAACCGAACAGGCCCAGGTTGTTGCGGAGCGGCTACGACGAGCCATCGAGATGGCCCGATTTTCGCTGCCCACATCATCCATCCCCTTGCAGGCTACCGCCTGTTTTGGTGTCGCCACCTTTCCTGACTCTGGCGACAGCGTCGACCAGCTGATCCATCAGGCAGATGTCGCTCTCTATCAGGCTAAGGTTCGGGGCAAGAACTGCGTAGTGACCGCAGGCGATTTGCCACTTGCTGTCGATTTGAAATCGGACAGCGCATCATCGACCTATCAAGCTGCCTTTACACTCTCTGGCCAGCGGACGTCGCTTGCACAACACAACAGGTGACGCAGCATAGAATGACGCACAGCCAATTCGATTGGGAAGGCCGGCTGGTTTCTATACATCGGTTGCTTTGAAAACCGGACGTTGCGAAGATGTTTACCCCTTCGAGTAACTCCGGTTCTCATACAGAGCTCAGTATGATGGGCCAAAACGAAAAATGATTGCTCGGCCTCTTGAGGGAAGAGCGTAAGAAAAAGGACGAAACATTCGTGACAACAAAGAGCGAGACACAGATTCTTGTTGTTGATGACAGCCCTGGGGTGCGAGACCTGCTGCAAACTATCCTCGAAGGGGCCGGGTACGCCGTGCTCAGCGCGGCGGATGGGCGTCAGGCCCTCACGATCATTCATACGCAGACGATCGATCTAGCTGTGGTGGATCTCTATTTGCCTGGCCTAAATGGCTACGCACTCTGCGCTGAGCTTCAGAAAAAGGATGCGCCCGTGGTCTTCATGTCGGCTGCACTTGGGCCAGAAGAGCGGCAGTGCGCGGCTGCGCTCGGTGCGTCTGCATTCCTTCGCAAACCGTTCGACCTCTCTGAAATCGAGACTATCGTTCAACAAACGCTCTTTCAAACCCGCACAAGCCACCCGCATGAACCCGTGCCAGCGCCATGCCCGCCTAATCTCTTCTGAAGTAAGCACTGTGTGAAGCCAAGCGCTTTGGCTGCTCCAAGGCGCTTGGTTTCAAAGCCATCGCGCCTTGGGCGGTTGTCACCCCTCTTTTCATTTCGTGCATCCTCTGTTTGCCTGTACAATTTCTGCACCGTACATCGGCCCTTCGCAAGCATCGACCGCCGATATTCACAGCGTCGTCAACAGCTAGGGCTTCTAAACCGTGATGCTTAGCCCAGAGGTGCGACGCACCAGAGAGGCATCGCGGCGTTTGAGAAGCCCGGATCTACAGGGGAACTCCAATGACATCGTTTTTGCGTGTAAGCGACAATCGACGTTTTCTGACCCGTTCCGATGGGACGCCCTTCTTTTGGCTGGGCGACACAGCATGGGAGCTCTTTCACCGGCTCAACCGCGAGGAGGCTGACCGCTACCTGGCCAACCGCGCCGACAAGGGCTTCTCGGTGATCCAGGCCGTGGCGCTGGCCGAGCGGAACGGCCTGGATGAGCCTAACGCCTACGGCCATCTCCCCTTGTTGGACCGGGACCCGGCGCAGCCCAATACAGCCTATTTCGAGCACGTCGACTATATCGTGAACAAGGCGGCGGAGCTAGGACTGGTGGTCGCCATGCTGCCCACTTGGGGGTCGTATTGGAAGCAGGGGCAGGGGGGTAAAGACACGGTTTTTACACCGGAGAATGCACAGCGCTACGGGCGCTTTCTCGGCGCGCGCTACCGGGAAGCGCCGATTGTGTGGGTGCTGGGCGGTGACAATAACGTCGGAAACGATACAGAACGCGCCATTATCGATGCCATGGCCGCCGGCCTCAAGGCAGGCGACGGCGGCGACCACTTGATCACCTTTCACCCGCGCGGCCCCGGCGTCTCGTCCGACGACTTCCACCACGCAAGCTGGCTCGACTTCAACATGATCCAGTCGTCACACGCCGCGCATGACCACGACAACGGCCTCATGGTGGCGCGCGACTATGCCCGCCAGCCGGTCAAACCGGTGGTGGATGGCGAGCCACGCTACGAGACGATCCCGGTGGGCTTCTATTTCCGCAATGTCGACCCCTACGACCGCTTCGACGCCTTCGACGTGCGCCAGGCGGCCTACTGGGCGCTGCTGGCCGGCGCGCTCGGCCACACCTATGGCAACAACAACGTCTGGCAGATGTGGGCGCCGGGCCGCGAGGTGGTGATTGGCGCTAACACCCCCTGGTGGGAGGCGCTCGACCACCCCGGCGCGTTCCAGATGGGGTGGGTTCGCCGGCTCTTTGAGGCGCGCCCCTTTACCAGGCTTGCCCCCGCGCAGGGTCTGATCCTGGACGGGCCGGCCACGGGCGGCGCCAAGATTCGGGCGGCGCGCGCCGACGACGGCTCGTTTGCGTTTGTCTATTCTCCTATGGGCGCGCCCTTTACGGTGGATCTGACGCACATCCACGCCCCACGGGTAAAACAGATCTGGTATGACCCGCGCTACGGCGTCGGCTATCATACCCATACCACGTCCAATATGGGTTACCAGACCTACACGCCACCCAGCGCCGGGCGCGGGCTAGACTGGCTGCTCATCCTCGAAGACGAAGCGGCGGGCTTTCCGTTGCCAGGCGGAGAGACAATCGCGCCCATGTTGGGCTAGGGTGTGAGCAAAGCCACTGTGTCGCCTCGCAACCTTTGCGAATCAGGCGGGTTATAGTAATCTGGTACAGACCGTATTAACAACGATTGGCGACATGCAGCTGAAGAGGAGACAAGAGTTATGCGCATTATGGTGTTAGGCGGAGACGGCTATCTGGGTTGGCCAACGGCCATGCACCTGTCCGGCCGCGGCCACACGGTGGCGGTGGTTGACAATATGGCCCGCCGCGCCTGGGATTATGAATTTGGCGCCGAGAGCCTGACTCCCCTATGCTCACTCCAAGAGCGGATCGCAACCTGGCAGACGCTCACGGGTCGTTCGATTGCCGCCTATATTGGCGACCTTACCGACTACACCTTTTTCGAGCCGGCGGTGCGCGACTTCCAACCCGACGCCATCGTCCACTATGGCGAGCAGCGCGCGGCGCCCTATTCCATGATCGACCGCCGCCATGCTGTCTTTACGCAGGTGAACAATATCGTCGGCACGCTCAATGTCCTCTATGCGATTGCCGACCATGTCCCCGACTGCCATCTGGTAAAGCTAGGCACTATGGGCGAATATGGCACGCCCAACATCGATATCGAAGAAGGTTTCATCACCATCACCCACAACGGGCGCACCGACACACTGCCCTATCCCAAACAGCCGGGCAGCTTCTATCACCTCTCCAAGGTGCACGACAGCCACAATATCATGTTTTGCTGCCGGATTTGGGGCATTCGCGCAACCGACCTCAACCAGGGGGTGGTCTATGGCGTCGATACGGAAGAGACCGCCATCGATGAACGGCTGGCCACACGCTTCGACTATGACGGCGTCTTTGGCACCGTGCTCAACCGCTTCATCGTGCAGGCGGTGGCGGGGCTGCCGCTCACCGTCTATGGCCAGGGCGGCCAGACGCGCGGCTTTCTCGACATCCGTGACACGCTGGCGTGCGTCGAGTTGGCGATCCTCAACCCACCCGACAAAGGGGAATATCGCGTCTTCAACCAGTTTACCGAGCAGTTCAACGTGCTGGAATTGGCGCAGGCGGTCAAGGCAGCCGGCGAGGAGTTGGGCATGCCGGTGATGATCCACAACTTGCCCAACCCGCGCGTCGAGCGCGAGTCGCACTACTATAACGCAGCCCACACCAAGCTGCTCGACCTGGGGCTGAAGCCACATTATCTCAACGAGACGTTGATCGATTCGATGTTCGAGGTGGTGCAACAACACCGTAGCCGCATCAAAGAGGAATTGGTCATGCCGGGCGTCGACTGGCGGCGCACCCACAATGAGGTAGCCGTGACCGGCGCGCCCGTGGCAGCCTAGTGCGGTGGTAGCAGAGTTGCTTGTATACGGTGCAACGCACTTCCAGAGTGCGTTGCACCTGACGGCGCAGGCCAGTTCAGGCGACGCCTGGCGCATGGCTTTGACGAAAACAGCGTCCGGCAAGCTGATAGAAATGGATCAACTGGTCCATGGTGCTTTGCCACGGGCGGCTGCGGGCGTGGGCCAGCGCATTGGCGGCCAACTCATTGCGCAGCGCCGGGTTTTCGCTCAGGCGCCGCACCAGCGGCGCAATCTCTTCGGGCCGGTCAGGGTCAAAGTAATAACCATTGACGCCCTCCGTCACAATGTCCAACACCCCACCGGCGCGTGCGGCAATCACCGGCGCGCCACAGGCCATGGCCTCCAACGCCACCAGCCCAAACGTCTCGGTGGTGGAGGGGAATAGAAACAGGTCTGCCGACCGATAGGCCGCCACCAGTTCATCCCCCCGCATATAGCCGGGGAAGGTGGTGGGCGTCCCCCGAAAGTAATCCTTGAGCTTGTCGTGGCTTGGGCCATGACCCACCAACGCCAGCCGCACCCCTGGTGTCTTGAAGAGCGGGTCGCGCATGGTCTCTAACCCCTTTTCCGGTGAATGGCGCCCCACATAGACAACCAAAAAATCATCGGGGTGGCCGCCGGTCAGGCGCGCGCGCAACGCCTGGTCACGCGGGCCGGGAGTGTATCGGGCGATGTCCTCACCGCGATGCCACCAGCGGA
>JAHDWG010000445.1 GCA_023384495.1 Caldilineaceae bacterium
ACCCTGCTGGCGATGGCCGCCTGCGTGTCCGCATAGGCAGTCAGCAACACTTTGCGCGCCTGAGGATAAAACTCGCGCGCAGTCGCCAGGAACGCTGTCCCTTCCATGGCAGGCATCCGCTGGTCGACCAAAAAGAGCGCCAGCGGGTCATTGCGCTGTTTGAAGCGGCGCACCAATCCTAAGGCATCGGCGCCCGAACTTGCCACTACGATGCGATAGTCGTTGCGGTAGTGCTGGCGTAGGTCACGCTCAATGGCGTTGAGCACCTGAGCGTCGTCGTCCACTGCGAGAATGATGGGTTTGGGCATGAGTTGGCCTTATACGGAGTGATCAAAATCCTGTCGCCTTATCGTAAGTTTATCAACCATTGTGGTGCAAACGCAACTTAATGCCCAGCCAGACCCCGGTAAAACAGGCGGCGGCAAAGACCCACCCCGAAAGCGCAAAGGCCGAAATGCCCGAGAGCCAGACGCCAACCGTGCACCCCAACGCCGTCATTGCCCCCCACCCCATGAAGAGGCCCCCCACCAACGCTGTGACGCTGTTGACACGGGTCAGGCGTGACAGTTGAAAGCGGTTGCCCAACAGCGCTGCGGCCAACGAAGCCAAAATCAATCCGCTCACCAGCCACCCGTTGTCGGTGATCGTCTGGATCACCTGAGTGGCGCAGCCGGCGAGTGTATCCAACCCGTGGAGTCGCTCTGGCAGCAGTCCACGGCCCGCCAACGCGGTGCGGGCGATGCTGCCCAACTGCGCTGTCACGCCCAGCGGCTCCACCCGCAGGTAGGCAAAGACGCCCACCAGCCCCACCAACGAGCCGGTGACCAGCGGATGCCAACGCTCGTGGATGAGCAGATCGCGCAGCCGGCCCAGGGTCAGGTCACGCGCCGGTTGGGCAGGCAGGGCGGGCAACCACCGCAACAGCAGAAGCGCCAACCCACCAATCACGAGCAGATGCACAGCCAACGCGCCGCCGTAGCCGAGCCAGCGCAGCAGCCAGGGTGCGGGCGCGGCGGCAATCGCGCCGATATAGAGCGCATTCCACGTGTAAAAGCCCAAGCCAAAGCCAATCAGCGAACCAAACAGGGCAATCGGCGCTCGCATATAGCCCTGCCCCAGACGATAGAGATGGCCGCTGATACAGGCGCCAGATAGGGCCATGCCTAAGCCAAAGGTGAGCCCCGCCGCCACCAACACCCAACTCACGGGCCCGATGTGTGCGCCTGGCGGCAGGCGCCCGCTTTGAGCGTTGGGGAGAAACGCCCCAAATACAATGGCATAGCCAATGCCCCCCATAGCCAATGCGCCGAGAATGGCGTAGAGAGGGCCACTGTTGCGATCCTCAATAAAGTCACGCAGAATGCAGAAAAAGCAAAAACGCCCCCGCTCAAAAAGGAGGCCCAGCGCAACGCCGGTCAATAACGAAAACGAGGCCGCTGCGCCTCGCCCCGGCATGGTATGGAGCAAGTAGGCGGTCACCAACAGGCCGATAAGCACGACGCCGGCCATGCCGTTGCGGAGGTGGACGCCCAGGGGAGGGACTGGCGCAAGCGCGCTCTGGTCACGAATGCTAGACATGACTGCCTCATCTGCGAATGGGGCGCCGCCACGAATATGCGGCGGCTTATCAATTATTGACTCATCTTACGCAGTAGGTGGTAGTGACAAGCTGTCAGCGGATTTTGGAACGGATTGAACGGATGAGGGCGCCGAAGCCGTTCCCTGTTCGAACCAAGCGGAGCGGGTGCGCTCGTTGGTATCCGTTCAATCCACTCCCAGAATCCGTTGACAGTGGTGTCTGCGTAAGGTGAGTTACCATTTGACAATGAAACGGTTCATAACCTACAGGCGCTATTGGCCGCCCCAGACCGTTCCGGCGGGATTCTCAATCGGCGCACCGACGGTGTTGCCCCACTCTGTCCACGAGCCGTCGTAGAGCGCCACGTCGTAGCCCAGGATCTCGCTCAAGACGAACCAGGTGTGGCTGGCCCGCTCGCCAATGCGGCAGTAGACGACGACAGGCTTGCTGCCATCCACGCCCACGGCGGCATAGAGCGCACGCAACTCGTCCACCGACTTGAATGCGCCATCTTCGGCAACCGCCGTGCCCCACGGCACATTGACTGCGCCGGGGATGTGTCCGGCGCGTACGGCCAGTTCCGGCACGCCGTCGGGGGCGAAGATGCTGCCCGAAAACTCTGCCGGTGAGCGGATGTCGAGCAAAGCGACATCGGCCCCGCTCTCGACGATCTGATGCACGTCGGCCATGCGCGCCCGCAGGCTGCTGTAGACCTGTTCCACAGTGAAGCTGCCTTCAGCAAAGCTCGGCGCACTAATGGAAAGCTCGCGGCCTTCCGCCTCCCACTTGACACGTCCACCGTCCATCAGCCGCACATCGTCCAACCCGTACATGGTGAAGACCCACGCCCCCCAGGCCGCAAACCAGTTGTTGCTGTCGCCATAGAGCACCACAGTCGTGTCAGGGTTGATGCCGGCAGCGCGCGCCAACTCCTCGAAGCGCGCCGGCGAGACGATATCGCGCGCAACGGTGTCGACAAAGTCAGTGTGCCAGACAAAGTTGACCGCGCCGGGGATGTGTCCCCGCTCGTACACGCCAGGGTTGACGCTCACCTCGATCAGGCGGACATTGGGTTCATCGAGATGGTCCGCCACCCAATCGGTGCTGACGACCACCTCCTCATAGCCGCGCGGGCCGCGATCATCGGTGGCAATCTGTACGGCGGCCGCTGCTTCCGGCGCCGGGGCTTGCACGACGACCCCTTCCTGGCTGACGACGCAGCCGCCCAAGGCCAACAACACAACCAACAGGAGGGAGATGGTGAGCAATGCCCGCTGTATGCTTCGGTTCATCGGTTATTTTCCTTATTTGTGTAGATGCTTCATCTGTGTCGATATGTAAGTTTGCGAAAGCAAGTGCAACCATGGTTTGCACGGGGTAGCGATTCAGGTAGTCGCTGTGACTTGAGGCCCGGCCTCCATCCAATACGGCAGGTTGGCGCTGGAATCGGACGCGGGCCGCAGCGTAGGTCGTGATGGCTTTGGCCGCCGGTGGGTGATGGCGCACGCTTCACCGTCGGCGCACTCAACCACCGGCAGCTCTGCCTCGCGCCATGCGTTCATGCCGCCGGCAACACTGTAGACCTATTGATAGCCGTGGTGCAACAACATGCTGGCGGCCAGGCTGGATCGCACCCCGCTGGCGCAAACCACAGCCACTGGGTCACTCTGCGCAAAGGGCAATTGGCCCATACGCTCTGCCAATTCTTTCAAGCTCACATGGTGGGCGTTGTCGATGTGGCCGCCATCCCACTCGGCCTGTTCGCGCACATCGAGGATGTGCAGCGGGCGGCGGTGCGACCGGCGCACATGGCGTTCGCGCGCCTGGTGTACGCGAAGCTGCCTGAGCCGGCGCAACGGGCGATGCAGCGCGGCAAGCGCCCGGTTGCCACCCTGGACGACACCCTGGACGCGCTGGTCAAGCCCCAAAAAGGCCAGCTTGTGCAGCGCAAGGTCGTAGTCGGCCTCGTGCTCGGCCAACAAGAGCAAGGGCGCAGTAGGTGGGGTCAGCCAGCCCACCCACTGCTCGAAGTTGGGGCTGGCCAGCGGCGTGTTGTATGCGCCGGGCAGATGGCCGGCGGCAAAGCGAGCGGGTGGTCGCACATCGAGCAGCAGAGCGCCGTCGTGGATGGCCTTGATCGCCGCCGCAGGGGAAACCGCCGGCGCGTGAGGCTTGCCCAGGGTGAGCGGTTGCCGGCCCTGGTTAATGGCGACGATGTTGGTCACATTGGCGGGCCGCGCCGGCTGTTCGGCGTTCATTTCGGCCACAAACAGGGGCCGGTCGCGCAGCTGAAGATACCAGTTGAAGCGCCGTTCGAAACCGACGGTGGTGATCGTCTTGCCGCTGGTCACCCGCCCACAGGTGGAGCCAGCCACGTGGCCGGGGTAGACCTCCACATAGTCCGCCAGGCCCAACAGCCGGGGCAGCGCCTGGTCAAAGAGCATCTCCGCGCCCTGTTCGCCATCCAGCGCCAGATCAGGCCGCCCCAGATCGCCCACCATCAGAAAGTCGCCGGTGAGGATGCACCAGGGATGCTGGCTGCGCGAGCGATCCGTCACCAAAAGGCTGACCATCTCGGGGCGATGGCCGGGCGTGTGGAGCGATTCCAGCAACACCTCGCCGATTTGGAGCGTATGGCCGTGGCCAATCCGGGTGGCGGGATATGCGATCTCGGCCAACTGGGGCATGACCAGCTCCCCATGACCGAGTTTCGCCAGACGGCGCGCCCCCGACACATGGTCGGCGTGGGTGTGCGAATCGATCACATAGCGGATGCGGGCACCGCGCTTCTTTGCCATGTCCAGATAAGGCGCCACATCCCACAGTGGGTCAAAAACAAGGCACTCACCGCTCTTGGTGGAGCCGATCATGTAGGAGGCGCAGCCGGTTTCGCTGCGAATCATTTGCTCAAACCACATGGTACACCTCCATGGTGTGGGCATGATGTGGGCCAATCCGAGTGAGCTCTCCCCACACCAGTATACAAATCAACAGACAATCACGGGCTGACCTCAGCATAGCAAGCGTGCGTGTGCATTGCGTGTGGCGCGCCATTCGCTCCCGTATGGAAAGCGTGTGGCCGGCAAAAGCGCACAACCTCGATTGGTTTTTGGCGCATACAACCAAATGCACGGTATCAACGTATAATCTGAATGTAGGCGACGAAATTGCCTGCTTGCAGCGCTCGCCGCGGCTCTGCTTGACTGAGCTCCGCTTTCAAACGGAGCTACTCAATGGAGCAAATATCTTCGCAAAGTCCGTCTTTCAAAGCAACTGCGGTATTGCAACGGAATTGGGTCGACAATCTTTCAAAAGGGTCAACGGTTCAATATGGTGCTCGGATTACTCGTTGTCGGTCTGGTCTTGTTGGTTGTCGGCGCCGAGACGCTGGTGCGCGGCGCCTCTCGGTTGGCGGCTGCGGTGGGCGTCTCGCCCCTGATCATCGGGCTAACTGTTGTGGCGTATGGCACAAGCGCCCCCGAAATGGTGGTCAGCGCAGTCTCCAGCCTCAGCGGTCAGGCCGACATCGCCGTCGGCAATGTGGTGGGCAGCAACATCTTCAACGTATTGTTTATCCTGGGCATCTCTGCGCTCATCACGCCGCTGGTGGTTTCCGCCCAGTTGGTGCGTCTCGACGTGCCGATCATGATCGGCGCTTCTGTGATGGCGATCCTGATGGGCCTGGATGGCAAGATCAGCAGCCTGGATGGGCTGCTTCTCTTTGCCGGCGCCGTCGGCTATACCCTGTTCCTGATTTACGAAAGCCGCAAGAAACCGGAGTCGCAGGCAGTGGAAGCAGAGTTCAGCCAGGAATATGGCGATGGCCGCGCTCGCTCGCCCAGGGCATGGGTGGTCAATTTCACGCTGATCATCGCCGGGCTTGGGATGCTCGTATTGGGTTCACGATGGCTAGTCAACGGCGCCGTCTCGATTGCCCAGCTTTTGGGCGTCAGCGAACTGATCATTGGGCTGACCATCGTCTCAGTGGGCACCTCATTGCCCGAGGTCGCCACCTCGATCATTGCCAGCATCCGGGGGGAGCGCGACATTGCCGTGGGCAATGTGGTGGGCAGCAACATCTTCAATCTGTTGGCCGTCTTGGGGGTGGCGGGCCTGACCGCGCCGGATGGCGTCAGCATTTCCAGCGCGGCTCAGTTGTTTGACATGCCAATCATGCTGGCGGTGGCCGTTGCGTGTCTGCCGATTTTCTTTACCGGGCATCTGATTGCACGCTGGGAAGGGGCGCTCTTTCTGGGCTACTACATCGCCTACACGTTCTATCTCATCTTGGCGGCGACCCAGAATGCCGCCTTGCCGCTCTATCAGGCGGCCATGCTCTGG
>JAHDWG010000446.1 GCA_023384495.1 Caldilineaceae bacterium
CCCAGATAACCTAAAGGTCGGCCACACCGTGATCGCCATGGGCAACCCCTTTGGGTTGGCCAACACGATGACGACCGGCATTGTCAGCGCGCTGGGGCGTGGCCTGCCCGTGGGGCAGATTGGCGAGAGTCGCTACACCCTGCCCGACATCATCCAGACGGACGCTGCGATCAATCCCGGCAATTCGGGTGGGCCGCTGCTCAACCTGGCCGGCGAGGTGGTGGGCGTCAACTTCGCCATCGAATCGGCTACGCGCAGCAACTCGGGTGTCGGCTTTACCATACCCGTCTCCATTGTGCGACGTGTGGCGCCGGCGCTCATCGAAAACGGCGTCTTCAACTATGCCTATCTGGGGCTTTCCGGTTCGAGCATTACGCCCGACGTGGCCAAACAACTGGAGTTGGGGAATGAGGTGCTGGGCGTCTATGTGAGCGGCGTCGTTCCCAACAGCCCGTCGGATCGCGCCGGTATTCAGGGCGCGCAGCGCTCGGCCGGCACGGGCGGCAATAGTGCGATTCAGGGCGGCGGCGACATCGTCACCGCCATCGACGACCAACCCGTGCGCCGTTTCGAAGACCTGGTCAGCTACCTGGTGACCAAAGTCGAGCCGGGCGAGACAGTGACCCTCAGCATCCTGCGCGATGGGCAATCGCTGCCGGTGGAGGTGGTGCTGGGCACGCGGCCCGGGCTGGACGAAACGACCGCCATCCAGGTCGAAGGCCCCATTAGTGCGCGACAGGCAATCGACATCGCCGTCGAAGCGGTGCGCGATACGTTGAGCAGCCCCATCACCGAACGCACTGTCTCGCCCGACCAGCGCGATGGCGTGGAGGTGTGGGTGGTAGAGCTGAGCACGGGCAGCGAGACCGCTACCGTCGTCCTCAACCGCCAAACCGGCGAAATTGTGGAAATGAGCGTTCGGTAAGGGTCCGTAGCACGCACAAAAAATGGCGAAAGAGCTAGCTCTTTCGCCATTTTTGAATCCTTCTCGCAGCTACCGCCGGTTGAAGGTCAGCAGCTTCATCTCGGTCATCTCTTCGATGGCGTAACGAAGCCCTTCGCGGCCAAAGCCCGACGCCTTGACGCCTCCGTAGGGCATGTGGTCGATACGGTAGGTGGAAACATCGTTGACCATCAGGCCACCCACCTCGATTTCGTCGAAAGCATCCTCCACCAGCCGCCAATCGTTGGTAAAAATCCCGGCTTGCAGGCCAAAGTCGCTGTCGCCCACCCGGCGGATGGCGTCGTGGACATCGCTGTAGCGGAAGAGGTCGACAAAGGGGCCAAAGGCCTCCTGGCACGAGATGCGCATCCGCTCATGCACATTGGCCAACACGGTGGGATGCCAGATGTTGCCCTCGCGCACGCCGCCGGCGAGCACTTCGGCGCCGCCAACCTTGGCCTCGTCGAGCCAGGCGCCCAGCCGGTCCGCCGCCCCCTTGTCGATCAGCGGGCCGATGTCGGTCGCCTCATCCAGCGGGTCGCCGACCTTGAGCCCCCTCACCCGTGGGATCAGCTCATCGACAAAAGTCTCGTAAATATCACCGTGAAGGTAGACCCGCTGCACCGAGATGCACGACTGGCCGGCGTAGGTAAAACCGCCAAAGGTGACCCGCTCGGCGGCGTAGGCAATGTCGGCGTCGTTGTGGACGATGTTGCCCGCGTTGCCGCCCAGTTCAAGCGTGACAAACTTGCGCCCGGCGCGCCGCTTCAAATCCCAGCCCACCGCCGGGCTGCCCGTAAAGGTGAGCAGCTTGATGCGGTCGTCCTCGACCAGCGGGTCGGCATCTTTGGTCTTGCAGGGCGCGACAGCGATGCCACCGGTCGGCCAGCCCGACTCTAGCACCAGTTGCGCCAGCTTGAACGAGCTAATCGGTGTCTGCGAGGCCGGGCGCAGGATGATAGGGCAGCCCGCAGCCAGCGCCGGCGCCACCTTGTGCGCCACCAAATTGAGCGGGAAGTTGAAAGGCGAGATGCCGACCACCGGCCCACGCGGCGCGCGCCGCACATGGCCGACCCGCCCATCGTTGCCCGGCAGCCAGTCGAGCGGGACGATCTCGCCGTAGATGCGCCGCGCTTCCTCGGCGGCCACTTTGAAGGTGAAGACGGCGCGGTCCACTTCGGCGCGCGCCGTGCGGATCGGCTTGCCCGCCTCCAGCGCGATGGTGCGGGCAAACTCCTCGCGGCGGGCGGCGATGCCGGCGCTGATCTTTTCCAGCACATCGCTGCGCTGCCAACTGGGCATCTTGCGTGTTGTCTCGAAGGCGCGCACGGCGGTCGCAATCGCATTCTCGATGTCAGTGGGGCCGGCGCGGTGGACGACGGCGACGAGCGCACCATCATAGGGGCTGCGCACCTCGATGGCATCTTGTGATTGGTGGTGCTGGCCGTCGATTAGAAAGCCAAACTCGCCCAGTTCGGCGTTGGCGGCGCCGTTGGTGGCGGCGGTGTGGGTGGTGGCCTGACGTAAGCGTTCGCTGGTTGCCATCATTGGCTCCTTCGTTTCTAGACAGGTACTGCTTGGGCTACAGGCGTTTCGTATTTGAAAACGTACTTCTCGCGGATCTGCCGGCGAATCTCCGCAGCAGTCTCGGCCTCAAGTTGATAGATTTCCGGCAGGATGCGATAGTAGCGAGCATACTCACCCAACGCCTCATGAAACGTTTCCAATGTGAGTCGATGTTTCTCAGCATGTTCCCCAATTGCACGCCAAATCGGACGACTTACTGTATGCGCCAACATGCCATGCAATTGCATGTGAGGTGGATCTGATTCCCACCAGGCAATGACGCCAACGGTGTCCCAGTCACCATCTGGTGTGATCTCCTCGACGATGCGGTATTTTATCCTCATGCTTTACCCCTTGCCTATGGCTCGCAAGCGAGCTAACACTTCTTCAGCAGCGCGAACCTCGTCGGCGGTTGGCTCGAAAAACGGCAGATCCGTTTCGAACAGATCATCCCAGTCAACCTGGCGCTTTGAGTTTGCCTGGACCAGCGCACCAATTGTCGATTTGGTGATCGAGTATACATCTTACGATGGCCTGCAAATACCGATACTCGGCTTCCACCCCTCGCAAATGTGCATCTAGATTGCCGGGCTGTCGAGCAAAAGCTCGAATTTCAGTCGCCGCAAATGTAAGGAGGTAAGGCTGACGATGTAATAGAACGCGCAGCTCGACAATCTCATGGAGTAGTGCGCTCGTACCGTAATAGCCGCCAACGCGAATGTCGCCCCACGTACCAGGATAAAGATTGGGCTGCATAGCCTGTAGATACAGGTAGACATTCGCCAGGTCCGCCTCGGTGATAGCATACTCGATCAGTGGTTCGGGATCAAAATCTGACACACGAACATCTATTCCGGTCATAGGTCTAGTCCATCATGCTGAGCGGCTCCTCGACATACCCTACCAGCGTCTGCATGAACTGGGCGGCCCGCGCCCCATCGACGACGCGATGGTCGCACGAGAGCGTGAGCGCCATCATCGGCTGGACGGAGGTCTGTCCGTTCACCGGCACGACGCGCTCGGCGATACGCCCCACGGCCAAAATTGCCGCCTGGGGAGGGTTGACAATGGCATTGAACTTGTCGATGCCAAACATGCCCAGGTTGCTGATGGTGAAGGTGCCGCCACTGAGGTCGTCGGGGATGAGCTTGCCGTTTTGCGCCCGCTCAACGATCTCGGCGCGGCGGGCGGCGATCTCCTGCAAGCCCAACCCGTCGGCATGGTGGATCACCGGCACCAGGAGCCCCTCTTCCACTGCCACGGCCAGGCCGATGTTGATCTCTGGGTTGAGGACAATCTCCTCGTTCAGCCAACTGGCGTTGACGCGTGGATGTTGGCGCAAGGCAGCAGCCACCAGCTTGACCAGCAGATCGCTCACGGTGACCTTGGCCGTGGCGCGCGCCTGGGCCATCTCGCGCCATCGCAGCAGCGCCGTGGCATTCACCTCTCGTTCCAGATAAAAATGGGGAACGGTCTGCCAACTCTGTTGGAGACGCTGCGCCATGACTCGCCACAAGCGGCTCATGGGCAAGCGGGTTGGCTTGCCCGCCTCCTGAGTCGGTGGCGCTGTGGCGCTGAGCGGCGGCGCGGGCAACTCCTCGACTCGTTGGGTAATCTGCTGCGCTGTTGCGGCCTGATGTTGTTGCGCCGCCCACACATCGGCAGCGAGGATCGCGCCGTCAGGGCCGCTGCCACGCAGGGCGGCCAGGTCGATGTCGCTTTCACGGGCGAGGCGGCGTGCTTTGGGGGATGCGAGGGGCCGTCCATTGCCGCCGGGGCGAGGAGTTGCTCTCTGTGTCGACAAGAAGGCCAGCACATCTTCCTTTTGGATCTTGCCGCTGGCGCCGGCCTTGATCTGTCCCAGATCGACCCCGCGTTCGGCTGCCAGCCGGGCGGCAACTGGAGTGACAGTTGGGACCAGGGCAACCGGCCTGACTGCTGTGTCAGGCGCGCTGCCAGGTTCCTCAGGCGCAGGCTTGCTTGCTGGCGAGACGCCCACGCCCGCAGCGGCCTCTTCCGGGGTCAGGATCAGGGCGATCACCTGGCCTACGGGCGCCTCATCGCCCTCGGCGGCTGTCACCTGGGCCAAGACGCCGGTGGCGTTGGCCTCGATCTCCACATCGGTCTTGTCGGTGGCTACGGTCATGAGCAGCTCACCTTTGGTCACCGCTTCACCGGGCTGCTTGTGCCAGGCGAGCAGTGTTCCCGTCTCTTGCGCCATGCCCAGTGCGGGCATGAATACTTCTGTGGCCACGATGAACTCCTTGATGCTCAATAGTTAATGGTTAACGCTCAATGCCCAACTATTCGACGTAACAGCGTCGCCACAGCCCAAATTGAGCATTAACCATTGAGCACTAACCATTGCTAGTTTTTCCCACAAAGCGTTTTCGCCATCTCCACCACATCTTCCGCCGTGGGGACGGTTTGATCTTCGAGCACCGGCGAGAACGGGACGGGCACGTTCATCGCGCCCATGCGCTTGACCGGGGCGTCGAGATAGTAGAAGGCGCCATCGGCGATGACCGATGCGATCTCACCGGTGACGCCATACTGCTCGTAGCCCTCGTCGATGACGATGGCGCGGCTTGTCTTTTTGGCCGAATCGACCAGCGTCTGTTTGTCGAGCGGGATCGTCGTACGCGGGTCGACGACCTCGGCGCTGAGGCCCAGTTCGGCGAGCCTGTCCGCCACCTCGAGCGCCACATGCACCATACTGCTGGTCGCCACCAGGGTAATGTCATTTCCTAATCGTTTGATGTCGGCTACGCCAAAGGGGATGGTGTATTCGTTCTCGGGCACTGGCCCTTTGAGCGTATACATCATCTTGTCTTCAAAGATGGCGACC
This sequence comes from Caldilineaceae bacterium, assembly GCA_023384495.1. GTDB lineage: Bacteria > Chloroflexota > Anaerolineae > Caldilineales > Caldilineaceae > CFX5. Next base: position 5,358 of record JAHDWG010000446.1, read on the forward strand.
GGGTTGTCGTCGCGGATAGCGCTCTTCATCAGCCCTTTAGCGTCGTAGGGGGTGGCGGGTAACGCCACCTTGAGGCCCGGAATATGGCTGAACCAGGCGTGGAGCGACTGGGAGTGTTGGGCGGCGGAACGGCGGGTTGCGCCCATGGTGGTCCGCAACACCATAGGGACCTTGAGCTTGCCGCCCGACATGTAGTGGGTCTTGGCCGCCTGATTGACCATCTGATCCATGGTGAGGGTGATAAAGTCGCCAAACATGATATCGACGATGGGCCGCATGCCGGTCATGGCGGCGCCCACGCCCAGCCCGGCGATCCCTGCTTCGGAGATGGGCGAGTCGATGACCCGCTCTTTGCCAAACTCATCGACTAGACCTTGTAGCACGCGAAAGACGGTGCCCGTTTCGGCCACATCTTCGCCGATGATAAAGACGCGCGGGTCGCGGCGCATTTCCTCGGCGATGGCCTCGCGAATTGCTTCGCCAAAGGTGATCACACGGCCATTGGGATCAGGCGTAGACATGGATATCC
>JAHDWG010000447.1 GCA_023384495.1 Caldilineaceae bacterium
CACTTTTGGCGACCAGCAATTGGTCGTGTCCCGGCGCAAAGTCGATGACCGCAGCGTCTTCACCCACCGATGGCCCCAAAAGCAGCGCCGGATCGGTGGTGGGCAGGGTGTGCAACAGGGTGGCCAGCAGGGCGGGAGGCAATTTCCCCGCCCGAAGCAACTGGGTGGCTGAAGGGGTAGACACAGAGTGGGTCACCTCACATACGTACGCGGGATTTAGTCAATGATATAGACCGGCATCCCCACATAGGCGATGCGAAAAAGTTCGGCGGCGTCCTCGTCGGCCAGCATGGCGCAACCAAACGTAGCCGGCTGACCGACCAGGCTCGTCCAGATCTTCTCGCCGGTGTCCCAACTGACAGGCAGACCGTGGATTCCGTTTTCGTAGTTGCCGACATAATAGATGCCTAGCCAATAGGGCATATCCAGCCGATAGGCGCGACTCTTGGCATTTTCGATCTTGGTCTGCACCGCAAAATTGCCCGTGCGCGTGATGTATTCGCCATAGCCGGTGCTGCACCGCCAGCGATGGTGGACGGCCTTGCCCCAGAAGAGCCAGCACTCTTGACGGCTGAGGCTGACGAGAAAGCTGCTTCCCGACGTGGCGACGGGGGGCAGGCGCAGCGGCAGCGGCGGCGGGCCATAGGGGATGCGCAACTCCAGCCCGCGATAGACGGTTTCGGCGTTGGGCAGTCCATTGTACTCGGCCAGTGCGAGCATGGTGCTGTCAAACTGTTGCGCCAGGGTCGACAGCGTATCGCCGGGCTGCACGGTGTAATAGTAATAACCGCTGCGCGCGGGGCCGATGCGCGCCTCGTCCGCCGTCGAATCCGCTTCGGGCGCAATCGCAGGGATTACCAAGCGTTGCCCTACAAAGATCGTGTTGGGGTTGCTGATGTAGTTGGCCGCCATCAGATCAGCCAGCGTCAGGCCATTTGCTTTGGCGATCACGCCGAGGCTATCCCCCGGGCGCACTACATATTCTTGACCGGGGCGACGGACGCGCAGGTCTTCGGCCACGCCGGGGACGACGAGCGCCTGGCCCACCACCAGGTCGCGGTCGGCATAGATGCGGTTGATGCGGCGCAGCGCGTCGACATCCACACCGAGCCGGCGCGCAACGCCGGTGAGGGTGTCGTTGCGGCGCACCGTGTAGGTGCGGTTCAGGCCGGCAATCCGTTGCGTGGTTGAGGGCCGCTCGGCGCCCGGCGCCACCGCTGCCCCATCCCCCTGGGCATCGGTTTCAATGCCGCTTCGAGCTTCACCCCCCACCTCGTCTTCCTGCTCTATGCCCGGTTCGTCATCTGCGGTGGCCTCAATCGGGATAGTTTCGACGGGGGCAGATTCGGGGGCCGGTTCATCGGTCGGCTCGTTGTCGGGTTTGTCATCCGGTGCAAAGGTAGCGGCCACGGTCGGTCCAGTGGCGGGCGTTGGCGTTGTCGCCGGCACACTGGGGATGCGAAGCGACTGCCCCACATAGATGGCGTTGGCGTTCTGAATGCCATTGGCCTCCATCAACGCCTGCATGGTGACGCCATATTGTTGCGCTATCTGGCTGAGCGTCTCCCCGGCCTGCACGATATGAATGGCGCTGGCTGGCCCACGGGGCGCTGCCTGGGTGGCGGCGCGGGTTGGGGCAGGCGCCGCGTCCAACAGCGTGGCGGCCGGTGGCGCGTCGGGGCTGGTGGGGGTCGAAGTCGGGGTGTCAGAGACCAAAACCGGCAACCGCAGCACTTGCCCAATGCGGATGGCGTCGGCGTTGTCGATGCCGTTGAGATGCATAAGGCGCGTCATCGACACGTCATAGCGCTGGGCGATCTGGCTGAGGGTTTCACCAGCGAGCACCGTGTGCGTAGGCGCGGTGGGTGGACCAATTTGCACCGCGCCATCGGGCAGAATCAGCAGTTGCCCCACTCGAATCTGGTTGGGATTGGTGATGTCATTGTGCGTCATCAACGTTTGCAGCGAAACGCCATAGGCCTCAGCAATCTCGCTGAGCGTCTCGCCGACGCGCACCGTGTGGGTGGCTGGTTCATCGACAGCCTGGGCTCTCAAAACCGCGGGCTGCCCACTGGAAATAAAAGTTGCGCCCAAGAGCGCAAGCGCAACCAGTGTGCCCCCACACAGGGTCGGCGCCCACGTGTCGATCCAGGCGAACGACCATCGGTAGAGAAATTGATATCGAGCGCAACGGCGCATAGCAACCTCAATCTGGCTCGTGATTGCGCGCTGAAGCCACAACGCGCAGACTGTGCTGAAAGCATGCCATATTGCAGATGGGGCGGCATGCAAATGGTGAGAGAGAGCGTACACATAACCCGATTGGTTGTCAAGCGCCCTTGCCGGCATAGGTGACAGTCACGTCAAAAGTGACTGTCACCTCAATTACTGTCCACGTGACCAGATCAGATTCTGTTCAGGTGACGGGTACGCAAGCGGCCAACTTGTGGTACGCTCATGGTTGAGACAAAAACACCTATTGTGATGGATGCGCCGGCAAACGGGTCGCGCCGATGACAATTGAATCAGTACGATTGAATCAAGAGGAGGGCACTGTTATGGCGGTCACATATCGAAAGATCTTAGTCCCACTGGATGGGTCGGAATTGGCGACCCAGGCGCTTGGCCCTGCCCAGCTCTTGGCGAAGCAATATGGCGCCGAAATCATTCTCATGCGCATAACGCCAAGCGTCGAGAGTCGCATCGAGTTTACGCCGGATCTGCAGATCGAAAATTACGGTTTGCGCGAACAAGAACGGCTGGTGGAAGAGGCCGGGCAGGCGCTGGAACGATGGTGCGAGGATCTGAAGATTCATGGGATCCGGGCCCACCCCGTGATGGGCATCGGAGACGCGGCCGAAAAAATTGTGGACTATGTCACAGAACACGGCGTTGATCTCGTGGTGATGAGCACGCATGGGCGCACGGGATTGGCCCACTGGGCGTATGGCAGCGTCGCCCGCAAAGTGCTAGACGCAGTGCCATGCTCTGTCTTTCTCGTGCGTGCCGTTGCTCTTCAAAGCTGAATCCAGCCAAAGGCCCAGTGGCGCTCGAATCGCAGCCTGAGGCCGGCGCTGTCACACTGCACACTATGCCTGGGTGACAGCGCCTGTTTTGGCGTGCTATTCCTCCGGTGCTTCGGGGGTTGTCTCGTCTGAGGTTTCGTCGCCCAGTTCACCAGGGACTGGGGTCGGGCTGACCCCCGTCATCATCGCCAATTGGGTCAAGGTTTCCCGCAGCCCCTCAATCTGGATGCCGTATGCGGCCCAGTCGCCCTCGCGAAGCCGCGCTTGGGCGGCCTCATACTGGGTATTGGCGCGGAGGATCAGTTCCTCGATGGTGGCAAGCCCCAGCGCGGTTTCGGCGCCCGGTATTTGCCCAGCCGCATCACTGGCCGGCAGGGCAAGGCCATCGGGCGCCGCCAGTTCCGTCAAACCGGCGTCGGCCAGAATATCTGGGCCCAGCAATTCCGTCAACGCCAGCCCAAGGTTCTGGGCCATGATCACCCGTTCACCGGTGGCGAGGATCACACGGCGCAGCTCGGGGATGCGCCCAGCCGCCGCCTGCAGATAGAGCGGTTCGACGTAGAGCAGGCTGTTTCCCAGCGGGATGATGACCAGATTGCCGCGGATAACGCTGCTGCCCTGCTGGTTCCATAGCGCCAATTGGGCGCTGATGATCGGGTCTTGGTCGATACGCGCCTCGACCTGTTTGGGGCCAAAATAGAGCGTATCCTTGCCAAAATCAAAGGTAACCTTCTCGCCATAGCGGTCGGGGTCGCTGTGGGCGGCCAGCCAGGCGATCATGTTTTCGCGCGTGGCGGGTGTAAAGGGGAGAATCTGCATAAAGCGCAGTTCGCCGCTGCCGGGCAGTTCCATCAACACATAATAAGGCTCCATGCGCACCAGTTGGTTGTCGAAAAGCTCTTCAGGCCATGCCCACACATCTTCTCGGTTATAGAACTCAGCCGGGTTGGTCATGTGGTAGAGGCGATAGACCTCGGCCTGGACGCTAAAGATGTCGGTTGGGTAGCGAACGTGATTGATCAGGCCGTCGGGCATCTCGCTCATGGGGCTAAACAGGTCGGGGAAGATGCGCTGGTAGGCGGCCAGGATCGGCTCGTTCTCGTCGACGACATAGAAGCGCATGGTCCCATCATACGCATTGGTGACCACCTTCACCGGGTTGCGAATGTAATTGAGGCCATTGGGCAACGGCGTGCTGTAGGGGAAATGGGTGCTAATCGTATAGGCATCAAGGAACCAGTAAAGCTGACCATCGGCGCCGATGACAATATAGGGGTCCCGATCATATTGCAAGAAAGGCGCCACATGACGGATACGCTCCACAATGTTGCGGCGCCACAGCAGTTGGCTCTCCGGCGTGATGTCCTGATTGAGGAGCATGTTGATGTCGCCAAAGTGGAGGGCAAAGAGCAGCCTGGCAGCCATGGTCATATCAATGCCCGTATCGGCGTCAAAGCTGGTGGTAAAAACCTGCTCGCCGCGTGAATAATCAAATTCCGGCTGGCGCGTGCGCGCAATCACATGGTCATTGGTCAGCTCGCCAAAATAGATCTGCGGCTGCGCCAGTTCGACCATACCTTGCGGCGGCAGGTCCTTGAGTAAGAAGGTGGGCAGGCCATCGCTGGCCACCTGCGCCACAGGAGACATCGCCACACCATACCCATGCGTATAGACCAGGCGTCGATTGACCCATGTCTGCGCTTCGGGGTTGAGCTTGTCGGGCACAAGCTCGCGGGCGGCCAGCATCACCTGGCGCACTTCGCCGTCGATCACATAGCGGTCAATGTCGATGTCGTTAAACTCGTAGTATTGGGTGAGCGCTTGAATCTGATTGTACGTTTGCAGCAGCGGCCGATAGTCCCACAGGCGGATATTGCGGACGGTGGCGCCGCCGCTGCGCACGGCCTCGGGTGTGAGCGGTAGGTTGCCGACATAGGGCTGCTTATCGATCTTCTCCAGATCAAAGCCGGCCCGTGTAAAGGCAATGTTGTGGGCGATGTATTCGCTCTCCAGGTTCAACTCGTTGGGGGCGACTTGGAAGCGCTGGATGAAGCTGGGATAGACATTGCCGGCCACCAGCGCCAGCACAAACCAGGCGGCCAAGACACCCACCACGATACGCCAGGCGCGCCGCAAAAAGGCCGCCACCAACAGCGAAACGGCCGCCAGCAGGGTGACAAAAAAGAGCAGATTGTAGGCCGGCAGCTGCGCATTGACATCGGTAAAGCCGGGGCCAAAGGTTGCCCCACGCCGGCTGTAGAGCAGTTCGAATGCGCTGAGCCGGTAGCCCCAGCCGATGAGCGCCAACACCAGCGCAGCCAGAATCGCAAGATGCACCAACACTGGCGTCGAGGCCGTCCAACCGCGCAACCCGATCCCCGCCACGGCGGCGCTGGCAACCAGCGTGGCCACAGTCACCACCAACAGCCACGAACGAAGCTCCTGCCAGACAGGCAACGTAAAGAGGAAGAAACTCACATCGCGTTGGAAGATTGGCTCGGCTAGCCCATACTCGCGCTGATTGAGAAAGAGCAGCACTTCCTCCCAACGACCGGAGGCGTTGGCGCCCATGATCAGCGCAAAAAGCCCCCCGACGATGAGCAGCAACGGCATGATACGCACCCCCAGCGCATAGGCGATCTCGTCCACGCTGGTATTGGTCAGCCCAAATGGCTCGATACGCCGGGCAATCACGACGTTGGCGGCAAAAAAGAGGAAGGCCGTCAGCGCGCCGACGGCAAAAAGGCCCATGGACGACCAGAGGCGCGTAAAGAAGACGCTGGTCAATTGCAAACTGTCATACCAGAACCAGTCGGCGTAAAAGCTGACGATACGGTTGAAAAAGAGGA
>JAHDWG010000448.1 GCA_023384495.1 Caldilineaceae bacterium
TGGACCTGGCGTCGGGCGCGGCGGGTTATTTTGTGCATGAACCGCAATTGCATCTGATCGGCGCTTCGGCCACGGCGCGCATTGCCGGGCTGACCAACAATAACAGCGACCTCGAACTGAGCAAGCAACCGAGCACGGAGATCGTCGCCAGCGGTGGCCAGGCTACCTACCGGCTGACCGTGCGCAACAACGGACCGTTGGCGGCAGGCGGCGTCACCGTGGTCAGCACCCTGCCCGCCAATACGAGCTTTGTTCCGGGCGGCAGTTCGCCCCAGTGCGCCCCCAACGGCGCCGGCCAGGTGACCTGCGATCTGGGCCAACTGCCTGACGGCGCCGAACGGAACCTGGCGATCCAGCTACAGGTGGCCGCTGGGGCCGGTGCGATCCTGACCCACAATCTCACGGTCAGTAGCAACCAGCCCGACCCCAAACCGGCCAACAACAGCCTCAGCTTTGCGCAGACGCTGGTCGCCCCGCTGGCCACACCGGCCCCCGCCACCGCCCGCTATCTCTACTGGGGCTATGAAGGGACGCTCAACCGCACCCGCACCGATGGCAGCGGCAGCGAATTGGTGGTGGGCTACCCGACGCTGGCCAACGAGATCGTGCAGGGTGTGGTCGTCGATGGCGCCAACGGCCATGTCTACTTTGCCACGCGGCCCAATGCGATTACCGGAGAAGGCCACATCCGCCGCATCAACCTCGACGGCACGGGGCTGACCACCATCTATACCGACGCCAGCGCACCCTGGCCGACGACGCTGGCGCTGGATGCCGCCAACAACCGGCTCTATTTCACCCACGGCGGCGGCTTCGACGGCGACGCCATCAAACGGATCAACCTCAACGGCAGCGGCGAGACGGTAGTGGTCAGCAATCTGGTTGGCCCAACCGGCCTGGCGGTCAACCCGCTGCGAGGCGAACTCTACTGGTCGGACGGCGGCGGCAAGCTCATGCGCGCCGGGCTCGACGGCAGCAACCCGCAGGTGATCGGCGAGGAGATCTACGCCTATGACATCACGGTCGATCCCTATGCCGACCTGATCTACTATCGCACGCGCACCCCGCTGGCGATCTACCGCATCTTGCGTAGTGGCGGGGAACCAGAGCTGGTCGTCCAAGATGGCGCGGGCGCGCACGGTCCTGTGTTGGATGTGTCGATCAACAAGCTCTACTGGATCGACGGCGCGGTCTTCGCCAACCTGCGCCAGGCCGACCTGGATGGCAGCAACGGCGTCACCATCGGCTCGGCGGGCGCTCGCCCGACCTCGCAACTGGCGCTGGCCTTCACCGACGCACCGGTCGTGCCCACGCCGACGGCGACGGCCACTAATACACCCATTCCGGCGGCGACGCCGACGCCCCTGCCCACGCCTACCGCGGGCGGCCCGCCCGCGGCCGACAATCTCTACTGGTCGAATCAAGGCGGCCAGATCGTGCGGGCGCCGGTGGGCGGCTGTCTGGATGGCAGTTGCATCCAGCCGGTGGTCACGCCCAGCCCCGGCACGAGCGCAGGCGACATCGCCATCGACTCGTTGCGCGGCAAGCTCTACTGGATCAACCCGGTGGACAAGAGCATCCAACGCGCCAATCTCGATGGCTCCGACCCGCAGACGCTGGTCAGCGGGCTGGGGGACCCGCGCGGCATCACGCTGGACGAAGCCGGCGCGCGGCTCTACTGGACCGATTTCAGCGCCGGGCTGATCCAGAGCGCGGCGCTGGATGGGAGCGACCTGCTCACCGTCACCACCGGTCTCGACAATCCGGTCTGGATCGACTTTGCGCGCGTCCAGCGTGTGCTCTACTTCGTCGAGAGCAACCAGATCGACGACAACAACGACGACCGCCGCATCCGCCGGGTCAACCCGGACGGCAGCGGTCTGGACACCGTCGCCGTTGGGTGGCCGCACAGCGACCCCCCCAACTTCCAGTATCAGATCAGCGGTCTTTCTGTCAACGAAGCGCTGGGCCGCATCTACTGGACGGACGAGGAGAGTTTTGATGCCGGCTTCAACCGGCTCAACTGGATCACCCTGAACGGCGACGACCCCGACGCTGTCCTCTTCAACAGCGAGCCATCGCTCATGCGCGGGCTTGCCCAGGATCGCAACTCCTTCCGGCTCTACTGGGCAGAGGGCTTTGAAAGTGAGTATAGCTATGGCCCTCCCTTTGCCATCCGCAGCAGCTTTGCCGACGGCGCCATCTCCGGCCAGCCGCTTGCGACCAACATCGCCGGGATGAGCGACCAGAGCGATGCGCCGCTTAGCCTGTCGCTGCATTATCCGTCCGTGGCGCCCGCCACCTGCCCGGCAGACAGCAGCGAACCCAACGACGCCGCGGCCGACGCCGCGACCGTCCAGGTAGGGACCCCGCTGACGGATCGCAACTTCCACACCGGCAGCGATGTGGACTGGTTTGTCGTCAACCTGAGCGGCGGTCTGCGCTACCGCATCAGCGCCCAGGCCGCCGGCAGCGATGTTGACACCCTGCTCTATCTCTATGCCGCCGATGGCGCGACCCTGCTGGCGAGCAGCGACGACATCGCCGCCGGTCAAACTGATAGCGAAATTGTGTTCGATGCGCCGCTCTCGGGGAATTACTATGCGCGGGTGAGCAGCTGGGTAGGGGCGGCGGCCCTGCCCTGCAACACCCGCTACACCTACACCGTGCAAGAATTCCAGGCCGATGACCCCGCCGCAGCGTTCCCCAACCGCCTGCTCAATCCCCTGCCGGCCAATTACACGCCGCCGCTGCTCGACAGCGCGATCCTCACGCCGACCAATGGCGCGCTGCTCGGCAGCCTGGCGGCAACGACCGTCCACGGTGCGGCGATGGCCGTCGATGGCATCGCCACACTGGCCGTCACCGTGAACGGCGCCGGCTTCTACAACGTGGCGCCGGGTGGTGGCATCACCGAGACCACCTGGGCGCAAGCGTGGACGCCGCCGGGCGAGGGTAGCTACCGCTTCAACTCGGTGGTGAGCGACAGCAGCAACCGCGTCCAGACGCGCACGCACCCGGTCACCGTGCAGGTGGATCTGGGACCGCCCACGGTGACGCTGGCCCGCACGGTCTACACGCAGACCCATCTCGTCGGGTTAAACCAGATCAACTTGAGCGGCACGGCCACTGATTCCAATGGCGTGGCCCTGGTGGATGTGAGCGTCGCCGGCACGCTGTGGCAAGGCGCCACCGTGACGGGCGCGACGTGGAGCTATCCGTGGGTGATCGGCGGCAATCGGGATGGCGGCCAGTTTGCCGTCGCCGTGCGCGCTACTGACAAGGCCGGTCGCACCGCCACCACCAGCGCCAATGTGACGGTCGACGTGGACGGGCCGCAGTTGCCGCCGGTCGAGGCGACGGGGCCAGGAGCGGTAGCCGCGGCGCAGGCCATTCAACAGGCTAACTCATCGCTGTCACTCACCTGGCAGACGGCCACCGATGGCAGCGGCGTGCGCGGCTACTATGCCGGCTTCACCACCAGCCCGACACCCGACCTGGCGGCGCTGACCTTCTACAACGGGGCTGGAACCCACACGCAGGATGTTGGCGAGGCGCAACGGCTCTACGGCCACGTCGTCGCCGTGGACAACCTGGGCAACCAGACCGTGCAGACGGTCGGCCCCTATGCCGCCGATGGCCCCGCCACCCCCGACCTGCTGGGCGACCTGACCGATACGAACTGGCTCGCCACCGGCGGTTCGCAACTGGGCGCCGACCGCGAGGTGAATCGCGGGCCCTTTGCCAAGGCAGCCTTTGGCGGTGTCCAAAAGTTCTACCTGAGTTGGAACGACCAGGGGCTGGGCATGGCCTGGGCCGGCGCCAACTGGGCCGGTGACGGCGACCTCTTTATCTACCTGGACACCGGCGCCGGCGGGGCGACTCAGCTCTACAACCCCTATCCAACGCCAGCGGCCATCGACCTGCCGCCCGGAATGACAGCCAAGTATGTGGTCTGGGTGCAAGACGAGACGACGGCGCACTTGCTCCAGGCCACCGGCGGCGGCTGGAACGTGGTCGCCACGCTGGGCGCGGCCAACTTCCGTCTGACCGGCGACCTGACTCACCTCTATCTGCCCTTTAGCCTGCTGGGGATCAGCAATGCTTCGCCGTTGGGGGTGGTGGCGGTGGCCAGCGAGGAAAATGCGCTGCGCCTCTGGGCCGCGGCGCCGGACAAGAACCCGCTCAACAGCGAACGGTCAATCAACCCGGCGGCGGTCGGGCGCGACCTGAACAGCTACCGGCTGACCCTGCACCATCGCTGGCCCAACCTGGCGCTGGGGCAGATGCCGAATGCGGGACGCTTTGCCGATAGTGATCTGCTGGTCACGATGGAGAGTCAGGTGAACAGCGTGGCTGTGGGCTACCTGGAGAGCGACCTGCTCGACCTGCTCACACCCAACGGCGCGCTCGACGCCGACCTGGATGGGCAGCCCGATGGGGCGCTGCCGGGCAACGTCAAGACCAAGGCGCTGGGCAATGGCAACGAGGTGCAATACATCGTCCGCTACGCCAACCGTGGCGCGGAGACGGCCAAAAACGTCACCCTGGCGCTGACTGGGTTGGGTGGGCTGAGTGTGGGGCCCACGCTCAACCTGGGCGACATTGCCCCCGGCGCCGAAGGGGTCGCCGAGGTGACGGCGAGCATCAACGGGGCCGCCAACGGGGTCGAATTGCAGGCCCGGCTCAGCGATGAGGCGCATGGCGTCTACGACTGGTTCTGGTTTGTCCACGCCGTTGACACCGCGCCGCCCACCGGTCTCACCATCCACGCGCCAACGGGCGTCGTGGGCGCCGGCAGCCAGACCGTGCGCGGCGCGCTGCAAGATGCTTCAAGCGTGCCGACCATTATCGTCGAGGCGAATGGTGCGATCACCATCTGCACCGACCCAACACCCGATGACGGTCTCTGGTCGTGCGCCGTAGACTTTAGCGGCTTCCCCAGCGGGACAACGGTCAGCGTGCGGGTGCGGGCGGTGGATGAGCACGGCAATACCGGCCCCTTCTCGGACCCAGTCATGGTCGTAGTGGATCGCACGCCGCCCACGGTCATGCTGGCCGCCGAAACCGAAGCGGCGCTGGCCGATGGCTTTATCAACGCCAGCGAGGCGATCCTGCGCGGGCTGGTGGTCGATGACCGGCGCGCCGACCGCGTCGAGATCTGCACGGCCCAGCCCAACGGTCTTGACTCTTGCACGGCGCAGCAGACCGAACCGCGCAACAGCGCCAGCGGGCAGTGGGCCAACCTGCTCTTCACCGACGACCTTGACGGCGTGGCGCAGAGCGTGCGACTGGTCGGCATCGACGGAGCGCAGAACCGCTCCGAGCCGTTGGCGCTTGACTTCCGCATCGACACCGTGCCGCCGGTGGTGGCGGCGACGCTGGAGCCAAGCGGCATCCGCGGGACGGTGAGCGACGGCGGCGGCGTGCAGGCTGTGCGGCTGCGGGTCGAATCCGACAATCGCTCACCCTATTGGGTCAATGCCCAACGCAGTGGCGACCAGTGGGCGCTCACCTTTGTTAACACCCAGCGCGGCCAATACCGGCTCTTTGTCGAGGCCGTCGACCTGGCGGGCAACGTGAGCGCGGCCGGCCCCTTTAGCCTGGAACTGTTCGAATTCGTGGGTGTGATCCACCTGCCGGTGATCATCCAGGAACGGGCACTGGGGAGCGAGCCGGTGGGGGACAACTGGCTGCACCTGCCGCTGGTCAGCAGAGAATAAGGTCAGGAAACAGTGCACAGATTGCGCAGATTTGCTTGATTTTACGTGGGGACCTGTTAAGATCAAGCAAATCTGCGTTCTGGTTCCAACTGGACCGATAAGCTATGAAAATGGGACCGGACAGCAGCCTATGTTTCATCTGATTACC
>JAHDWG010000449.1 GCA_023384495.1 Caldilineaceae bacterium
GCCACCGGCGGCGGCTCTTTGGCCAGCTCGGCCAGCTCGGCCAGCACGCTGCGCAGGTTGCGCGCAAAGAGCGCCGGGCTAAAGGCGTCGGCGCGCGCCTGCCCCCGGCGGATCAGCGAAGCGCGCAGCTCCTCTTCGGCGAGAATACGGTGGATCTGCCGCGCCAAATCGCCCGCGTCGCCCGGTTTGCAGAGCAGCCCGGCGGCCAACGCCTCGTCCCCCTCGGCGTCGAGCACCCAGGGCATGGCGCCGGTGTTGCCGGCCACTACGGGCGCGCCCGCCGCCATCGCCTCCACCAGGGGGATGCCAAAGCCCTCGTGCTGGCTGGGCAGCACAACCACATGGGCCAAATGGAGGAACGGCTCCACCGCCTCGACGCGGCCGGTCAGCGTGACGCGGTCGGCGATGCCCAGGCGTGTGGCCCGCGCTTCCAGCTTTTCGGCCAGCTCGCGTTCAGCGGGATTGCCCTCGCGGCTGCCCACCACCAGCAGGTGCAGGTCGGGGTGGGCGGCGCTCAACTGCGCCACGGCGTCGATGGCGGCGTCGATCCGTTTGTTCCCGGCCACTCGCCCCACAAAGAGCGCCACCTGTTTGCCGTCGAGCCGCCATTTGGCGCGCAGCGCGGCCAGCGTTGTCTCAGTGGGCCGCGCGCGGATGTGATCCACCGGCACGCTGATGGGTACAATGCGAATGCGCTCCATGGGGTAGCCGGAGAGCGTGTGCAGCTCGTGGCCGATGAAAGGGCTGTCGGCCAGCGCCAGATGCGCAAACCAGGCCAGTTGGGTGCGCACCTGCGAAAGCTGCATCTGTTCGCGGCCCGCTTCCACACCCCACAAGTGGGGGGGCGTCACCCCGTGATAGGCAAAGAGCGCCGCGCCGCGCGCATCGCGAATCCGCTCGGCCAGCGGATACCAACTGGGGTAGGCCAACACGAGCAGGTCGCTCTGCGGCTGATAATTCGCATAGTCAATCTGGCGCATGAGCGGGCGGATGTCGTCGGGCGCCGGGCCGGGCTGGTAGTTGCAGAGGATCTGCGTCTCGATCCGCTCTTCGCGCAGGATGCGGGCCACCTCCATCAGATGGTTGCCCGTGGCGTCGCCCGTGCGGACGCTGGGCGCGAGCAGGTCGGCAGTCTGAAAGCTCATGGCGTCTCCCCAGGCGATGCATCGGGTGGGTTGGCGGCGCGGCGTTCCAGTTCGGCGATGCGCTGTTCGAGCGCGGCCACGGTTGCGGCGTGGTGGCGGGCGAGGGTTTCCAGCGCCTGTGCGGCCTGACGGTTGAACGACTCCTGCCGCTGGAACGTCGGGTCGATATAGGGTTCGCGCAGGTGCGAGGTGAGGTTGCGTCGCAGCCAGGCGATCAGCGCCCCCACGATGGGGAGCCGCGAGCGCACCATATAGCCCCGCTGCATGGTTTTGGCCGCAGTGGCGAGCGCCTCCAGCTCGGCGGCCAGCGTGGGCGAGTCGATGGCGTCTGGCGCAGCCAGTTCCGCCGTTGGCGAGGGGCGCTGTCCCTGATCGGGCGGGTGCAGCTCTTCGAGCGCCGGAAGGCGGCCATAGGGATAGGGGCGGTTGGGCAGCCAGGCGGTCGCCGCGGCCACGGCCTCGGCCCAGAGCACGGCATATTCGCCCGGCGTGGTCTGCTCGTTGACCGGCAGCACGTGTACGGGCATGGCCGTATAACCGTGCTCCTCCACCAGCGTCTGGGCGGCGGTCTCGCTTTCGGTCACCACCAGATCGGCGCAGGCGGCCAGCCGGCCCAGGGTGGATACGCCGCCCGCGATGGTTGAATCACCCTGGCGCTCTTCAGCTGCCTCGTCGTAGAAATAGAGGACGGTTGCGCCCCGCTCCAGGTGCAGCAGATTCTCCATCAGGGGATAGGGGCGGGCGCCGTGAAAGACATAGAGGTCGCTGGCGCCGCCCGCAGGCCGGCCAAGTTCATGGGCCTGATCTCCGGCCAGCACGCGCACGGGCGCGGCCATCTCGCCAGCGACCTCGGCGGCGGGCGGCGTGGCGCTATAGATGACCACCTCGTCGCCCCGCGCGCCGAAGTGCCACGCCTGGAGCGCCACGCGGCGGCTGAGTAGATCGTTGGCGATCAGGCGCGGCGTGATTAATGCAACCTGCATAGTTTCCCTCTCATGTTGCCGCCCGCTGCGGGCGTTGCGCGCCGTGATTGGCGCGGCGGATCACCTGCCGGTAGACCCCCTCGGTCACGTCGGTGAAATGGTCGGTAGTGAAGCGCTGCTTCAGTTTGCGGTTCCCCTGCGCGCCCATCTGGCGGGCCAGGATGGGGTCATCGACCAGCCGCTGCACGGCGTCGAGCAGTTGGCCGGGCCGCTGCGGGTCCACCAGCAGGCCATCGACGCCATCGTCGATGAGCGAGGCGACCGACTGAATATTGGCGCCGATCACCGGTTTACCATAGGCCCACGCTTCGAGATAGACAATGCCAAAGGCCTCACCGACCGAGGGGAGGGCGAGCAGGTCGCAGGCGGCCAGCGCATCGAGTCGTTCCTCTTCGCTGACCGCGCCGCGCACCACCAGCCCTTCGGCGCCCCCGTATGTGCGCCAGAGTTGCTCTGAATGCTCGGTTTCCGGCCCGACGGCGAGCAGATAGAGGTCATCGCGCTGTTGGCGCAACTGGATAAAGGCCCGCAGCACCTGCGCCAGCCCCTTGTATTCGGTCTTGCGGCCCAGAAAGAGCAGCACGAAGCCATTGTCGGGCAGGCCAAAGTGGCGGCGGCTGGCCTGAGCGCTGCGCGGCGGGAAGTCGGCCATCGTCAAGCCCTTGCCGCATTGCACAACCAGTTGGCCGGGCAGCTTCTGGGCCAGAAACGCGCGCTCGCCGGCGGTGTCGGCCAGCACCGCGTCGCTGCCGCGCAAGATGCGCCACAGGTAGCCTACGTCGTAGGTCTGCGGCTGCTCGACATGGATATGGGGTGTCAACACAATCGGGCGACCGCGCGCCTTGGCGGCCACATAGGCTGTCCACGCGTGGGCGTAGTGCAGTTGGTTGATATGAATCAGATCGTAGCTGGGTGCATGGCGCAGCAGGGCGAGAAAGAGCTGCGGGCAGACTGGCCCATTGCCCACAAAGATGTGGGGCGCAAAGAGGGGCAGCCGGTATTCGGTGTGGTTGCGCAGGCCAATCTCCAGCAAGCGCCAGGCCAGCGGCCCTCGCGGCAAGCTGCGAAAGCGATGGACATTGACGCCGTTGATCCGCTCAAAGGGGGGCAGTTCGTTGCGCCAGGTGTGGTAGTCGCGCGACTGGCTGGTGTAGACATCGACTACGTGGCCGCGCCGCGCCAGCGCTTCGGAGACGTCGGTGATATACCGTTCCGCGCCGCCGATGGCCGGATGATACTGGTGGGTGACATGGAGAACGCGCATGGCTACCTTGCCAACACCTCAGCATAGATGCCCAAGAGCGCCGTTATATGGGCGCCCAGGCCCAAGCGGGTGCGCACGGTCTCTACACAGTGCTGGCGCATGTGGCGACGTTCGGCGGGGGTCTTGCGAAAGTGGCGCGCCACCTTGTTCGCCAGCGCGTCGGCATCGCCCGCCGGATAGAGATAACCGGTGCGGTCTTCGTCGATCAGTTCGGGCGTGCCCCCCAATTGCGAACCGGCCACGGGCGTGCCCATCTGGAAGTTCTCGTAGATCACCACCGGCGAGTTCTCATGCCAGACCGACGCCACAATGCTCAAGTCGGCGGCGGAAAAGAGCGTGCGCATGTCGTAGAACGGCACGGGGCCCAGCGTGATCACCCCCGGCTCCAGCGCGCGGAACTGGTCGAGAAAGCGCTGTTCGCCGCCGCCCGCCACCACAATGCGGACGTTCTCCACCTGCGTCTGAATCTTGGGGATGGCCGCCAAGACAACATGCGCGCCCTTGTGCTCTGTCCCCGCGCCGGCAAAGGCGACCGTCGGCTGTGTGGACGCCGTGCGCGCCAGTTGCTGCACAATGGGGTGTTGGGGCGGCTCCGGTTCGGGCTCGGCAATGCCATAGGGAACCAGGCGGAACCGTTCCGGGGTGTAGCCCGCCTCCACGTGACGGTCGATGAGCGCCTGGCTGGGCGAGATAAAGTAGCGCACGTTGCTTGTCAGCGCACGGAAGAGGCGCGTCCGCTGCGGCACATCCCCCCAATAGTCATAGCGGCGGAAGCAGCGCCCACAGCCGTTGGGGAATTGGGCCGGACTGCAATAGCGGCCATCCTCCTGATAGCGCATGTTGTTGGGGCAGGTGAGCCAGAGGTCGTGCAGCGTGTTGACCACAGGGACGCCGGCGCGGCGACAGGCCACATAGGGGGCCAGCGACGCGCCCGAAACGTTGTGGATGTGGACGAGATCAGGCCGGAGCGCGGCGATCTCGCGGCGGACAGTGCGGTAGACTCGCCAGTCGAACACCTGGTTGAGCGGCGGCCGCGTGTGGAAATGCACCCGGTGCACGGGGATGTGGTCGACGTGATACCATTCATCGACCTCGCCCGCCCCGCGCGTGGTCACCGAGAGCAGCGTGCATTGCACTCCGGCGCGCTGCAACCCGCGGCAGGTGTGATAGAGGGATACTTCGGCGCCGCCGGTGAAGTCGGGCGGGAA
Organism: Caldilineaceae bacterium; assembly: GCA_023384495.1. GTDB lineage: Bacteria > Chloroflexota > Anaerolineae > Caldilineales > Caldilineaceae > CFX5. Next base: position 4,601 of record JAHDWG010000449.1, read on the forward strand.
CCAGTTGGCAATAAAGAGAACACGCATCAAATCGCTCTCAAACAATGTCAATTTATCGAAAGCAGGTTTGAAACCCGCTCACTGGGCATCGCCGTCGCCGGCTGCTGTCGTGATGGCGTGGTTGAAATCTTGTTGCATTTGCGCCATTTGCTGCGCCAGCGCCGCCTGGTGTAGCGCCTGCTGGTCGAGCTCGCGCTGTAAGAGCTGGTTTTGGCGTTGCAACTGGTCGATGTGCTGTTGCAACGCACGGATCCGAGCCAGGAGCAGCTGGTTTGCCGCGGCTTGTTGCTGCTGTAGATGGCGGTCACCCCAGCGTGCGGCCACATTGTACCAGAGTTGCCGAACGTTGCTCAAAAGCGGGCCGATGACGGGCGCGCTGGCCGGGAATACAATCTCGGTGAAGGGCGCGAGTTCGGTCTCATCAAACGTAGGGCCGTGGCCGTAGCCGCCCACCAGTTGCGCCAGCGCATCGGTGACGGCGGCAATCTCATCGGCGCTGGCCTGCCGGAACTCGCGCAGCAGCGCCGGCGCGGCCACGAGTGCATCCCAATAGGCGCTCTGGCGTGCGGGCGTTTGCCAGTGTGGGTCGACGCGCTCGGCAGCCATGAACGTATCCACCCACGCCTGTGGCGCCATATGTTTGAGGGCGCAACGCAGGCGTCCCCGGTGATAGAAGCGTTGAAGGCTCTCGTGATCGATGCTCGAAGCCGACTCCTGATGGGTGAGCGTGGCCTGGGCGCAATACCAAACCTGAAAACCGGCTGCCCTCGCCCGCAGGCAATAGTCCATGTCTTCGAAGTAGCCGGGCCAAAAGCCCTCATCGAGCAGCCCGATCTGGTCGATGACGGCGCGGCGGATGGCGAACGCCGCGCCCGTGACCCACTCCACCGGGCGCGACTCGTCTGCCTGGCCTGTGTCCGGTTCGTGTTGGTGATGGTGAATGCCAAAGTGCTGCGGGGATTGGACAAACGCGCCGGCGTGTTGCAACGTCGTGCCGTCGGGGTAGTAGATTTTGCAGCCGGCAACGCCCACGGTCGGGTCGGCAAAGGCGCCCACCAGGGCGCGCAGCCAGCCGGGGTGTACCTGCGTGTCCTGATTGAGCAGGATCGCCACATCAGCGGGGGCGGCGGCCAGCCCCTGGTTGCAGCCGCCGGCAAAGCCCAGATTGCCCTGGTTGCGGATCAGCGTGATGTGGGGGGCATGTTGGGCGACCCACCCCGCCGAGCCATCGATGGAGGCGTTCGTAAGGACGCG
>JAHDWG010000450.1 GCA_023384495.1 Caldilineaceae bacterium
CGGCGGCTATGGCCATCTTGGCGGCTGCGTGCGCGATGTCACCCACGTCGAGACACATCTGCGCGACCGGCTGGGGCTGCCACAGAGCCACATCTTCAAGCTGACGGCCACCAATCGCGGCGGACCCCAGCCGCCGGAACCGCTCGAAGAGTGGCCGACCTATGCCAACATGGTGCGCGCGTTCAAACAGGTGACCGCGCTCGCCCAGCCGGGTGACCGGCTCTATGTCCACTACGCCGGGCACGGTGGCCGCACGGTGACCGCCTTTCCTGAGTTAAAGAGCGATGGGCTGGATGAGGGGCTTGTCCCCACCGACATCGGCGACGCCCACGCCCGCTATCTACGCGATGTGGAGATGCACTATCTGTTGCACGCGCTTGTAGAGAAGGGCGTCGTCCTGACGGTGGTGTTGGACAGTTGCCATTCGGGCGGGGCAACGCGCGCGGCCGGCGGCGAGTTGCTGGGCGCGGTTATACGCGGCATCGACACGGTGGACACGACCGCCCGTCCCCAAGAAAGCCTAGTGGCCCCGCATGCCGAGCTGGAGGCGATGTGGCGACGGCAAGAGACGCCGGCCACGCGCGCGGCCAAGTCGGTGAGCGGCTGGCTGCTCGAGCCGAAAGGCTATACGCTGTTGGCCGCCTGTCGCGCCAATGAGTTTGCCTATGAGTACCCATTCAACGGCCGCGAGCGCAACGGCGCCTTGACCTACTGGCTACTCGACACATTGCGTCAGGCCGGGCCCAACTTCACCTACAAAATGCTCCACGACCGCATCCTGGCCAAGGTTCACGGCCAGTTTGCCCAACAGACCCCCATGTTGCAGGGTGAAGGCGATCTTGTGGTCTTTGGCGCGGAACGTATCAAGCCACACTTTGCCATCCCAGTGCTCAAGGTAGAGGACGGAGGCGCGCGCGTACAACTCAATGCCGGTGAGGCCCACGGCCTGGCCATCGGCGCCCGGCTGGCGATCTACCCCGCGTTCGGCGCCGACCTCACCAACGAGGGCGCACGGGTTGCTCTGGTCGAAGTGACGGGCGTGGATGCGGTCGAGTCGTGGGCCAGTGTGTTCGAGCGGCTCGACCCTCAGGCGGTCATCGAGCCGGGCGCGCAGGCGTTGTTGCTGGGGATGGCCAACGTCAACTTCCAGCGCAAGGTGGCGTTGGCCATCGCCGACGCCGTACTGCGCGGGCAGGTGGAGACAGCGATCCAAACCAATGGCAAGGGCTTTGTCACACTCGCCGCCGCCGATGAAGCGGTCGATTGGGTTGTGACGCTCGATACCCAGGGGCTATTCGTCATCCAGGATGCGGGCGACCAGCCCATCCCCAATCTGCGGCCACCGATCCGGGCGGCGGAGCCGGATGCGGCGAGCCGGCTGGCGCAGCGGCTGGCGCACCTGGCAAAATATCGCGGCGTGCAAGAGTTGGGCGTCGTCGACACCGGCGCGGCGCAAAAGCTCAAGGTCGAGCTAATGGGCAAGCCGGTGAATCGGCCTGGCGAGCGGGTGGGGCTGCGCGTCTCCAACACGCATGCGCCCGGCGACGATGCGCGCATCCTCAACGTTGCGGTGTTGGCGCTCTCGTCGGATTGGTCGATTGCACAGATCTACCCGGCGGGCGCGGCGGCCTTCCATTCGCTTTCACCCGGCGAAACGATTGACCTTACCTTTGAGGCCTACCTCCCGGATGGCCAAACCGAAAGCAGCGACCTGCTCAAGGTCTTCGCCACCCAGGCCACCACCAATTTCCGCTGGCTGGAGTTGCCCGCGCTCGACCTGCCAGCGAGCCGCTCGGTGACGCGCAGCGCCAACATGAACGCGCTGGAGCAACTGTTGGCCGCTGTCACCGACGATGCCGGCCCCACGCGCGCTGTCCGCTTTGTCACCGAGTCGGCGGACAGGGCGTGGACGGTGGCGCAGGTCGAGTTGCGGGTGGAGGAGGGGCCTAAGCCGGGAAAGAGTCGCACTGGCGGCGAATGATTCCCCCGGAACCTGTGAGCACGTGGCCCCATCTCGAATCAAGTATGCGTGTTGATGCAGTGGCAAGCCCACAACAATGGATCAGCCACCCCCTCGGCGCGGCTTCTGACACTGAGAAGCGCCCTGGGGCGTCAAATGTTCAGTCGCTGAGGCGACTTTTCGCTATCAGGCGCGGGTTTTGACCCTACAAAAGCGAAATGTCAGCAGAACCTAGTCAAAAAGGGAGCAATCCATGCAATACGATCTGGTCTTTGAAGGGGGTGGCGCCAAGGGGATCGTGCTGGTGGGCGCGTACCAGGCATTTGCCGAGGCCGGCCACACCCATAGCCGCCTGTTGGGAACCTCGGCAGGCGCCATCACGGCAGCGCTGATCGCGGCCGGCTATACCGCCCAAGAGATGCTCGCCGCGTTGAGCGAACAGGAAAATGGCCGCCATGTCTTTGCCGGTTTCATGGGTGCGCCGCCCCCGTTTAGCGATGAGGCTTTGCGGGCGGGCGCGCTGCGCGCATTTCTGGCCGCTATCGACTTCAAGTTCATCCCTAACGTCGTCGAAGATCGCCTAAAGGAGCAGGTGATCCAGGCATTAGCGCAAAACCCGCGTACGCGCAGCCTGGTGGCGCTGATCGAGCGCGGCGGCTGGTATACGGCAGATCGCTTTGTGACCTGGTTGCAAGCCAAGCTCGACAGCGGCCAACGCAATGGGCAACCGCGCCGGTTTAGCGCCATGGCCTTGCAGGAATTCTTCGACGCCACCCACGTGGAGCTGGCGGTCGTGGCGGCGGACACCACATCCGGGCAGCTATTGGTGCTCAACCACGAGACGGCCCCCCGCTGCCCCTTGGTGTGGGCTGTGCGCATGTCCATGAGCATCCCCCTCTTGTGGGATGAGGTCACGTGGCGTAGCGAGTGGGGTCCCTATCTGGGGCGGGATCTGACCGGCCATGTGGTGGTGGATGGCGGCTTGCTCTCGGCCTTCCCGATTGAGCTCTTTATTTCAGACCAGCCGCAGGTGACGGCGCTCATGGGACCCAAACGGGACGACCCGATTTTGGGCATGCTCATCGACGAGTCGATCGAGGCGCCTACCCCGCGTGGCCTGCTAGTGGACGTGCGCATCAAACCGGAAGAGTTGCGGACAGTCCAGCGCATTCGAGGCCTTATTGACACAGCTACGTCGGCGCGCGACAAAATGGTGATCGAGGCGTTCGAACACCTGGTGGTGCGTTTACCTGCCGCCGGCTACGGCACCACCGAGTTTGAGATGAGCGAAGCGCGCCGCAATGCCCTGCTGCAAGGCGGGCGCAACGCCATGCGCGCCTACCTGGAGCGCCCGCCGGTGGCTGCCGTCCCGCGCGGCGAGGAGGACGCCGCCGCCGCACAGGCGCAACAGACGGCGGACCGAATCGCGTTGAAGATTTTGTCGTAAAGGGTGAGACGCCTATCCTGGCCGCGCCTGCGCCAGCAACCCGGCCAACGTCTTGCCCAAGATCCATTCCTTGTCGTGATCGGGGATGAACGTGCAGTGAGTGCGGAAGGCTTCCAGCGCGTGCTGATAGGTCATGGCCTTGCGCACCACCGGGTAGTCTGACCCCCAGCACATGCGATAGGGGCCATAGGTTTCGTAGAGCGCTTGCAGCACCCAATGCGTATCGGCGTATGGAAAGCCCCACGGCACGCTGGAACAGTAGTGAAAGCCAGAAAATTTGATGTAGATGTTGGGCGCTTTGGCCGAGGCCAACACCTGTCGCAGCCCTTCGTGGGGTGGCGCCTCATACGCCTTGACCCCGGCCAGGTGGTGGCGCAGGATCGGCGCCGACGGGAAGCGTTCCGCCACCTGGCGGATGGCTGGTTCGTGCTGTGGCCCACCGGCGATGCTGGCGATCAGCCCGTAGTCTGCCGCCACCTGGAAGAAGGCCGCGCCCTCGTCCGAGGTGAGCCAGCCGTCGTCCTCCTGGCGCAGATAATGGGTAAAGCCTTTGATCGGCCACCGTTCGGCGATGGCGCGTAAGCGATCCGCCGCACCGGGCGTGTGGTAGGTAGCGGACCACGAACAGTCTACGTCGGGGAACTGGTAGAGTCGATCCGCATACCGCTCGACGCACTCGGCGATGTAGGCGTTATTCTCCAGGTTGTGGTCGATCTGGGCGCATATAATGACGGCTTTGTCCACGCCATTTTGCGCCATTTCGTACAACAACTGTTCCACCCGCCCGCGCGACTCCGGGTCGGGCGCAGGGGGCTGGTAGGGCCAGTACGTCCAAGCGTGGCAGTGGCTGTCAATGATCATAATGTCTCCTGATGAAACCGCAGATTAGAAAGATTACACAGATTTTGATCTTGAATTGGCAAATCGTTCGTAGGTTAAGGACCTGGTTCCGAAATTGACCAGAAGGCCAACTTCGAACCCTGTTGCCTTTAGATAATGAAGCAACTGCGCCCGCTCCACGTCGGTTAAGGTCTTGATGGCCTTTAACTCAACAAGCACATCTCCATAACAGATAAAATCTGCTCGATAAGCCACTGCTAACGCTTGACCTTTGTAATAGACCGGTATTGTCGCTTCACGAGCAAAAGGAATCTCTCGGCTGCTGAGTTCCAGGGCGAGCGCTTCCTGGTAGACCGCCTCCAAAAATCCTTGCCCCAATTCTCGATGGACTTCCATCGCAGCGCCAATGATGGCATATGTACGAGGATCACCCTTTCCCAGGGCGCTTGAAATCTGCGTCATCTGTGGAATCTGCGGTTTCAATCTATGCTACCAGTTTGTATACGATCCATCACGACGGCGCAGGTGGGGCGCCTCCCAGAATTTGAACTCCTGTTTGCGGATGTACGCTTCATCCACGTCGACGCCCAACCCTGGTGTGTCGGGGATGAGGAGCCGCGGGCCCTCTTGGGTCAGCTGGGTCGGGAAGATGTCTGGGTCGGTAAAGCGCCCCGGCTCGGTGGGCGAGACGCGCACCTCCAGCCAGGCAAAGTTGGGCGTGGCCGCAGCCAGATGCGCCGTCGCCGCCGTGCAGATGGGGCCGAGCGGGTTGTGGGGCATGAGGTCGATATAGTGCGCCTCGGCCATGCCCGCCACCTTCATCGATTCGGTCAACCCGCCGCAGTTGCAGACATCGATGCGCACATAGTTGGTGATGCCCCGCTCGATGTAGGGTAGGAAGTGCCACTTGCTCGAAATCTCCTCGCCGATGGCAAAGGGCACATCCGTGAGCTTGCGCAACGCCTCGTAGGCTTCGGGCGTCTCGTCGCGGATCGGCTCTTCGAGAAAATCAAGCGTCCCCTTGGGCATACGCTGGCAGAATGAGGCCGCCTCGGCCACACTGAGCCGGTGGTGGTAATCGATCCCCAACACCGGTTCGGGGCCGATCGCTTCGCGCAGCGCCGCCAGCCATTTGGCCGTGACGCCGATGGACTCCCACGGCTCCCAGATGCCCTCCTCCTCGCCACCGGACTTGTAGCCCGTGGTCGACGTGTAGCCTGGCACAGTGCGGATCACGGCCCAGCCGTTGTCGAGCAGCAGCCGGGCGTTGTCGATCAACTCCTCCGCCGATCCACCCCACATGGTAGCAAAGCAAGGGACATAGTCGCGCTGTTTGCCGCCCAGCAGTTGGTAGACTGGCACGCCCAACGCCTTACCGGCGATGTCGTAGAGCGCGATGTCGATGGCAGCGATAGCAGCCGTGAGCACGCGGCCGCCCTCGAAATATTGGCTGCGGTACATCTCCTGCCAGAGCGCGCCCATGCGCATGGGGTCGCGCCCGATGAGAAACTCGCGGTAGTGTTGCACCGCGCCCGCCACGGCCAGCTCTCGGCCCGACAGCCCGGATTCGCCCCAGCCGTAGATACCCTCGTCGGTCTCGACTT
>JAHDWG010000451.1 GCA_023384495.1 Caldilineaceae bacterium
CTCGGTCTGCTCGCTCTGCGCCAGTGCTTCAATAAATTGGTCGATGTCACCCTCCATGATCGAGTCCAGTTGATAGAGGGTCAGGTTGATGCGGTGGTCGGTCACGCGATTTTGTGGAAAGTTATAGGTGCGGATCTTCTCACTGCGGTCGCCACTGCGGATCTGGCTCTTGCGCGCCGCCCCCATCTCTTCAAATTGGCGTTGCTGCTCCATATCATAGAGCTTGGTGCGCAGGATGCGCAGCGCCTTGGCCCGATTCTGCAACTGACTGCGCTCATCCTGGCATTCCACCACCAGGCCGGTGGGGATGTGGGTCATGCGCACGGCGGAGTCGGTGGTGTTGACGCTCTGCCCCCCGGGCCCACTGGAGCGGAAGACATCGACGCGGATGTCGTTTTCGTTGAGCTGCACCTCGATTTCGTCGGCTTCGGGCAGCACGGCCACGGTGGCTGCGCTGGTGTGGATGCGCCCCTGGCTTTCGGTGACCGGCACCCGCTGGACGCGGTGAACGCCCGATTCGTATTTGAGGCGGCTATAGGCGCCCTTGCCCTTGACGCTAAAAACCACTTCTTTGAGGCCGCCGATCCCTGTCTCGCTCAGGCTGAGGTTTTCCACCTTGAAGCGATGGCGCTCAGCCCAGCGCAGATACATGCGGTAGAGTTCACCGGCAAAGAGGCCGGCTTCCTCGCCACCCGTGCCGGCGCGAATCTCGACGATGACGTTCTTGTCATCCTTGGGGTCTTTAGGAAGTACTAATTGCTTCAGTTGTCGTTCAAGCTCGAGGCGCTCGGCGTCGAGTTGCTCATTTTCAAGCTCGGCCAACTCGGTCAGGTCGGGGTCGCCATCTTCAATCAGCGATTCATTGTCGGCCATCTGCCCTTCCACGGCCTTGAAGCGCCGATAGACTTCGACCAGTTCCGTCAGCTCGGTGCGCTCTTGGGCCAGCTCGTTGAGCCGCCCAAAATCGGCGATCACCGCCGGGTCGGCCATCTGCTGTTCGATCTCATCGTAACGGGCAACAATTCTATCTAGTTTTTCGTGTAGGTTGAACATGGTTGGGTATCAATCCGTAAAAATCGGCAGGTGGCCCAGCGCCACCACATGCGGCCATTCCTGCGCATCACCCTCGGTAAAGACCGCCATCTCGGCAACGATCTGCGCCTGGGCTTCCGCCATCAACAGGCGCAGCGCCCTGAGCGTGCTGCCCGTGCTGATCACATCATCGATCACCGCCACCCGTTTGCCCTCCACCAGATGACGGTCCTTGCCATCCAGATAGAGCGTCTGCGGCGCGCCGGTGGTGATGCTCATGACCTGCGTCTCCAGGCAGTTGACCATATAGGGCTTGCGGATCTTGCGCACCACAACATAGGGAAGCCCTGTGCGGACGGCCAGCGCATGACCCAACGGCACCGCCTTCACCTCGGGCGCCACCAAGACATCGATTTTTGGGGTCATACGCGCCGCCAGCCGATCCGCCGCCGCCTCCACCACCTCGGTGTCGCCCAGCATATTAAAGAGCGCAATCTTCACACCGGGGGCAACCTGGAAAACTGGCAATTCCCGGACAAGGCTCCCAATTTGCACACGGTGGACGCGGCCATCGTAACTCATAGCGCAACTCCCCAACTGGTATGACGGTGGACATATAACGCACACAAAAACTGTTCGTAGCCAACATCACCGGCGAACAATCTACGCTGGCGTGTGCTACGAACCGCTCACCTTTCGAATTTTACCATAACCCAACCCAAAAACGGGAAACACAAAATGGATGAGGGTGTATAGGCGACAGTTAATTCAAAAGTGACTGTCACCTCAAAGTGACTTATGCTATACTCGGCATGATGAACCACGGCATGGTATCGTTGCATCGACCCTATATCACTCATCGCTTGTCATCCAGCCCAGAGCACGCATGAACCAACCAGACAACACGCCCTTGCTACGAGCACAGACCCCCGGCGCGACAGTGAAGATCGCCCCACTGACCCCGCATCACGCCAGACAGGCAGCGCAGCTTCATATTGCGGGCCAACCGGGGACTTTTCTCACTAGCCTGGGGCCGGAGGTGCTGACCATCTTCTATGCCGCGCTGCCTTCGTCGCCGGTGGGGTTCGGCTATGTGATCCCGACCGCATTGGGGGAAGAAATCGCCGGCTTTGTGAGCGCCACCACAAGCACAGGGCGCCTCTTTGCCGAACTGGGGTTGCGTCATCTCGGGCGCTTTTTGCCGCCGCTGCTGCGTCGCTTTGCCCGGCAACCCCAACTGGCCTGGCGCAGCGCGCAGACGCTCCTCTATCCTCTGGCCGCGGGTGGGCATGGCGAACAAACCGGCGCGCCAACGGCCGAATTGCTTTCGATCATGGTTGAGCCGGCGCAACGCAGCCACGGCCTGGGCGCCCAATTGCTGGATGCGCTCTGCCTCGAATGCGAGCGGCGGAGCATTGTGCAGATCGATGTCACGGTGGACGCAACCAACGCCGGCGCCCGGCGCTTTTACGCACGCCACGAGTTTGTCGAGATGCGCCCGTTTCAGCTCTATGGCCGCGCCATGTGTAGTTACCGGCGCACGCTGACCGGTGGGCGCGCACGGTGACGCCAGGCGCGCAGTCACCGAAGGCGCTGTCGCTTCCACTCAGCCCGCGCCGGATCGCCCTGCTGGCCGGGTTGGGCGCGCTCTCGGTCGCCCTGCTGGTGACCCTTGGAGGTGGATATGAGGTGCTGGCCGCGCTGCCCCACGTGGATTGGCGGCTGGTGGGGCTGGCGGCGCTGATCCACCTGGGGGGCTTTGGCCTGCGCGGGCTCCGCTGGCGCCAGTTGTTGGCAATGGCAGGCTACCCCTTGCGCTGGCGCTATGTCACCACGCTCTTGCTTGCCGGATGGTTTGTCAGCGCGCTGTTGCCGGCGCGCGCTGGTGATCTGGTGCGCGTGGGCGTGCTGCGGCTAGGGAAACCCGGCCAGCCCCCAGCGCCGGTAGCCGCAGCGCTCGGCTCGATTGTGCTGGAGCGGGTGCTCGATCTGCTGGCGATTCTGGCTTTGGGGATTGGCTTTGGCTATGTGGCGCTGGGCGCACAACTGCCGCCCTGGGTGCGCGCCGCCTACCTGGCCGGCGCCGGGGTACTTGCCCTCTTTGTAGTGGCGATGCTGGTCATGCCGGCCTTTTTTCACCGTCTTGAACGGCTGTCGAACCGACCCCTGTGGCAACGCGCGGTCAACTTTGCCGCGCATCTGGCCGAAAGTCTGGCGATCCTGACTCGCCATCCGCGGATGGCGGGGGTGGTCGTGGGTGAGAGCCTCCTCATTTGGCTTTGTGATGCGCTGCTGCTCTGGTTGGCCGTGGCCGCCGCCGGCCCTCGGCTCCCCTTTGGCGCCGCAGCCTTTGTTGCGCTGACCGTCGATGTTACCGCAGCCGTCCCCTTGACGCCAGGTGGTGTGGGGCAGATCGAGGCGGTGAATGCGGCGCTGTTGGCGACCTTTGGCCTGGCGCCCGCCCATATCGCCGTAGCCGTGCTGGTGACGCGGGCGGTGAGCTACTGGGGCTTCCTGTTCTTTGCCGGGGCAGTCACCTTTGGCGCCGGCTTTGGTCAGCTGCTGGCAAAGCCGGGCGCCGAGGGGGATGAGGCTACCTTGTCGGAGGCCCACCGCGACGCGTCAAACGTCAAACGTCAATCCACGCTTGACGTTTGATGCAGGTCCGGTTCGGTTTTGGCGCTATCGCGGTGTGATGACGCCGGGCTGTACAACTGCCGGCGGTGAGAGCGAACGCATCACGGCGCATCGACGACCAGCCGATAGCCGCGGCCACGGACGTTGAGCAAGTGACGATATTGGGTGGCGCCGGGCTCGATCTTGTCGCGGATGCGCTTGACGAGTTGGGCGATAGCGCTGTCGTTGACGTTGAACCGCTCTTGGCCCGGATAGAGATGCTCGATCAGTTGCTCGACAGTGCAGATCTCGCCTTCGCGTGCAAAGAGAAAGGCCAGCAACTGGAACTCCTTGTCGGTCAGGTCGGCGGTCTGTTGGCCGTTGACCCAGACCATGCCCGACGCCGCGTCGACATGCAGGCCACCGGCGGAAATCGGCGCACGGGCGACTGCATAGCGCTGAAAGAGAGGGGAAAACAGAGCCGGCGTTTCGCCCTCGGTGGGTTTGAGCAACCCTTTGAGCAGCAGCGAGTCGCGCTCGCCCTGCGCCGGCGCCATTGCGTGCGTCACTTGGTAGAGCGCCTGGCGCTCTTCCTCGCGCAACCCCTCCCACAGCTTGCGGCATTCTTCGTCGATCTTGGGTTGGCGCGCCGCCCAGTCGGGCCAGGGTTCGCCAAGGGGACGGTCCTCTACCAGCGCGTCAATGAGCGCCACCAGCAGGCCGGGGTGGCCGCCGCTCAGGTGGAGCAATTCGGGGATGACGGTTTGGTTTACACCAGGCAGCTCGTGGCTGCGGCGGGCAAGAATCTGAGTGGCGATGCGGCGGGCGTCTTCCTCGGTGTAGGGTTGCAGACCCAGCACCGACCGCGAGACCAGTTCGTAGAAACCCTCGGCCTCGTCGGGCGGGCGAATGTGCATGGGTTGGTCGCGCAGAAAGAGCACAAAGCTTAGTTGATACTTGTTCATATCGCGCAGGGCGCGCAGGCTGGCGAGCGCCTGTGGCGGCAGCGTGCGGTAGGCGGCGTCGAACTCGTCGAGCAGCAGGCCCACCTGCCAGCTTTGCTCCTTGCAGAGCATACGAAGCGCCAACTCCACATGGCGTTGGGCGAGCAACTCGTTGCGGGTGATGATGGCCTGTTCGCGCAGTTGGTTGAACTGGGCGCGCTGGTCGGCCAGGGCGGGGTGTTCGCCGCACCCCTCCACCAGCGCGGTGAGGATCAGCTCGTGCAGCGCCCAGGGGGTGAAGCTGACCAGCCGGTTGCAGTCCACACAGGCGAGCAACGTTTGGGTGTATGCCTCGCCCAGATAGTGGCGCTGCACATCGGGGCGCAACACAAAGTGGATCAGCCGCGACTTGCCCATGCTGGCGGCGCCCACCACCGCGCACGATTCGCGTCCGCGCAATTTGCGAAAAATGGGCGCAACCAACTCGTGGCGAAAGGTTGTCGGGTGTTCAGGTCCGATTTCGGGCATGAATCGATTCTCTGATGACACTACGATTACGTTGCTCGCGGTGTTGCTGATGGGAATTAGCCCAGCCGGTACCACTTGCGCGCATTTTCCGACAAAAGCTTGGTCAGGCGCGGCTCGCCCAGTTGCGCCGACAATCGTTCATCGAACGCATCCGCATGCCAGTGGGGATAGTCGGTGGCGTACAGGAGCAAGTCGTCGGAGTCCAGTTGGTCGACAATCTGTTCAAACTGGGCGGCGTCGGGCGGCGCATCCAGCGGCTGGATCGTCAGCCGCATGTGCTCGCGCATATATTCAGAGGGCAGCCGCTTGACCCACGGCGTGTTGTGGCGCAGCCCCTTCCACTCCTTGTCCAGCCGCCACATCAGCGAGGGCATCCACGTCCAGCCACCCTCGATGAGCGAAACGCGCAGGGTGGGGAAGCGGTCAAAGGCGCCCTCGACGATCAGGCTGATGACCTGTGATTGGAAGACCTGCGCCATGCCGGCGTACTCTTCGAGGTAGGTGAGCGCCCAGCCCGACGGGGTGGACGGGTGGCCCGGCGCGCCGCCATAGTGGATGCCGATGACCAGATCGTGGCGCACCGCGGCTTCATAGATCGGGTCGTAGCGCAGGTTGCCATAGGGCGCTTCCGACCGCACGGGCAGCGCCACCTGGACAAAGCCGGGG
>JAHDWG010000452.1 GCA_023384495.1 Caldilineaceae bacterium
ATGGTACGAGAAGCATGTCGTTGCGCAGGCGCGAGCCGCTGGCCGTATAGCGCAACCCTACCTGCAGCCGGGGCGCCAACCCATCGATAGGGACCCCCGGCCTGGTGCGCACGGTGGCGAGCACTTGTGGGTGGTCGCGCAGGTTTTGGCCCACACCGGGTAGATCGCACACCACAGGGACGCGCAGGCGGGCCAGGTCCGTTGCCGGGCCAACCCCAGAGAGGAGGAGCAGATGGGGGGAGCCAATCGCGCCTGCGGCAAGGATGATCTCGCGCCCATGAAAGATGGCCGGCCCGCCCGCTGCCTCCGCCTCGACGCCTGTTGCGCTGGCGCCCTCAAACAAGATTCGGCGGACATGACAGTCGGCCTGAATCGTCAAGTTTGCGCGCGCACGCGCCGGCGCAAGATACCCCAGCGCCGTGCTCCAGCGAACGCCATTGACATTGTTGAACGCCAGTGGGCCTACACCCGCCGACTGGGGTTGATTGTGGTCGGGGCAATCGGGATAGCCAGCATCGCGGCAGGCCTGGTAAAAGGCGCGATGCTCGGCCGTCCACTCGTGTGGCTGAAAACGGCGGACCGGGATCGGGCCAGCGTCGCCATGCGCTGGCCCATCGAAATCGAGGTCGTGTTCAATGCTGTTAAAGTAGGGCAATAGCTCGGCAAACGACCAGTGCTCATTGCCCTCTGCGGCCCAGGCGTCATAGTCTTCGGGGACGCCGCGCAGAAAGATTTGGGCATTTACCGCGCTCGACCCGCCGACGATCTTGCCGCGTGGAAGCGGCATGGGCGGGGCCGTGTCGGTGGTGCGCGCCGTGTAGCCCCACCCAAAGCGAGTGGCGTGGCCAAAGGCGCGCGGCCAAAGGTTTTCGCGGCCATGCCCATACTTGATCTCTTCGGGGAGGTCGGCCCAGTCGGGGAAATCGGGGCCGGCCTCCAACAGCAACACAGAGCGGTCTGCATCTTCCGACAGCCGCGCGGCCAGGATCGCCCCTGCTGCGCCCGCGCCTACGATGATCGTGTCGTATTGCATAGCATCCATGTTGAATCGCCTATAGTTAAATTGACGATAACAGTCGCTTATTAACGCAAACCGGCTGCGTCGCGCAGAGCCTCGGCGCGATTGGTCTCTTCCCACGGCAACTGCACATCATCACGGCCAAAGTGACCATAGGCCGCGGTCTGCCGGTAGATGGGGCGGCGCAGATTGAGGTCGCGGATAATCGCGCCCGGGCGCAGGTCGAAGTGGTGGTTGACCAGTTCGGCGATCTTTTCATCGGCGATCTTGCCCGTGCCAAAGGTCTCCACATTGATGCTCAGCGGTCTGGCCACGCCAATGGCGTAGGCCACCTGGATCTCGCAGCGCGTCGCTAGGCCGGCGGCCACCACATTCTTGGCGACCCAGCGAGCTGCATAGGCCGCGCTGCGGTCTACCTTGGTGCAGTCTTTGCCACTAAAAGCGCCGCCGCCGTGCCGGCCCATGCCGCCATAAGTGTCCACGATGATCTTGCGCCCGGTGAGGCCAGCGTCTCCCATGGGGCCGCCCACTACAAAGCGTCCGGTGGGGTTGGTGAAAATGCGTAACTGGCTATCGATGAGTTCGGCAGGCAAGGTAGGGCTGATGACATCCTCGATGAGTGACTCGCGGATTTCGTTCTGGTCGATCTCGGGGGCGTGTTGTGTGCTGATGAGCACGGTGTGGATTCGTTTGGGCTTGCCAAAGGCGTAATCGACGGTTACCTGGGTTTTGCCATCGGGGCGCAGCCAGGGAAGAATGCCCCGTTTGCGCACTTCGGTGAGGCGGCGGGCCAACTTGTGCGCCGTGTAGATGGGCATGGGCATCAAGGTAGGTGTCTCATCGCAGGCAAAACCGAACATCATGCCCTGGTCGCCCGCGCCTACTGCTTCAATGGCGGACTCATCGTGCATGTCGCCCATTTTGGATTCGAGCGCCCTGTCTACGCCCATGGCAATGTCGGGGCTTTGTGCAGCCACGGCCACCTGAATGCCACAGGTGTTGCCATCAAATCCCTTGTCGCTGTGGTCGAAGCCGATCTCGTTGACCACCCTGCGCACCAGCTCATCGTAATTGACAAAGGCCGTGGTGGTAATCTCGCCCAACAGCATGACAAAGCCGGTCTTCACCGCCGTCTCGCACGCCACACGCGACATGGGGTCTTGGGCAAAGAGCGCATCCAGCACCGCATCGCTGATCTGGTCGCACATCTTGTCTGGGTGACCCTCGGTCACCGATTCACTCGTAAAGAGCAGACTCGGCGAAGTCATAAAGGTTGACATATTTTGATCTCCTCAGTCTCATTTTGGGTTTTGGATTGCCCGTGGGCGACCAAAACCCAAAATCTAAAATCCAAAATCTAGTGACCCGTCCCCATGCTCCACTCGTTTAGATAGGCATCCTGCTCAGGGGTGAGGATGTCGATTTCAACGCCCATCGCTTTGAGCTTGAGGGCGGCGATCTCACGGTCGATCTCCGCCGGCACATCGTAGACCTGGCCCCCCAATTTGTCGCCATGCTTGAGGATGTATTCGGCGGCCAACGCCTGGTTGGCAAAGCTCATATCCATCACGGCGCTGGGGTGGCCCTCCGCCGCGGCCAGGTTGACCAGGCGCCCCTCGCCCACCACATAGATGCGACGGCCATCCTCCAGGGTGTATTCATCGAGGAAATCGCGCACGCGCGTGATCTTGGTGGCCATGCCGTTGAGCGCTTTCATGTTGATCTCGACATCAAAGTGGCCGCTGTTCGAGAGGATGGCGCCATCGCGCATGACCTCGATGTGATGTCCGTCGACCACGTGCATGTCGCCCGTGGCGCTACAGAAAACGTGCCCTACCTTGGCGGCCTCGGCCATGGGCATGACCTGGAAGCCATCCATCACGGCTTCGAGCGCGCGCAGCGGGTCGATTTCGGTCACAATGACGACTGCCCCCATGCCGCGGGCGCGCATGGCGATGCCCTTGCTGCACCAGCCATAACCGCCCACAACAAAGTTCTTACCGGCGAGCAGTACATTGGTGCCGCGAATGATGCCGTCGATGGTGCTCTGGCCGGTGCCGTAGCGGTTGTCAAAGAAGTGTTTGGTCTGAGCGTCGTTGACCGCCATCACCGGGAACTTGAGCTTGCCCTGGGCTGCCATGGCGCGCAGGCGGATGACGCCGGTCGTGGTCTCTTCGGTGCCGCCGACGACGTTGGGCAGCAGGTCGCTGCGGCTGGTGTGGAGCATGGCGACGAGGTCCATGCCGTCGTCCATGGTGATGTTGGGGGCGATCTCAAGCACGCTTGCCATGTGTTGGTTGTACTGCTCGGTGCTCTCGCCTTTGATGGCGTAGACCGGCATTTCGTAGTGGGCTACGAGCGCGGCGGCGATATCATCCTGCGTGCTCAGCGGGTTGCTGGCGCAGAGGGCCACCTCTGCCCCACCGGCAATCAGGATGCGCATGAGGTTGGCTGTCTCGGAGGTGACATGCATGGCCGCGGCGAGGCGTACACCCTTGAATGGCTGCTCCTTCTTAAAGCGCTCCTCCAAGAGATCCAGCACGGGCATCTCTTTGGCTGCCCACTGCATACGGAAGCGCCCCTTATCGGCCAGCTTGATGTCGGCAATATCGTAGTTCAATTCTTTGGTTGTCATATAGAAAGGCTCCTTGATAAATGTCGGTCGTTTGCCACTCGTCATTTGCCACTTGTCAATTAGAATCTCTCATGGAGAGCAGCCCACAACAGACAAATGACCAGGGACTCACGAAACGCGAATGCAGACGCCCTCGATGTAGGGCAGGTGCACTTGAAAACCATGTTTTTCGTATAGCCGTCGTGCGGTGCGATTGGCCTGATCCACATTGAGCACGATCCGCTCAATCGCCTGGCTCTGCAACGTATGGACGGTCGCGCCCAACACAGCCCCGGCGTAGCCGCGGCCCCGATGAGCCGGATGGGTGTACATATTGCCAATGGCGGCGGCGCAATTGTCCCGGTCGATGATGTGGGTGCCGCCCACGGCCAACAGCGCGCCTTCGGCATCCTTGACGCCAAAAAAGACGCCATCATCCAACTGATACGGCTCGAATGCATCGGGGGTAAAGGGGCCGCCCTGGTCCAGCAAACGGCGGATCGCCTGGCTATCGGTCGCCTGCAACCGTACCAGGCCCGCGGGCGGCTCTGCATGGGTTTTTGGCGTTGTCAACACCATACGCCACATGGCGTGTACTTGATCCCCAACATCATAGTGCGGGTTCAACAACGTCAAGTGTTCCTCGCGCACCGTAAGATAGAGTTTATCGGGCAGTTCAAGTTGGGCCAGCGCGGTAGCCAGCGTCGGGTTTGGTCCCATCAGAAAGAGGATGGGTGGCGTCAGCCCGGTAAACAGCATGGCGACGGCAGAACCGACACTCGACTCGGCCACGCCCCAATGGCAATAGGGCGCAAACGCTGGCTGCAGATCGGCCAGCGGATAGACCGCCCAGACGGGGTCGGTGGCGAGGATGGCGTGTAGTATCTCCTTATTGATCATTATTGATCATTGCTCATAATGTCCACTTGCCCGCAAGTTATCGAGCGCCGGCTCTGGCCCAAAATTCTCTTCATAGCGGGCCAAAAATTCGTCGTGGGTAAAGCGATGTGCGGTGGGGCCTAGATTCTCCAGTGAATAGGCGCTACAGAGCGAGCCAACGCGGCCACATACGTCCAGCGGCAGCCCTGCCTGGCGCGCTGCAAAGAAACCGCCGCGGAAGGCGTCGCCGGCGCCGGTAGGCTCGACAATCTCGGTCAGCCGGGCGGCGGCCACGTGGGTCACCTTACCGGCGGCGTGGATAGCGCTGCCCTCCTTGCCTTTGGTCACCACCACCACCTCAACAAGCTCGCAGATCTGAGTCAGACTCCAGCCTGTTTTGTTCTGCACCATGGCGATCTCGTATTCGTTGCAGAGCAGATAAGCGGCCCCAGGCACGCTCTTCGCCAGTTCTTCGCCGCTCAAGCGGGCAAGCTGCTGGCTGGGGTCATAGGCAAAGGGGATGCCAAGCTCTTTACATTCCTGGGCATAATTGAGCATGGCGCCGGGATCGTTGGGGCTGATGAGCACCAACTGTGCGTCGGTCAACTCGCGATCCGCCAACCGATAGTGGCGAGCATGGGCCATTGCGCCGGTGTAGAAATTGGCGATCTGGTTCTGGTCGCTATCGGTGCTGACAAAGAAGGTGGCAGTCAGTTCGTCTTCGATTTCGATGATCTGCCTCGTGTTCAGCCCTTGCGCCTCTAGCCAGCGACGATAGTCGCCAAAATCGTGGCCCACCGTCGCCAGGATTACAGGGTCGGCGCCGAGCAGCTTCATGGTATAGGCTATGTTGGCGGCCACCCCGCCTCGTTCGCGGCGCATGGAATCGGCGAGAAAGCTGAGGCTAATGTTGTCAAGCTGGTCGGGCAAGATTTGGTCGCGAAAGCGCCCCGGATAGCGCATCAGGTAGTCATAGGCAACCGAACCGGTGATGACAAACGACATATCGGGCATTCCTTTCGAGATATTATACGGCTCGCCATCCATAGGGTTAGAATCGTAATTCACCGGCTGTTCCTTCAGGCAATGTTCTCCCAGTCAATACGGGCGCGCCGCTTACCCTGATGTGAAAATCGTACAAAACAGCGCAACACAGAGGGCGCAAAGAGCACACCGAGAAAAATGTGATGGCTTGGTCTGCGGACAAAATCCTCTGTGTGCTCGGGGAGCGCCCTCTAGGCCTCTCTGTTCCT
>JAHDWG010000453.1 GCA_023384495.1 Caldilineaceae bacterium
GGTGAAGTGGAGCACGGCCATCTCTTCGGGGTCGGTGGGCGGGATGGTGAATTCCGGGGAGGCCTGCGCCATGCGGTTGGGCAACGACAGCAGTTGTTCGCCGGGGTCATCCTCGATGGCGTCCACCAGCAGAACAGCCTCCAGTTGGGGCAAGCGGCTGCGCAAACCCGCCACTTTCTGCTCATAGAGGCGCGCCGTGGTGACCAATACTTTGGCGTCGCCACGGCTCAGCCGTTGGAAGACCGGCTCGGGGCCAAAGGCGGAAAAGAGCGGGCAAAAGACGCTGATGTTCTTCAACGCGCCGAGGGCGGCGATGTAGAGTTCGGGGATGCGCCCGGCGAGCACAAAGACGCGGTCACCCTTGCCCACACCGAGCTGGCGCAGCACATTGGCAAAGCGATTGCTGTGGGTGCGCAGGTCGGCGTAAGTAAACTCGCGGATGGCGCCGTCGCGCCCCAACCAGCGCAGCGCCACCTGGTCGCGGTGCGGGCCATTGGCGTGCCGGTCGACGGCTTCATAGGCAATATTCAGACCCTGGCCGCCAGGCAGACCGGCCAACGCGGCCTGTACCTCTTCCCAGGCAAAAGTCTGTGCAGTTTTTTCATAGTTGACAAGATTGGGGGGCACGCGCCAGTCAAGGCGGGATTTTGGGATCGGTTGCCAAGGCATAGATTGCTACCTCCTTGCGCGATACGATTACGCTGAAGGCCGCAGCCATGCGCGCAGTTGGCGGAGGTAGTGCTGACCGATTTACCCGGGGTGTAACAACGTTGAGGGTTCAAGTTCGTGCGAGCGCATCAGGGGCGGCACACCAATTGTCATCGCTGATGACTCGCCCTGGTGAGCCCATGCTACCCTCCTGGCAAGCGAACCTGGCGCCGAGACTATGACGCGCTGCTGCGACAGATAGACCAGAGTCACCTTTACCATAAACCCAAAACGCCGACAATCAACCGGCCACTTTGGGCGTCATTTACCTGGTCAACCGGGTAGTCTTTGGGTTTTGCAACTCCAGAGGAGACGAAAATTGTGGGTGCGACAACGGATGCGAAGAGGCTCACGCGGTTGCGTTTGGCCTGCGCGCCAGCAGGAGGCTAAGCGCCAGGGCTGCGGCAAGCGCTGCCAACTGGCTGGCCCGAAATGTCCCTATCACCGCCGCGTCCTCGACAAAGGCGTCGGTCGCGAGGCGGATCAAGCTGTAACCGAGCGCCGCCAGCAGCACTGTGCGCCCCGGCTGGAGAGGGCCTGTGCGCAACCAGAGCGCCACAAAGAGCAGCCACATGCCCAATGCCTGATAGAGCGCGGCAGGGTGGCGTAGCTCGCCAAAATAGGCAAGCGCCCACGGTTGATCACTGGGCAGCCCGACGACAGCCCCTGTGAGGTATGCGCCAATGCTCAAGATGATGCCCGCAGCCACTGCGCCCACGGCATAGGCCGCGGCCATGCGCACCGGGTCTAGCGCGCGGCGGATCAGATTGGCGTAGCCGACGATGAGGGCGGCGACAAAACCGGGCCACGGGGCAAAGCCACCGGGGCGCAGACTCAGGATCAGCCACGGATCGTCCATATAGATGGGCCAGAGCGTCGCCACGTTCCAGAGGCGCGCGGCCAGCAGCCCGGCCAGCATGGCCAGCAGCCCGGTATTCCAGACATCATCGACGTGGAGACCGAGCCGTCGCCCGTAGCGCCCGCTGAGCTCCAAACCCAGCGTGGCGGCAAGTAGAATAGCAAAGGGGGCGGTGGGCAGCGAAAGTGGGCCAAACGGTAGGGTTGGGTACATAATTGTCAATCATTTGAATCAAATTGAAAACATCGAAAGGTGAAAACGATGGCATAATGACAGGGGGAGATTATCCCCTGGCTGCCTGGCTTTTGAAACCCCATGCGGCCCACAAACACACATTTGAGCAGCAGGTTGTACGGCGAAAGGACAAACACCTATGCGTATCTTGGTTACGGGCGGCGCCGGTTTTCTTGGCAGCCACCTTTGCGACCGTCTGCTGGCCGATGGCCACGATGTGATCGCGATGGACAATCTGATCACCGGCAGTGCGGACAACATCGCCCACCTGGCGGGCAAGCGCCGGTTTCATTTTATTCATCACAACGTTACCAACTATATATACCTCAAAGGGCCGTTGGACGCCATTTTACACTTTGCCAGTCCGGCCAGCCCGGTGGATTATCTGGAATTGCCCATTCAGACGCTCAAGGTTGGGAGCTTGGGCACGCACAACGCCCTAGGGTTGGCGCTCAACAAGGGAGCGCGCTTTTTGCTGGCTAGCACGAGTGAGGTCTATGGCGACCCCATGGTCCATCCGCAGACAGAGAGCTATTGGGGCAATGTCAACCCAATTGGCCCGCGCGGGGTCTACGATGAGGCCAAGCGTTTTGCCGAAGCGATGACGATGGCGTATCATCGTAGTCACAGTGTGGATACGCGCATCGTGCGCATTTTCAACACCTATGGGCCGCGGATGCGACTCAACGATGGGCGTGTGGTGCCCAACTTCATCAGCCAGGCGTTGGCGGGCAGACCGCTGACCGTCTATGGCGACGGCAGCCAGACGCGCAGCTTTTGCTTTGTGCTTGACCTGATCGAGGGTATTTACCGGCTGTTGATGAGCGACGAGGTGGAGCCGGTCAACATTGGCAACCCTACCGAATTAACCATTCGCGAGTTTGCCGAGCGGATCAACGCCATCACGGGCAACGCGGGCGGCATCCGCTTTGAACCACTGCCGGTGGACGACCCCAAGCAGCGGCGCCCGGACATCACCAAGGCGCGGCGCATTCTGAACTGGGAGCCGGTTATCCCCCTTCAGGCCGGGCTTGAACAAACCATTGCCTATTTTCGCGAACGAGTGACGGCTGAGGATTGAGTGTTTTGGGTGACGAGACTATGGCGAAACCGGTAATTTTTTCGGTGGACGATGACCCTGAGGTGTTGCGCGCCATCGCGCGCGACTTGCGCAGCCGATACGGGGATGACTATCGGATCTTGCGCGCCGGGTCGGGCGAAGAGGCGCTCGAGGCCGTGCGCCAGTTGCAATTGCGCAACGAAAGCGTTGCGCTCTTCCTGGTCGACCAGCGGATGCCGACCATGAGCGGCGTTGAATTCATCGCGGCAGCGGCTGCCTATTTCCCCGATGCGCGTCGTGTCCTGCTGACGGCCTACGCCGATACCGAGGCCGCCATCAACGCCATCAACAGCGCGGGCGTCCACTACTACTTGCTCAAGCCGTGGGACCCGCCCGAAGAGAAGCTCTACCCTGTGCTCGACGACCAACTCAGCGATTGGCAAAGTGGCTATCGGCCAGGCTATGAAGGGATTCGTATCATCGGCCATCGTTGGTCGGCGCAGACCCACGATCTCAAAGACTTTCTTGCCCGCAACCACGTGCCCTATCAATATCTGGATGTGGAACTGGACCCCGAAGCCAGCCGACTGCGGGCGCGTGTCGCCCCGGAGACACAGCAACTGCCCCTGCTGGTGATGCCCGATGGGGAAGTGATGACCATGCCCAGCCCCGCCGATGTGGCCGAACGAGTTGGGCTGCGCCGGCGGGCGGAATCGGAATTCTACGACCTGGTGATCGTTGGCGGCGGGCCTGGTGGGCTGGCCGCGGCCGTCTATGGCGCGTCCGAGGGGCTGCGCACGGTGCTGATCGAGAAACATGCTACGGGGGGTCAGGCGGGCAGCAGTTCGCGGATCGAAAACTATCTAGGCTTCCCTACGGGCATCTCGGGGGGCGATCTGGCCCGGCGCGCAACCACGCAAGCCCGGCGTTTTGGCGTTGAGGTGTTGGCCCCCCAAGAGGTGACCGGCGTCCGGCTGGAAGGGCCCTATCGTATGGTGCAAATGGCGGATGGCAGCGAGATCGCCAGCTATGCATTGGTGGTAGCGGTGGGGCTAAACTATCAAAAGCTGACCGTTCCCAATGCGGAACGGCTGACGGGCGCGGGCATCTACTACGGCGCATCGCTCACCGAGGTGCAGGCGTGCCAACACCAGCCTGTCTTTGTGGTGGGGGCTGGGAATTCGGCTGGCCAGGCTGCGCTCTATCTGGCCAATTACGCCAAGCAGGTTACGATGGTGGTGCGGGGCGCATCGCTGGCCGAGAAGATGTCACAGTACCTTGTCGCACGCATTGAAGAGCACCCCAAGATCGACGTGCAGTTCCAGACGGTGGTCGCCGCGGCCCACGGCGAAGAACATTTGGAGGCAGTGACCCTCTGTAACATCAAGACCGGCGAGGAGACGCGGCGCGCCGCAGCCGGGCTTTTCATCTTTATCGGCGCAATACCCAGCACCCAGTGGCTACAGGGCGTTGTTCAGATGGATCAACGCGGCTTTGTGTTGGCCGGTCCGGAGCTGATGACCAATGGCAAGCCGCCGCAGGGCTGGCCGCTCAAACGGGATCCGTTCCTGCTGGAAAGCAGTGTACCCGGTATCTTTGTGGTGGGCGATGTGCGCGCCAATTCTGTCAAGCGGGTGGCGTCGGCGGTGGGAGAGGGATCAATCGCGGTGCGTTTTGTGCATGAATACCTGGCAAAGCTATAACGGGCAATAGACGCGCCACCCTGCCTACCATCGCAACGATGCTGATGTAAGAATCGGGCAGAACAGCGCAACACAGAGATGCACAGAGTTCGGCGCTGTGCATCCATCATACCAGAGCGCAGAGATTGCACAGAGAACACCGAGAAAAACCTCTGTGTGCTCCGGGGGCGCCCTCTGGGCCCCTCGGTGTTCTCTGTGTTCCTGCTGTACGCCCCCATTTTCACCGTTCGGGGTGTCCGCGATCCCTGGCGCCTTCAATTTGAATCCCCCAATAAACGGATCGCCCCCCAACCATCGATACCACAGCAGAGGAGAAGTAGATGAAATGCACACATTTGGACCAGATTCAAGATGTCACACCGAGCGCGCCGGGGTGCGAGGATTGTCTCAAGACGGGCAGCCGCTGGGTACACCTGCGCATCTGCCTGATCTGTGGCCATGTGGGCTGTTGTGATTCGTCACCCAACAAACACGCCACGCGTCATTTCCACGAGACCGGCCACCCGCTGGTGCAATCGTTCGAGCGCGGCGAAGACTGGGTCTGGTGTTACGCCGACAATGCGCTGGTCGGCTCCATGCCCCGCCAGTGGGAACAGGCGTAAACGTCAGCCGCTGCGCCTCATCCCCCGGCGCGCTTGACCTGATAGCCCAGTTCGTTCAACAGGGCGACGATCTTGTCGCGGTGGTCGCCCTGAATTTCGATATTCTCCCCCTTGAGGGCGCCGCCTGTCCCCAGTTTTGTTTTGAGCAATTTGACCAATGCTTCTTTGCCGTGGGCCGGGCTCAGGACGCCCTTGATCACCGAAACCGACTTGCCCCCACGCCCGGCGCGCTCGAGATACACACGCACAGGGTTGTTCAACTGGCGGGTCGGGATCGCCGCGGCCAGGTTTCCCGGGGCGGGCGGCGCAGGCTTCGCCACAGGTGGGGGCGGTGGCTCGGTTGAATAGACAACCTTTCTCGTTTTATCCGTCATGGTTTGCTCCACGGTTTTGTGACGCCGGTGATGGCGCCGCCCCTCTGCTCAGCTCTGTTTGAAAACGCAAAACACTTTGCCGCGTTGGCCGAGTCCCAATGTGCGTTTTCAAAGC
Source organism: Caldilineaceae bacterium (assembly GCA_023384495.1). Taxonomy (GTDB): domain Bacteria; phylum Chloroflexota; class Anaerolineae; order Caldilineales; family Caldilineaceae; genus CFX5. The sequence continues at coordinate 5,656 of JAHDWG010000453.1, forward strand.
AACCGCACTTTATACTGAGTTCAGAATGAAAACCAGACTTTTGTGCTCCAGGCGGTTCCGTGAA
>JAHDWG010000454.1 GCA_023384495.1 Caldilineaceae bacterium
AGTTACTCCACTGTGATGCGTGTGTAGACGGGCGTCTGGTTGCCGTCCAGGTCTTCGACGATCAACCCCACGATATACTCACCGGCAGCCGCGTCCAATTCTTGGACGGTGAAGGTTTCCTCCCCAAAGGTCAGCACGCCACCGCTTTGTGTGCTGTTGGCCGCCACCCGACCGCTCTGGTCTAGATCCATCCATCGCTCGGCAATGGTGAATTGGTCGCCACGCTGAGGGATGATCTCGCGCGGCGCGCCCTGGCCCGCGTCATGGGTGTAGCCCAAAACCTGGTGGAGCACGCTGTTGCGGAAATAGAGGCGCGCCGACCGGCTCTCGCCGCTGGCGTAGGTGTAGACGCCGTCCACCGTGTAGGTGGCCGCTTCACGGGTTACGCCGTAGCTCTGCGGGGTGAAGAGCGCCACCTCGCTGTTGACGCCGTCGCTCACCGCAAAGACCAGCGGCTCCCACTCGAACTCCAGCGTAAACGAATCTCGCTCGGGCCAGACGGGATAATAGACGCCGCTCAGCTCGCGGGTGTCGCTGCTCTCCAGATAATCCATATCGGCGACAAAGATCGCATTAGCGGCCTGGTCGTAGTAGCCGGCAAAGAGGTAGACATAGCCAACATTCTCGCCCTCAATCTGTGTGCTCAACAGCACAGGCTGCCCCGGCGCAGCGACATCGGCGGACGCGGTGATCGGTGAAAGCGAGATCGCGCCGGCGCCCGGCCCGCGCACGGCTGCTGGGGCTGGGGGGGCGGCGACGGCGTCGGGCGCCGCTTCAAACGGCTGCCCCGTGTAGTGGAATGTAAGGTAGTCGTCCCACAACGATTCTTGGGCAAAGCGACCGGCGATGGCTGTGTACGACTGCGGCCCGGCCAGCGGTGAGCGATACAGCTCGGAGACAGGGAAATAGATCGACAATCCCGTAGAGCCGGGTCGCTGTGGGCCATGTTTTTCGGCGATCACCGCGCGGCTGATGCCCGCCAGTACGCGGTCGCCCGCCTCGCCCAGCGCGCCGGTGGCGCCGGCCTGTTTGAATAGCCCCACAAAGTGGCCCAGGTCAATGTACGACGCCGGTACTTGTGAGCCAAAAATGCTGGTGTACGATTGCGCATACGCGCGCGCCTGGGCGGCGGACTTTGGGTTGACGCCTTGCAGCGCAAAGGCGAAGTCATTCACCGCCGCGTTGACTTCGGCCAGCGCCTCCAGATCAACGGCGGTGAGTGTGATGTTCTGTCCCAGTTGGCTGGCCACCTGTTCGGCGCTAGGGGCAGTCAAGCCGCCCAGCAGGCCAAACAGCCCACCCAAGGGCGACCCGCGCGATGTAAACTCGGCGCGCGCCTGGTCATCCACGATGCGCTGGTCATCGTGAATATAGCTGTCCACGATCAGTTTCGCCAGCGTTGCGCCATCCATGTCTGGGTTGGCCGCAAGCGCTCCGAGGAAGCTGGTGTATGCCCACCCCAGCGCCGGCTCGACCTCCTGCGAGGCCACGGCGTAGCGGGCGTGAGGGGCGAGCGCCGTGAAGACCTCCAAATGGCCCATGAGGCAGGCGTCCATGCCAATGACTTCAAACTTGTCCACACCTGTCCGGCTGCGAATCTGGGCAAAGGCGTCATCGATCTCCATGGTGTACATCTGCCCGCCCAGGCGGCTGGCAAGCGGCACATTGCTGGCGCGGCGACTACCTGGGGCCGGGTCTGCCCACCCGCCGGGCCAGCCCAATCCATGGTCCGACATGATCAACACATAGCGGTCGGCTGGGTAGCGATCAATCGCCCAGGCAGCAAAGTCGATCAGCGTGGCGGTGTCCGACATGTCCAATTCGCCCAGGTCGGCAATCAGTTCAGAGCCAATGCGGTCGAGGGCGTCATCTTGGGTCACAAAGTAGCGACGAGTGCTCGTCCAGTCGCCATCGCCGCGGAAGCCGCCCTGAAAGCGGTCGATCTGCGCCACGATCTGTACCCGGTCGGTGGAGCCGATGCGTTCGGCCTCGTTGAGGTCCAGGAAGATGTCATACTCGAGCACCTGGTCATCGGCGTTCATATAGAGCATGACCGTCCACGTTTGGCCGTCCACTGCGCCGGACTGGACCGCGCCAGCCATGCCGGAAGCCGCGCCCGCGGCGCGCGTCGGTGTCGGCGCGGCGGCGGCGGGAACAACAGTGGGCGGCGCCAGGGTGGGGGACGCGCCCTCCGATACTTGCGGGCCAACCGGTTCTTGTGCAGGCCCATCGGGGCTGAACAGGTTGGGCCCGCCCAAGAAAAAGAAGAGCAGCAAAATGCCAATGATGATGAGCCCGCCCATGCCGCCGGGGAGGGGTAGACCACCGCCGCCTGCGCCGCCGCCCAGGGGCCGCGCCGGTGGCATCCCCCCACCGCCGCTTGATGGCGGCGGCTGCCCCCCACCGGATGGTGGGCGAGGGGGCGGGGGCGCATCATCGCGGCGGCGTTGCGGCGTGGCCGCCCGTTGGCGTTCGCCGCTTTCGGGTGATTGCGCTTGCCGGCGGCGTTGGACGCGCACCACCTCATCATCGGCGTCGTCGCCCTGGGTGGCGAACACAAGGTGGCCCCACCCAAGCGCGCGAGGAGCACTCTTCTCGGCGCCCGCCATGACGGGCGTCAGCGCCAATGGGCGGCTCAGTTCGATTCCTCGTCTCATGAAGTTGTTTCTCCGTGCGTGCGATACAACATGCGTATGGCGAGATTATATCACAGCCTGACATGGACATCTGTGAAATTGCACGCTATACTTGGCCTCGACATAGGTGAAAACAGCATAGGGAAAGGATGGATCAAATGAGCCGACGAAGAGTGGTTGTCACCGGCGCGGCGGGCAAGGTGGCCGGCCAGGTATTGCCCGCGCTGCGCGAACGCTACGATCTAGTGCTGCTCGACGTGCGCACGACCGACCGCAGCGGCGCCGAGGTGGCGGGCGCGCAGATCGCCGACCTGGTCGACCCGAACCGCGACAACTATCGTCATTATTTTCAGGGGGCCGACGCCATTGCCCATTTTGGCTTTGTGGGCAGCTCCGACCCGACGGCGGGCAATGACACGGACCTCCGTTTTCGGAACGAGATGGCCAATGTGCAGATGGCGTACAATGTCTATCAGACGGCGCTGGAAGAGGGTGTGCGCCGCGTGGTGGTCGCCAGCTCCAACCATGCTGCCGATTACTACGAGCCGTTGATCCTCGATGGCAAGATGGACTTCGTCGACCCCAACGGGCGGGCGCTCTCGGACAACTACTACGGATGGGCCAAGGAGGTCTACGAACACCTGGGTTTTGTCTTTGCGACGGGCAAGCAAGCGCGGCCCAGTTCGGCCTTTACTACTGGCGCTGCGCCCCAGGCCGGTCGCCAGTTGGAGGTGGTGCAGATCCGCATTGGCGGCCCTCGCGAGACCGATGTGGAAGCGTGCAGACTGGGTGATCTGCGCTGTATGCGGCGGGCGCTGGCTGTCTATATCAGCGATCGAGACCTGCAACAACTGTTCATCAAGAGTATCGAAACCGAGGATATTCGCGATGAGCAGGGCGCGCCCTTCCAGATCTTCTACGGCGTCAGCGGCAACTCGCACGCGTTTTGGAGCATTGCCAACGCACGCAAGGTCATCGGCTATGCGCCCGAAGACAACAGCGAGATCCGCTTCCAAAGAGAGATCGCCGCCCACATCGCCGCCCACATCGCCGCCCATCAGCAGCAACAGAGCGACAACCGCCCGGCATAAGGAGCCGCCCACCCATGCTCACCACTACCGAGAAAGTGCTATTTGTCGTGTGCGCCGTGGGGGCGCTGGCCTATGCCTACCCGGCCTGGCGCAACATCCATCTGGTGATCAGCCGCGCGCCCGGCGCGCGGCCCCCGCTGCAGACACGTTGGCGACGGCTGCTCACGGCGGCGCGCACCTGGTTGACGCTGGCCCCGACGTGGAAGGCGCGGCCCGTTTCCAGCTTCTTTCACGCGCTCATCGCCTGGGGCTTTGTCTTCTATTTTCTCGTCAACGCCGGTGATGTGATCCAGGGCTACTTCCCCGTCACCTTTCTCGGTGAGGGGTGGCTGGGGAAGCTCTATCGCTTTGTGGCCGACCTGTTGACCGCAGGTGTATTGGTGGGTATGCTCTATTTTTTGGCGCGGCGTTTTCTCTTGAACGCGCCGGCGCTGAACTATCACCCCAATGTCAAGCTGGTGGACGCGGTGCGCAACGGCGCGATCCGCCGCGACTCGCTGATCGTGGGCCTCTTTATTCTGCTGCACGTCGGGTTCCGGCTGCTGGGCGAGAGCTTCCACGTTGCGCACCAGGGTGGCGACTGGGGGCAGCCGGTTGCGCATCTGCTCAGCCAGGCGTGGGCCGGCTGGGGCGACGGCGCGCTGACCGCGGGGCGCCATCTGGGCTGGTGGGGCGCGCTGGGGCTCATCCTACTCTTCATCCCCTACTTCCCCTACACCAAGCATTTTCACCTGATCATGTCGGGCGTCAACTTTCTCTCCAAGCCTGAACGCGCGTCGCTGGGCGCCATCGAGCCGGAGAACTTCGAGGATGAATCCAGGGAGGAATTTGGCGTCGCCAAGGTCGAGGAGCTGCCGTGGACGCACCTCATCGACGCCTACGCCTGCATCATGTGCAACCGCTGCCAGGATGTCTGCCCAGCCTATGTCACCGGCAAGGAGCTCTCCCCCTCGGCGTTGGAGATCAACAAGCGTTATCACCTCAACGAGCATCTGGACGAGCTGGCCGCGGGCCAAGACTCGGCGTTCAACCTCATCGACTTTGCCATCAGCGAGTCGGCGGTCTGGGCGTGTACGGCGTGCGGTGCGTGCATCGACATTTGCCCGGTGGGCAACGAGCCTATGTTTGACATTCTCTACCTCCGCCGGCGTCAGGTGCTGACCGAAAATCAGTTCCCACGCGAGCTTCAGACCGCCTATCGCGGCATGGAGCGCAACGGCAACCCCTGGAACCAGAGCGCCCGCGAACGGCTGGCCTGGACCGAAGGGCTGGGCGTGCCCACCATCGACGACAACCCCGAACCGGAGCTGCTCTGGTGGGTGGGCTGTGCGCCGGCCTATGACCCGCGGGCGCGGCAGGTGGCGCAGGCCTTTGCCAAAGTGCTCAGCGCGGCGGGGGTCAACTACGCCATCCTCGGTGAGATGGAGAGCTGCACCGGCGATGCCGCGCGGCGGTCGGGCAATGAATATCTCTTCTATGAGATGGCCAAGGCTAACATCGAGACGCTCGACGAGGTCAAGCCCAAGCGCATCGTCACCACCTGCCCGCACTGCCTGCACACGCTGGGCAAAGAGTATCCCCAATATGGCGGCCACTACGATGTGATCCACCACACGCAGTTGCTGGCCGAACTGGCCGCGGCCAAGAAGATCAGCGTGCAGCGCAACGGCGACGCCGACGCCATCACCTTTCACGACCCATGCTACCTGGGGCGGCACAACGGCATTGTCGACGCCCCGCGCGCGGTGTTGGGCGAACTAGGGGTCACCACCATCGAGATGCCGCGCCACGGCAAGGGGTCGTTCTGCTGCGGGGCGGGCGGCGCGCAGATGTGGAAGGAAGAAGAACACGGGGCCAAGGCGGTCAACCAGGAGCGCTATGACGAGGCGCAGACCACCGGCGCCAAGACGCTGGCCGTGGGCTGCCCCTTCTGCCTCACCATGCTCACGGATGCGTCCAAGCAGCGCGGCGAA
>JAHDWG010000455.1 GCA_023384495.1 Caldilineaceae bacterium
GGAGCCTGATGCGCTTTCATGACGGCCTGGCCTGGCTGATGCAGATCGTCATGTTCGTGACTCTGGGTCTCTTGGTCTTTCCGTCCCGCCTGCTCCCAGTCGTCGGGACCGGTTTGGTCATGTCGGCCTTTTTGATCTTGATTGCCCGTCCAGTTAGCGTCTTGTTGGCCCTCTTGCCCTTCCGGCTGAGCTGGCGCAAAATGGCGATGGTCGGGTGGGTGGGATTGCGCGGGGCCGTCCCCATTATCCTGGCCACCTTTCCCCTGATGGCAGGCGTCCCGCAGGCCGAGACCATTTTCAACCTGGTCTTCTTTATCGTGTTGACCTCGGTGTTGATCCAGGGCAGCACCATTCCCCTGGTTGCGCGCTGGCTCCATGTTTCAGCACCCATGCGCTGGCGGCCCCGTTCGCCCCTTGAGTTTGAATCCACCAATGGGGTGCGCGGAGAACTGGTTGAGCTCGAACTGGCCGAACGTTCATCAGCGGTTGGCCGGCGGCTGGTCGATCTGCGGTTGCCGGGTGGCGCCCTGCTCGTGCTCATTGGCCGGGATGAAAGCTTTATTGTCCCCGGCGGCAGCACCGTGCTGGAAGCCGGCGATGTGCTGCATCTGCTGGCCGATCCAGACGCGCTAGCACAGGTCAAGGAGCGGATCCGGTAGGTAGAACGAGCAATCACTCAGGGGGCAAATAGCACTGTGGAACGCGTGGTTTTCGATTTGTTGCTGATCTGTCTGGCAGCCTTAGCAGCCGGTCTCCTCGCCCAGCGTCTCAACCTGCCTATGCTCGTCGGCTATGTGGTTGCCGGCATTCTCATCGGCCCTTATACGGGCGGACCGACCGTGACCGCCTTTGCTCGCATCGAAGGGTTAGCGGAGGTGGGACTGTCGCCGCTATGTTGGCGGCGCGCCAGCCGGCCATTGCCTTTGAGGTCACGCTGGCTGCACCGGCAGTGCGCGGCGATGTTCTGGCCAATGCCGCGCTAGACCTTCTGGCTGAACAGTCAGCAACACCAGCGGCAACCGCCCAACTGGTTGAACAAGAAAGAACCGCCATGCGGTTGGCGCTGGGCGCGGACTGGGCAGCGCTGGAGGAGCATCTGTATCGGGCCATTCTCAGCCAACTTAAGACGCTACCCGAAGAGGGACAGGAAGCGCTTGGCGATCTTGATGCGCTGGCCAAAGAACAAGCAGCCATCGAGGTCAGAACAGTCTATCAGAACCCTCGTTTCGCCTTCAATCTTCGGCATGACCCCGCCACAGATTGGGCGCAGGTTCGGGTCCCTGTGCTTGCGCTCTATGCCGAATTTGACGACACCGTGATCGCCAGCATCAATCAACCCGCCCTGGAGACAGCGCTGGCGAAGGCCAACAATGGTGACGTCACTGTTTCCCTTGTCGCTGGCGTCAATCACCTCTTCTTAGCCGCTGAAGAGGCCAACGCACAGGCATGGGCAACCTTGCCCCAGACATTGGCGCCTCAGGTCGTTGAGACCATTGTCGATTGGCTGGTCGCCCGTGTGCATGTCTGAAATATGATGCATCGAGGAGGAACTATGCGCTTTGGTCTTGAAGTCATCCCATTTGGCGAATTTAGCAATCCACGCATGGTGGTAGAGGTGGCGCAGGCTGCCGAGGCTGCCGGCTGGGAGGGGATCTGGGTGTGGGACCACCTGGTCTTCCCGTGGCCGGTGGGCGACCCGTGGGTGACGCTCAGCGCCGTGGCCACGGCCACGAGCCGGCTCAAGTTGGTGACCGGCGTCGCCCCGCTGCCGCGCTATCGCCCGCACCTGCTGGCGCGCATGTTGACGGCGCTAGATGTCCTCAGCGAAGGGCGGGTAATCTTTGGTACGGGGCTGGGCATCCCGTCTGATTTCGGCCCTTTTGGCGAGCCGGTGGACGCCAGAGTGCGGGCGGCGATGGTCGATGAAGGGTTGTCCCTGTTGGCCCAGTTCTGGTCGGGCGCTGAAGTCTCGCATCAGGGCCAGTTCTATGCGGCCGAATGGGTGCGCCTGTTGCCGGAGCCGGTGCAGCGACCGCGCATCCCCATCTGGATCGGGGGGGACAGCAGGGCGGCTCTACGCCGCGCCGCCCAGTGGGACGGCTGGATCATCGGCGTGATCAACGAGCAGGGGGAGATCACAAAGCAGCCGCACCAGCTCGCCGGGCAGGTGGAGTACATCCGCGAGCACCGGGCCGACGATACCCCCTTTGAGGTCGCCATCGATGGGGTCTCGGTTGCTGGCGAAGGGGACGCGCTGGTGCGTGAGTATGCCGATGCCGGGGCCACCTGGTGGTTCGAGGCTATCCACGGTTCGCGCGGCTCGCAGGAGGAACTGCTGGCGCGGATCAAGGCGGGGCCACCTCGGTAAGCCGCCGTCGATTGATGTTGTTAGATATGATGAACCGGCACCAGCGTATGGGCAAATGCCATTTGCCTGTATTGTGTGCGTTGGGGGCGGACGCAACCCGCCCCTACGCTGGTGGTTGACCATGGGGCAATGTCGAAGGGGGTGTTTCAATGCTCGTAAGCGATTATGTCGGCTGCAAGGATTTTCCGTGCCGCGATGTAAAACATGCAAGTTATGCAGTCCCAGCAGTGGCGGTTGACCCGGACCAGGTTTCGATCATCCTGATCTCGGAGGCGGCGCCCGGCGACCCGAACGACCACTACTATGCCGGCGGCCAGTCCTTGTTCGAGCAGACAACGGTGATGGCTTTTCAAGATGCGGGCGTCAATGTTTCGTCGATCCAGGAGATTCTGGCGTTGGGCGTCTATCTTACCACGGCGGTCAAGTGCGGCAAGACAGGCTATGGAATTGAATCAGGTACGGTCAAAACCTGTTCGCACCTTTTGGAGCAGGAGCTTGCGTTGTTTCCCAAAGCAAGGGTTCTGCTGCTGATGGGTGATGTCGCCATCAAAGCGATCAACGCCATCGCCAGGCGAGCGGGGGAGGGCAGGGTCATCCCAGCCGGGGCCACGTACAAGCTGCGCGGCGGCGACTATTTCTTTCGTGGCAAACGGGTGCTGCCCTCCTATCTCCAGGCGGGCCCCAGCTTTTTCATCGAACGAACCAAGCGCACGGCGATTGCCGAGGATATTGCCACTGCACTGAAGCTGGCCGATTTGCATCTCCATTTACTCTAGGATAAGCTTTGACCAGCCGGCTTTGACTCACCTACTTCATGGTTCTTCGGCCTGGCGTTACAACTAACCACCGGCCTGGATACTGACGTATTCTGTCCAGCCCCGAGGAACAGATGACAGGTCCCATCTTCTTCTGCGGAACACTCATTCGCCAGCTCCCGGGTGTGGCGCCAGCCCTATCCGTGGAACTCAAAAGCGGGAGCACACGTAACTGGCAAATGAGCGGCGTGTGACCTGAGAACACCGGTTGGAAAGGCACATGGACTCCTTTATCAACAATACGTTTTACGAGATCGCCCTCCTGATCTTGCTTGCTTCAGGTGTGGGATTGGTCGGCCTGGCGCTCCGGCAACCTCTAGTAGTGGCCTTTATCGCGGTCGGCATTCTGGCCGGCCCGGGGGTGTTGGGTATTGCCCAGTCGGGCGAGTACATCTCGCTGTTGGCGCAGATTAGCATTGCGGTGCTGCTCTTTCTGGTAGGGCTAAAGTTGGATGTAAGCCTGGTGCGCACGCTGGGCCCGGTGGCCCTTGCTACCGGTCTGGGGCAGGTTGCCTTTACATCGGTCTTTGGTTTTTTGATCTGTCTGGCATTGGGCATCGACTGGCTGACGTCGGTCTATATTGCTGTCGCCCTCACCTTTTCCAGCACCATCATCATCGTCAAGCTGCTCTCGGACAAGCGTGAGATCGATTCGCTCCACGGCAAGATCGCACTTGGCTTTCTCATCGTGCAGGACATTGTCGTCGTGCTGGCCATGGTCATCCTCTCGGCGGTTGGGGTAGGCGTTGGCGAGGATGGGGGTGCGGGTGACGTAGTATGGGTTTTCATCAGCGGCGTGTTGACGGTGGCTGGGGTGGCGCTCTTTATCCGCTTTGTGGCGACGCCGCTGCTTGACCTGATTTCCCGCTCACCCGAGCTGATGGTTATCTTTGCGGTCGGTTGGGCCGCCGGTCTGGCCGCGATTGGCGATTGGCTTGGCTTTGGCAAGGAACTCGGTGGATTGTTAGCCGGTGTCTCGTTGGCGTCCACCCAATATCGAGACGCCATCGGCTCGCGCCTGGGCAGTTTGCGCGATTTTCTGCTCCTTTTCTTTTTTATCGGCCTGGGTTCCAACATGGATCTGGGGACACTGGGGGCGCAAGTTGGCCCGGCGTTTGTGCTTTCGCTCTTTGTGCTCATCGGCAACCCCTTGATCGTCGTCGCCATCATGGGTTACATGGGGTATCGCAAACGCACGGGCCTTCTGGCCGGGTTGACTGTGGCGCAGATCAGCGAGTTCTCGTTGATCTTCATGGCGATGGGTGTGACCATCGGCCATGTGGCAGAGAACGCCATGGGGCTGGTTACCCTGGTTGGGCTGGTGACGATTGCCCTATCAACCTACATGATCGTCTATTCCCATCATCTCTATGGCCTGATCGAGAAGTGGCTGACGCCCTTTGAACGGCGCGTCCCGCATCGTGAGGAAGAAGACGGCGCACCGGATGAAGCGACGGGCCAATATGAAGTAGTGCTCTTTGGGCTTGGCCGGTATGGTGGGGAGATCGGCAGGCGTTTGATCCAGCATGGCCATACCGTGCTGGGGATCGATTTCGACCCAGAAGCGCTGCGTGCCTGGCGGCGTCAGGGGTTCGACTGTACTTTTGGGGATGTCACCGATCCGGAGTTCCTCAGCCACCTCCCGCTGACCAATGTCAAGGTAGTTGTCTCGGCAGTGCCGCGTTCTTCCGCCTCTTTGACCGATGCCGACCCGATCCGGGCGCTCTTGCATGGGCTCAAGAGTCTGGGTTACACCGGCCAGGTTGCCGTGGCCATGCACACACCGACTGATGTCGATGCCCTCAAAGTGGAGGGCGCCGATATTGTGTTAACCCCCTTTACCGACGCGGCGGACTACGCCGTGGTGGCGCTAGAGCATCTGCTCCATCCGTTGGAGGAGTCTGCTTGATAACCACGTTTACTGTCCACGTGACCAGGCAAATGACACGCCCGTTGGCTGATTCAGCGGGCGTATTTTTATTTTAGGATAGGAGCAAAGCGAATAAGACGGTTGACGCAAAAAGGAGATTCTGTATGTGGATCCTGGTGCTCTTCCTGTTATTTCTCGCCGCCCACCTCAACCTCACAGCTATTGTCCCGCTCCAGATCGGGGATGCCCCACCGCCCTGGTGGGTCGGGGGCAGGCTGCTCTGGCCCTTTGCTGTGGAAACGAACACCCTCGTCCCTCCTGGTGATGCGCTGAATGCGCTCACCCCCATCCTGGGGATTGGCTCCGCGCTGTTGTTTCTGCTGGCGGCGGCCGCGCTCTTGCAATGGCGTGTGCCGGCAACCTGGTTTGGCGCGCTGATTGTGGCCGGCGTTGTGCTTTCCATTGTGTTGCAAGCAATCTGGTTCACTGGATGGTCAGTTCTTCCCCTCCTCGTGAATGTTGCGCTCCTGTGGCTTGTATTTGGCCAGCAGGTCACCGTTGGCAGCCTGCGCGCATAGGAGGCTGAAACGTCCCTGCAGCCGTTTTCGACGATAGAGAACTGGAGGTTTGCCATGATT
>JAHDWG010000456.1 GCA_023384495.1 Caldilineaceae bacterium
CATGATCCGGCGTCGGGAACCAGGCCGATGTTACTAAAGGCCTGCAAGAGATAGGCGTCTTCGGCCATGATACGCAGGTCGCACGCCAGGGCCAGTGACGCCCCGGCCCCCGCCGCCGCCCCGTTGATTGCGCCGAGAATCGGCTTCTCCATCTGCACCATGCGCAAGATGACCGGGCGATAGCCCTCGATGACGGTCGTCTGCACCTGGGCCGGGTCGGTGGTCGGGCCAAAGGCGCTCAAATCCTGGCCGGCGCAGAAACCGGAGCCAGCGCCGGTGAGCAGCACCGCGCGTACAGCGGGGTCATCGGCGGCGCGGCCCAGCGCATCGTACAGCTCGGCCAGCATGGTCGCCGTGATCGCATTGCGGCGTTCGGGGCGGTTGAGCGTGATCGTCGCAACCGCGCCATCGCATGTGTAGAGAAGGGTCGTATCGCTTGACATGGCTATCTCGATTGGGATGACTTTTATGGAATGACAAATTCAGATTGGCGAAGAGCTGGTGCGTGCGAGGCGGTTCGCCAATCTAAAATACAAGACGGCTGATCAGTCGCCCAGCGCCTGTTGAAAAATGCCTTTATCCTGCAATTCGATCAGCGGGATCGGCGTGGCAAAGGGGTAGTCGCCGGTGAAACAGGCGTTGCAATAGCCATCCTTGGCCTTGAGCGCCTTCATCATCCCATCAATCGACAAATAGGCCAGCGAATTGGCGCCAATATGCTCGCAGATCTCGTCCACACTCTGGTTGGCCGCGATCAACTCGCTCTGCGAGGCCATATCCACGCCCATAAAGCAGGGCCATTTGATGGGCGGACACGCAACCCGCACATGCACCTCTTTGGCGCCTGCGTCGCGCAACATCTGCACCAGCGGGCCAGACGTGTTACCGCGCACAATCGAATCGTCCACCAACACCACCCGTTTCCCTTTGAGGTTGTCGGGCAGGGGGTTGAACTTCATGGCGACGCCGATCTTGCGCAGTTCATCCGTGGGTTGAATAAAGGTGCGCCCAATATAGCGGCTTTTGATCAGCCCCTCGCTATACGGAATTTTGCTCTTCTGGGCGTAGCCAATCGCATGGGGCGTGCCCGAATCGGGAACCGGCACCACAATATCGGCCTTGACCGGCGCCTCTTTGGCAAGTTGCCGGCCCAGTTTCTGGCGCACCTCGTGAACGAGCCGGCCATCGAGCAGGCTGTCGGGGCGGGCAAAGTAGATCTGCTCGAAGGTGCAAAAGGCCAGCCGCTGTGGCGGCGCGCCCTGAACGATCTCATACCCGTCGGCGTCGATGCGCACGATCTCACCAGGCTTGATCTCCTCCACCATCTCGGCGCCAATCGTAGCGAAGGCGCAGCTCTCCGACGCCAACACATGCCCACCTTCGAGGCGCCCCAGCACCAGCGGGCGCAGCCCCCACGGGTCGCGCACGCCATAGACCGCATCGCGTGTGAGGATGACCAGGCTGTACGCACCCTCGGCCTTGGCCATCATGATGCGGATGCGCGTCACCCAATCCCCGCCGCCCGCGCCGGCCAACAGGTGTAGGATCACTTCGCTATCGGTCGACGTTTGCAACCCCACCCCACGTTCGAGCAGCTCGCGGCGCAGTTGGGGCGCGTTGATCAAGTTGCCGTTGTGGCCCAGCGCCAACGGCCCATCGAGTGTTTCCACCAGATAGGGCTGGGCGTTACGCAGCTTGGAACTGCCTGTGGTGGAATAGCGGGTATGCCCAATCGCAAGATGCCCTTGCAGATATTGCAGATTCTCTTCGTTGAAGACCTGCGACACCAGCCCCATACCCTTGTGCATGTGCGCCACCCGGCCATCGCAGGTGACAATCCCGGCGCCTTCTTGCCCGCGGTGTTGCAGGGCATAGAGGCCAAAGAAAGCCAGCCTCGCCACCGCCCGGCCCGACGCACAAATGCCAAAGACGCCGCACTCTTCGTGCAGATCATCGTCTACGTACAAGGTAATCTCCTTTGTCAGTCAAAACGTCAAGCCAGACTAGCTGCATCACGTTTGACAGTTGACGCACTCCGCATCACGCCGCCAACGCGCGCCGTGCGGCTTCAGCCGTGCGCCGCGCCTCCTCCACCGTTTCCCCCAATGCCGTCAAGTGGCCCATTTTGCGACCTGGGCGAGCTTCGGCCTTGCCGTAGAGATGCAACTTCACTGCCCCACAGGCCAGGGCTGCCGGCCAATTTGGCTCGCCGTCCGCCCACAGATCGCCCAGCAAGTTGGCCATGACTGCCGGGCGCAACTGAGTTGTATCCCCCAAGGGCAGGCCACAGACGGCGCGCAACTGCTGCTCGAACTGGCTCGTCATCATGGCGTCGATGGTCAGATGGCCCGAATTGTGAGGCCGCGGCGCCAGCTCATTGATCAGCAATCGCTCATCCCCGGTGACTTCATCTTTTGTTACAAAGAATTCTACACAGAGAACGCCGATTACATCCAATTTTTCCATGACAGCGCGCGCCAGTTCCACTGCGCGGGCCGCCACAGCCGGCGAAACCCTGGCCGGCGCAATCGAAAGATCAAGAATGTGATGACGGTGGATGTTCTCGATGGCGCCAAAGTGGGCAAAAGCGCCGTCGACGCCACGCGCCGCCACCACGCTGATTTCGCACACAAAGGGGACGAAGGTCTCCAAAATGGCCGGTTGACCACCGAGCGCCGCCCACGCCTCTGGGGCGTCGTCCGGCCCATGTAGCCTCACCTGTCCCTTGCCGTCGTAGCCAAAGGCGGCGGTTTTGAGCACAGCGGGACAGCCCAACCGCGCCACCGCGGAGCGCAACGCTTCGAGCGAATCGACCGCCGCAAATGGGGTGACGGGCAGCCCGGCCTGGGCCAGAAATTCCTTTTCGCGGCGCCGGTTTTGAGCAGTGTGCAACACCCAGCCCCCAGGCCGAACAGGGACGCCGCTCGCCTGCGCGATCTCGGCCACATTTGCCGCTACGTTCTCGAATTCAAAGGTCACCACATCGACCGTGCGCACAAAGGCGCGCACGGCGTCCAGATCGGCATAGGGCGCGCTGATCTCGCGATCCGCCACCTGGCCAGTGGGCGAGTCACGGTCGGGCGAGAAGGTGTGAATGCGGTAGCCCATTGCGCGGGCGGCCAGCGCCAACATGCGCCCCAGTTGTCCGCTGCCAAAAACGCCGATTGTGCTGCCCGGCAAGATCACATTGGTCATGGTCATCTATACTCAGCTCTGTTTGAAACCGCGAGTTTCTTTACCGCTTTGGCCGCGTCCCGATGTGCGTTTTCAAAGCAACCGTAGTTCAAAATCGTCCTACGTCCCGCGCCGCTTTAGCCCGGCCTGATCATAAATTGCATCAATCACTCGCATGTTGGCAATCGCATCGGCGGCGCCGGTAGGGATGGACGCGCCGTCGCGCAGCGCGGCGACAAAGGCGCGCAACTGGTGGGTATAGGTGCTCTCGCCGGGGACGCGCTCGCTGCGCTTTCCATGCCGGGTCTGGACGGTGATCCTGTGCCACAGTTGGGGCAGGATCGGGTTCCAGACATGCAACTCGCCCTCGCTCCCGATGACGCGCGCGCTCAGCCGCAACAGGTGGGTCGAAAGCAACGAACAGGTCATGCGCGCCGTGCGACCGTCGGCGAAGGCCAGCTCGGCCTCCATCCACCGATCCACCTGGGGCGCAAGCAGGCGCGCCTCGGCGCGGGTCACCGACGGCTCGGCCCCGGCCAGGTAGCGGATCAGATGGATGGTGTAGCACCCCAGGTCCATGGTGGCGCCGCCGCCCAGGTCATAGCGCATCCGGATGTTGCCTGGGCGCACCGACGGGGTGCAGAAGTGCGCCTCCAGATGTTGGACGGCGCCAATCTCGCCGCTGTCGACGATGGTTTTGAGGCGCGCCGCCAGTGGGTGGTAACGATAGTGAAACGCTTCCATGAGCAGCCGGCCCGATTCGCTGGCGGCCTGGGCCATGGCTTCGGCTTCAGCTGCATTGTTGGCAAAGGGCTTCTCGCAGAGCACATGCTTGCCGGCGCGCAACGCCCGGATCGTCCATTCGGCGTGCAGGCTGTTGGGCAGCGGGTTGTAGATGGCGTCGATCGTAGGGTCAGCCAACAATTCGTCGTAGTTGCGGTGGACTTGCGGGATGGCGTGCCTGGCCGCAAAGGCGCGGGCGCGTGTCGCATCACGCGCCGCAATCGCCGCCACCTGCACGTCCGCCACCAGGCGCGCGGGGTGAATCAGCGCGTTCGTTGTAATGCGCGCGACGCCCAGCGTCCCCATGCGCAAGGGCGTCATGGTCATGGCTCAGCCCTGGGCGAAAGCTTTGCAGCCAGGTCGCAAAAATCAGTTGCCGCAATGTCCACCCCCGCAGCCGGAGTCAAGTCGGTAGTCTGCCCGGGGCCATGCTCGCGCGGGCGGGCAACGAAAGCAGTGCGCATGCCCACGCTGCGCGCCGCCAGCAAATCGCCATTGTGGGCAGCTACCATCATCACCTCGTGGGGGGCCAGCCCCAGCAGCGCAGCCGCGCCGAGGTAGACTTCGGGGTCGGGCTTGTAGTGGCGAAACAACTCCGCCGAGAGGATGCAATCCCACGGCAGGCGGGCTGTTTTGGCCATGTTGACCAACAGCGCTACGTGGCCGTTGGAGAGCGTCGCCAGCACGAAATTGCGGCGCAATGCGGCCAGGCCGGCGCGGGCGTCGGGCCACGGGCGCAGCCGATGCCAGACCCGGTTAAGGTGCTCAATCTCGGCTTCGTTCAGACCGGTAATCTCAAATTGCGCCAGCAGATCGTCGAGGATCATGCGGTGCAGCGTGTCGAGGTCGGTCCACGGCAGCTCGCCGCTACGCACGCGCTGCATGGCCGGGGCATAGCCGGCGCGCCAGGCGTCGGCAAAGCGCGGCCAATCCACGCGCAGCCCGTGGGTGCGCCCCAGCGCCCGCCCCTCGCGGATGATGGTTCCACGCCAGTCGACGACGGTGCCGAAGACGTCGAAGGTCAACGCCTTCACCGTTTTGAGCGCTTCTACATTTCTGTCCATTGGTTGAGCGTCTGATCAATACATCGGTTGCCGGGCGCGCCTTCAGTTTACGCCGAAATGCGCCGAATGCCAAAGCGCACTCGCCGCAAGGGAAGTGTTCGGAGCAGCGACTCTAGTCGTGTTGCTACCGGCACGAATGACTGAAGTCGCTACTACAACGATCGCTATATTTTCGCCGTGGTGTCCTACCGCCCATGGGTGGGGATGACGCCGATGGCTTCCCCGGCGCGAAAGGCGACCGCCTCATCGATCATGCGAATGATGTCATACGCAGGGCGGTAGCCAAACAGCCGCCGGCCCTTGCTCATGTCGAATTCGTAGAAGGTGGGCAGATGACCCACCAGCCGCACATCGACGAAGGGCGCATCCAACCGGGTCGCCAGATGGGGGATCGCTGCATCCCAGGTAAAGGGCGTCGGCGCAGCCAGTTGGAAGGTCTCGCCGAAGACCGTCTGCTTGCCCAGCGCATCGACAAAACCCTGGACAATGTCGCGTACGTCGGCAATGTGCTTCTTGTAGGCGCGGCCCTCTTCGTCGCGGGCGATGAGCAAACAGCGCTGGGCGGCTGCTTCGTCGGCGGGGCGCAGCCGTTGTAGCTCGGCGCGCACGGCTGCCGCCGCGGGGCCGGCCATCTTCTCGTAGACCTTGAGCCAGTGATGCAAAT
>JAHDWG010000457.1 GCA_023384495.1 Caldilineaceae bacterium
TGGAGCAGCCGCTCCAGGTAAGGTAGTTCCGTATCATTGACAATCACCAGGTCGATATCCGACCACCATGCTGATTCTCATACGCCTTGAGCAGCCTGACGTAGCGGTCTAGCTCCTGCTCCAACAGCTTGCGGCGCTGTTCAGCTTTGCTCTCTATCATGTCTACGTTCTACAATTTCGCCCCTCAGATTGCCAGCCGATCCTGAACCACGCCCACGAGAAAATCTTCGGCGTGCGTGGTATCCAACACCAGATGGTGCTCTGGTGCGATAGCATATTGCCAACAACCACCATACGCCTGCAACTGCCGCTGCATCGCCGCCCAGCCGCGGATCTTGTGCGCCGATTCGCCCGGCGCGCGCGCATCAAGCCGGCGTCGCCATTCGACCTCAGCCAGCCGAGTCTCGACCACGAGCAGACGCGCATCAAAGTTTGCCGCCAGCTCCCGCGCTGTGTCATAGCCGACCGGATACGAAAGGGGCGAATCGACGATCACGCTCAGCCCCAATGCTAACTGAGTCGCCACCACCTGCCATAGAATGCTGTACGCGAGTTCATTGTCGCCCGGCAGCCCCAACGTGTGGTCCTTGACGTCATCCTTATCGAGCAGCGGCCACCCAAACCGCCGCGCCAACGCCCGCGCCACCGTGCTCTTCCCTGTCCCTGGATGGCCTTTCATCGCGACCAGATGCTGCACTCGACCCCCGGCGAAAATGCAAAAGCGGAACACAGAGATGCACAGAGTTCGGCGCTGTGCATCCATCATACCAGGGCACAGAGAAGTCGCAGAGGACACAGAGAGATTACACAGAGAGATTATAGGAGAAAAAACTCTGTGCTCTCTGTGCCATCTCCGCGTTCGCTGTGTCGCTGCTTTTCTTCGCTCCCGTGCGGCTATCCGTGATTTTGACCCTACGAACCGGTAAACAGGCGGAAATTCTCCACATCCACCCGCCCTGCCTGGTGCATCAAGACCCCGTTCATCAACTCAATCGCCAGGCGAGATTCGAGCGTTACCCCAGCGCGCACGCCCACACAGGGGTCGTGGCGGCCCTTTTCGAGCAGAAAGTCCATCTCTTCCAGGTTTTTGCGCACCGATTGTTGCGGCTTGACGATGGTTGAGGTGGGTTTGAACCCCACCCGGCAGACTAGCGGCATCCCCGTTGTGACCCCACCGATCAGCCCGCCGTGGCTGTTGCGTTGGTAGCCGGTGCTGCGGATGGGGTCGTTGTTCTCGCTGCCGCGGCGCGCCACCACTTCGATCCCGGCGCCGATCTCGCATGACTGCACGGCGTGGAGCCCGCCCAGGCTGCCCATGATGCGCAGCTTGAGGCTGTTATAGAGCGGTTCGCCCACAAGCGCTGGCACATTGACCGCCACCACCTCTACCTGCGCCCCCAACGAATCACCGTCGATGCGCGTCTGTTTGATCAGCTGGCCGGCCTCGCGGGCAAAATCGGCGTCGAGCGAGCGAATCTCTGACCCCTCCAATATCTCCTCGATCTCCCCAATCTCCTGGGTCGATAAATGAGGATGCTCACGGCCCTGTATCATCTTCTCAATGTGCTCGGCCAGGCTGCGCTGCGTCTTGAGTGGCCCCACCTGGCAGATCGACGAGAGGATCACCGCGCCAAAGCGCGCGGCCAGAAAGAGGCGGGCAATCGAGCCGCCGATGACGTCGGAGATGGTGGAGCGGTAGCTGGAGCGCCCCCCTCCTCGCACATCGACAAAGCCTTGTGATTTGTGATGTTTGACCAGGTCGGTGTGACCGGGGCGTACGGCGCCGGTCGGCCCAGCGAACTGCGCATAATCCCCCGATTTTTGCGAAGTAGAGAGGACAATAGCGGCGATGGGTTCACCCGTGGTATAGCCGGCTTCATAGCTCTGGGTGGCGTTCTCCGTATCATCCACCTGGACGGTGATGTGCGGGCCAGCGGTCAATTGTTCATGGTCTTCGCTGTAGAGACCGGAGAGGAGCACCACCTTATCGCTCTCGCGGCGCGGGGTGCCGTGCCGGTTGCTGCCGGGCCGCCGCCGGTCGAGATAGCGCTGAATTTGCCCGCGCTCGACCTTGAGCCCGGGCGGGCAGCCAAAGACGATGGTCGTGATCGCAGGGCCGTGTGATTCGCCGGCCCCGGCTACCGAAAAAAGAGGGCCGCCAAGAATTTCCATGAGCATCCACCACTTTCCGAATGAACGACGATGATCGATCCATACGGTAGTATATACCAGGGATGCGCGTTGCGCCTATTATTTTTGTGGGGAGGCGACAGCAACGGGGCGACGCTGTTCTGTGCGCATGGCGACCAGCTCAATGAAAACGACAATGAGGAAGCCCAGCGCGGCGAGCGCGATGGCCAGCGCAACCTCGCCGTTGAACGCCGCCGGCAGCACATTGACCTCGCTTGTCAGCGCCGCATCAGCCACATCCGTGACCAGCTTCCACGGCCAGAGTTTGCGCAGCGAGCCAATCATCAGCCCAATCAAGAAGGCGACGGTGACATTATGGTAACGCTTGAGCAGCCAGCTTAACACCTGGGCAAACGAGACAATCCCGATCCCGGCGCCGGCTGTAAAGATGAACAGAGTGAGGAAATCTCGGCTGGTGACCGCAGCGAGGATGTATTGGTATTTGCCCAATAGCACCAGAATGAATGAGCCGGAAATGCCGGGGAGGATCATGGCGCAGATGGCGATGACCCCGCTCAAGAAGATAAACCAGGGTGCGGTGGGTGTGGCGACTGGGGTGAGGCCGATGATCCAATAAAGGGCAATTGCGCCGACCGCTGCGCTCAGTATGGCGCGCCAATCCCACCGTTCGATGCGTCGGCTGACAGCCCAAATCGAGGCCGTCACCAGCCCCAAAAAGAACGACCAGACCAGCACAGGATGATGCTCCAACGCCCACTCCAAAAAGTGAGCCAGCGAGAAGACGGCGGTGAGAATGCCCACCCCTACCGCCAACAAGAAGGGCCAGGGCAGCAGGTCGAGCGCCGCCTTCAATTTGCCCCGCAGCGCCAGCCCCAGCGCCTGCGGATTGACCATCCGGCGGATCGACTCCAGCAATTCTTCATAGATACCGAGCACAAAGGCCATCGTGCCGCCCGATACGCCAGGCACCACATCGGCCATGCCCATGGCAAAGCCGCGCGCGGCCAGGCCGAGGTAGTCACGCCAGGTTCGTCGGGTGGGGGTAGTTGTTTCTTGACGCATAGAATTCGCTCTTTTGTAGTTACGATCTGATACACGGACGCCCTCTCACCTTCGGCCGGTAAGGGGCGCTGCCTGTTGTTTGTGTGCGCAACTGGGCGGCGGCTACGATGCGATGCACAAGCGGTCAGTATACTGCATCGAGTTCGAGGAAACAAAAGCACAACGAAAGAACCAGTGCTTCGCAAAAAGCTCAAACGAGATCAGGAGGCCGCCTTCACCGCCGCTACAAACGCACGCACCTTGCGGTGATCTTTCTTGCCGGGTGCAACCTCGACGCCGCTGCTCACGTCCACCCCCCACGGCTGCACAATCTCGATGGCGGCGGCCACATTGTCGGCTGTCAGCCCGCCGGCCAACAGCAGGCCGGGATGCCGACGCGCCAGCGCGGCCGCCGCCTGCCAATCGGCAGTTTTGCCGGTGCCGCCATAGGCGTTTGGGTCATGAGCGTCGACCATCAAGGTTGGCCCACCTGGCGGCCCCAAGGGAGCATAAAGAGCCGCCTGCGCCAGCGCCTCATCCGCGCTGGTGGGGCGCAACGCCTTGAAGGCTCGCCCCGCCAGCCGCATCAGCATATCCGGCGGCTCTTCGCTGTGCAACTGCACATAATCCAACCCTGTTTGGTCAAGAATGGCGAGAATCCGCTCGACGGGTTCATTGACGAAGACCCCAACCATCCTGGGGAGGCTGGGGTCTAGGGTCTGGAGACCCCCAGTGCGTTGCGCGCCTGTCTCTGGTCTCCAGTCTCTGATCTCTTTCAGAATCTCCGCAATCTTCACCGGCGCCACATAGCGCGGCGACTTTGGGTAGAGAATAAAGCCCAGCAGATCGGCGCCGGCCTCGATGGCGACGCGGGCGTCGTCAACGTTGGTAATGCCACAGATCTTGATGTATGGTTTTGGCATCGTGGTAGGTGATCCGGATGGTTTCTCAGTGCTCCAGCGTCGCAGCCGCTGTGCGAATCTGCGCCCATGCGGCCTCGATGTGGCGCAATTCGGTGTGGGTCTGAGCGATGCTCATACGCAGGGTGAATTGATCGGCCAGCCTCGTGTGGGTGAGATAGAGGGCGCCGCTGCGGTTGAGCACATCGAGCAACCGCTGGTTGATTTCATCGCCGCCCCGGTGCCGAAAACAGACCAGGTTGAGCGGCGCCGGCGCGACCAGTTCAAACCGCCCATCGGCCTCCACCCAACTGGCAAATTGTTGCGCCAACTCGACATGGCGGCGGATGTGATATCGCAGCCCCTCAACCCCATAGTGGCGGATGACAAACCAGAGTTTGAGCGCACGAAAGCGCCGCCCCAATGAGATCTGCCAGTCGCGATAGTCTATCACCTGGCCCGACTGGGTCGCCTGGTTGCGCAAGTATTCGGGCAGGATGCTCAGGGCATTGACCAGCGCCGTCCGGTCCGCCACATAGAAGGCGTCGCAGTCGAAATTGGTAAACATCCACTTGTGCGGGTTGAAGCAGTAGCTATTGGCAAACCCCAGACCATGGTGAATATAACGGAACTCCGGGCAGAGCGCAGCTGTGCCGGCCATGGCGGCGTCCACGTGGAGCCACACGCCCCGGTCGCGGCACACTTGCCCAATTTCCGACAGTGGGTCGAGCGCGGAGGACGAGGTAGTGCCCACCGTGGCGCTGACAAAACAGGGCGTCAACCCTGCCTGCCGGTCCTGGTCGATGGCCGCGGCCAGGCGGTCGGGGCGCATGGCGAAGGTCTCGTCCACCTCGATCAGGCGGAGGTTGGCGCTGCCCAATCCAGCGATCTTGACGGCTTTTTCAATCGAGGAGTGAGCCTGGCTTGACGTATAGGCGAGGAGTTTGCCATCGCAGCCCTGCCGGTTGCTGGCCAGGTTGGTAGCCCGTTCGCGCGCCGCCAGCAGCGCGCAGAGCGCCGCGCTCGACGCCGAATCCTGGATCACGCCGCCGCCGGCGCTGGAGGAATGAAAGGCGCCCGGCAGGTCGAGCATCTCCACCAGCCAGTCCAGCATGAGCGTTTCCAGTTCGGTGCAGGCCGGGCTGGTGGCCCACAGCATGCCCTGCACACCGAGCCCCGATGAGAGCAGATCGCCTAAGATCGCCGGCCCCGACGCATTGGCCGGAAAAAAGGCGAAAAAGTTGGGCGATTGCCAATGGGTGATCCCCGGCAAGATGATGCGCTCCACATCAGCCAGGATGGCGTCAAATGGTTCGCCCTGTGCTGGCGGCGACGCCGGGAGCGCCCCATACATCTCGCCCGGCGCCGCCTGTGACAAAACCGGGAATGACTCAATGCGTTCTTGGTATCCGGCGATCCAGTCCACCAGCGCATAGCCCCAACGGCGAAACTCGTCGGGCGTCATGTGGTAGCTTTTGGCGTCCATCTGTTGATAGCCTTTGCTGGTCTGGACGATGCTCTATCGTCCATCGTCCATCGTCCATCGTCCATCGTCCATCGTCTATCGTCCATCGTC
>JAHDWG010000458.1:0-1101 GCA_023384495.1 Caldilineaceae bacterium
CTCGTAATCATGCACATTGGGGAAGCTTGTGGTCGTTCCCGGTGCGGCGTTGAACAGCACAATGTGTTGGACGCAATCGATCTGCCCGGCCAACCGCTCAAAGAGCGGCAGCAACGAACCGTCGACAAAGACCACCTTGTCTTCGGCGTGGTTGATGATGTAGACAAGCTGGTCGGGTGGCAGCCGGATGTTGAGCGTGTGACAGACGGCGCCCGCGCCGGGGATGCCAAAATAGAGCTCCAGATGCTGGAAGTTATTCCACGCAAAGGTTCCCACGCGGTCACCGACCTCGACGCCCAGCGACGCCAATACATTGCCCAATCGTTTGGCGCGGCGATAGAGGTCAGCATAGGTGTATTGGTGCATTGCGCCGTCGGGCAACTTGGTCAGCACTCGCTTGTGAGGATAGAGACGGTTGGCGTGCTCCAATATGCGGTCTATCGTCAACGGATAGTCCATCATCAAGCCCTGCATGGTTGTTCCTCCATGTGAAACGTTGGACAATTACAGGCACGTCCTGAGTAGCCACCAGCCAACCCTCCGCAAAGCCGACACACCGAAGGGGCGGCACATCACCTGCTATTTGATTAGGGGCAACAGCACAGCCGCGCAGCGCCCCACCAGCCAATCATAGAACTCCTCACTCAGCAGGCTGGAGCCGTGGTCTTCGATAAACTTCATCTGTTCGGGCGAAATGTTGACCGGGTTCTTTTCGATGGCGTTGGGAAAGGGGTTGGCCGGCGTGCGGTCCACCGGGGCGACAAACTCGACCGTAATTGCGCCATCATACCCAATATCTTGCAGCGTGCGGATGATCGCCGACCAGTTGAGCGCGCCCATGCCACACGCCAGGCGATTGTTGTCGGCCACATGAAAGTCATAAAGCCGGCTGCCCGCCTTGCGGATCGCGGCCAGCATGTCGGCTTCCTCGATGTTGAGGTGGAAGGCGTCCAGACAGACGCCACACTCTGGGCCCACCGCTTCGGCCAGCGCCAGGGCCTGGTCGGCGCGGCTGATGAAGTAGGTCTCGAAGCGGTTGAGCGGCTCCAACGCCAGCTTAACGCCGGACTTGAGGCCGTGGTCGTAGACCTCTTTCAGGCC
>JAHDWG010000458.1:1111-5646 GCA_023384495.1 Caldilineaceae bacterium
TTCGGGGGTTGAATCGGGGTTGACCTTGCCGACAGTGCCGGGAACAATGGTGATCTCTGCGCCGTCGAGTTCCTTGACCATGGTGATGCAATCTTTGACATATTTGACTGTGCGGGCGCGCGTTGCTTCCTCTTTGGCCGGAAAGCAGAGGCCGGGAAACATGAGCGTCACCGCGCCCCAACAGCGCAACCCATGCTCATTGAGCAGCTTGCGCACCTCTTTGGTGTCGTACTTTTCGGGTTCGCCGCTGATCTCGATGCTCTCGTAGCCATATTTGGCCAGCCGGCGGATGGTGACATCCAGTGGCTCAGCCCGCATCCAATTGTGCATGGAGAGATGCATGGTGGTTCCTCCTGTGGTGGTTTGGCATTGGTTATTCAGAAGCAGACTGTTCATCATATTGCGGCGCGGCGGGCGTGATGTGGCTCCAGACGATAAACCCCAACGTCGAAAAGAGCAGCAACAAAAAGCCATACTTGTATCCGGCAAAGAGCCACGGCTGGAACATCCCCACCACCCCCAGCACGATGCCGCCAATCAAGACGCGCTCCCACCGCTCGAACTGTGTCTGCCCGATGCGGCCACTCAGCCGGCTCGACACCGCGCGGATAAACGCGATGAAGAGGCCCAAGATGACGACAAAGCCGGCAATAAAAAGAAGAGGTTGTAGGTTCATGGCACACGATTCGGGATGCAGAGTTCGGGATGTAGGACACAATAGAGGGCGCTAGGGCCGAAACCGGATCGATTTGAACTGGCGCGCCTGCTGCTCAATGGCCGGCTCGACGGCCAGCCGCTCGATGCTCGATGCGCCGAAAAAGCCGAGAACGCCCTCGGTGTGATCCAAAATGTATTGTGCATCCGCCGGCTCGGCAATTGGGCCGCCGTGGCAGAGCACGAGAATCTCCGGGTTGACCTTGACTGCCGCATCGCGCATGGCCTGGACACGCCGCGCCGATTCTTCAAGGGTCAGCGCGGTCTGCGCGCCGATCGCTCCCTTGGTGGTAAGCCCCATGTGCGGCACGAGCACATCCGCTCCGGCCTGGGCCATGGCTGTGGCCTCGTCGGGGTTGAAGACATAGGGGCAGGTGAGCAGCCCCAGCTCATGCGCCTGGCGGATCATCTCCACCTCCAGGCCGTACCCCATGCCCGTCTCTTCCAGATTGGCCCGGAACGCGCCGTCGAACAGCCCCACGGTGGGGAAGTTCTGCACGCCATCGAAGCCCATCTCTTTGATCTGGCGCAGAAAGACTGGCATAAGGCGAAAAGGGTCGGTGCCGCAGACGCCGGCCAACACCAGGGTGTTCTTGACCACGGGCAGCACCTCGCTCGCCATCTCGACCACAATGGCGTTGGCGTCGCCATAGGGCAACATGCCGGCCAGGCTGCCCCGCCCCGCCATGCGATAACGCCCCGAATTGTAGATGATGATCAGGTCGACGCCACCCTGTTCGGCAAATTTGGCCGAGATCCCCGTGCCCGCGCCGGCCCCGATGATCGGCTTGCCCGCCGCCACCTGCCCGCGCAACCGGCGCAATCCCTCATCCCGCGCAATAAATGGCATCCGTGCTCCTTCGTGTGCGAATATCTATCGTCCATCGTCTATCGTCCATCGTCCATCGTCTATCGTCCATCGTCTATCGTCCATCGTCTATCGTCAATAATAAAGCAGGCTACGTCAGCGGCTCCTCCACCGCGTCCACATAGCGTAGAAAATCAAGATCCCCCGTAGAATGGCCCATCTGCGTCAGAATCAACGCCACTTCGCTGCGGTGCTGGGCAGCGTGGGTGGCCTGATGCACCAGAAGCTGCCAGCGCCGGAATGCTCTCGGCGCTCCGGTTGGACTGTTGTAACGGATCACTTCAGCCGCGGCGCCGTCGCCCAATACATCCACAAAGGCGTGCGTCTCGGCGTCGATCTGCCGCCATCTCTCAAGCAGGCTCGCTACATCCGGGAAATCAGCCGCTGCCAGTGGGGGCGGCGGGGTTGTCAACTGCACACGCGCCAACCAACCGCGCTGCACGCTCACCATATGCACCAACACATCGCGCAGCGTCCCAAAGCTGGCGTGCTCTTGGGTGGTGAACTCAGCCGGCGTCAACGCCAGCGCGGTGGCGAAGAGCCGCTCGTTTGCCCATGTGTTATGGGCATAGAGTGCAGAGAGATATTCACTGTACATGCGTTTCTCCTAACTTGGCCATGCGCACAAACTCCAGCAGCCGGTTCGTCACTGCCTCGGCAAACGCCGGATCGTTGATGTTGCAATCTAGCTCGAATACGGGAATGTCAGGGCGCAGATGCGCCTTGATCGCGTCAAAGAGCGCCTGGTTGGCCTCTGGCTGCCAGAACTCACCCCCCGGCGAATCAAGCACCGACACCCCCTGCAAAGGCAAGTAAAAGGCCACCGGCCCGGTCGATTGGTTGGCCTTTTCGGCCAGGATGCGGCCCAATTGGGCGTTCTCTTCGGGCGTGGTGCGCATGAGCGTCACATTGGGGTTCCATTCGTAGAGTGTGCGCCCGGCGAACTGGGGCGGCACCGTCGCCCGCGCCCAAAAGTTCACCATATCGAGACAGCCCGGCGCGATAACCTGGGGCGTTCCCCGCCGCGGCGCGGCGTCGAGCCGTTGGGGCCCGGCGCTGAGCACGCCTCCCACCAGTTGGTCGGCCCATTCGGTGGTGGTGACGTCGAGCACGCCGTCAAAAAATCCCGCCTCGATGAGGCTCTCCATGGTGCGCCCGCCCACGCCCGTAGCGTGAAAGACCAACACCTCAAAGCCCGCTTCTTCGAGCAATTGGCGGCAACGGTCGACCAGTTTGGTGGTGTTGCCAAACATGGAGGCGGCAATGAGCGGCTTTTGCGCCAGTTGGGGCGGCTCGGCGGCCACCATGCCGGTGATCGCGCCGGCCGCATTGGCAAAGATGCGCGCGCTGATGCGATTGACGCCCGCCACATCCACCACCGCCGGCATCATCACGATGTCGGTCGCGCCCACATAGGGGCTGACATCCCCCGACGCCAGCGTGCTGACCATGAGCTTGGGCGTCCCCACCGGCAGCGCGCGCATGGATGCGGTTGCGATGGCCGTGCCCGCCGAGCCGCCCATGCCCAAAATGCCGTCGAAAAGCCCCTGATGGTGAAGCTCCTTTACCAGCACAGCCGCGCCGTGCGCCATCGCGTCGATGGCCTTGCCTCGGTCGGCCCGGGTGCGCAGCTCGGCCAGGCTCACCCCCCCGGCGGCGGCCACCGCATCGGCGGAAATATCCGGGGCGACGGCTGGCTCCCTCATCACGCCGACATCGATCAGCAGCGTGCGGAAGCCACTGCGTTCAATGGCCGCCTTGACAAAGGCGAATTCATGCCCCTTGGTGTCGAGCGCCCCGATCAGCGCGATCGTTTTGGTCATGATGGAATGGGTGCTGATTTTGGCTTCGTGGTCATTGGTCGGCAATCAATTGGTTTGTGCATCATGGTGCATTGGTCCAGCGATGAGTGACGAGATACAACTGAAGAATGACAAATGGCCAGTGACATTCAGTCGGCAAAAAGCGTCTGCAAAAAGGCCAGGCCATTGCGCGCCAGGGCGTCGGGGCTGGCGGCGAGGGGACGCCAGATGGCGGCGGCGCGGGCAATGCTCTTGACCTTGTCGGTGAACGACTCGATGACCACCGGCCCGTCGTAACCGATGTCGCGCAGCGCTGCGGCCACATCGCCCCAGGGGAGATGGCCGGAGCCGGGTATTCCGCGATCGTTCTCACAGGCGTGAAAGTGTTTGAGCCGCGGCCCTACCATGCGGATGGCGTCGCCCAGCGACTTCTCCTCGATGTTGGCATGAAAGGTGTCGAGCATCAACTGGCAAGCCGGGTGATTGACCCGGTCGATGATCTCGACACCCTGTTCGGCCAGGTTGAGAAAGCTGGTCTCGAAGCGGTTGAGCGGCTCGATACAGAGCGTCACCCCACGCTCGCCGGCATAGTCGGCCAGCCGGCTCAACTGCTGAACGAGCAGTTCGACATCGCGGGCCCGCTCAGCTGGCGTCGCCTGCCAGGTGCGCCCAACCGCCGCATAAATCGGGCCGATCAGGTTGCGGGCGCGCATCGTGTGGGCGGCGTCGATGCAATGTTCGACAAAGGCGACGCCATTGGCGCGGATACTGGCGTCGGGGTGGATGAGGTCGCGCTCCTGCCCCATTGCGGCGGCGACGCTCACGCCCAGGCCATGCGCCTGCGCCAATTCGCCGGCGCGGGCGTAGTCGAAGCCGTTTGGCTCCTCGATGGGGAACTCGACCCAATCAAAGCCCATCTCCGCCACCAGCGGGACCAGCCGTTCGGCTTCCGCCGTGGTCAGCGGGGCCACCCAGACCCAGGTGTTGACGCCAAAGTTCATGAAATCTGCCCTCTCGGCCTATGGAATGAAGACGCGACCGACGCCGCGGAAGTTGTCGAGGTCTAGCAGAACCTCAATGATCCGGTTCACGCACTCGATGCGATACTGTCTTTCCGCCATCCGATCAACCCGGCCTACTGTAAAGATCGG
>JAHDWG010000459.1 GCA_023384495.1 Caldilineaceae bacterium
CGAGAGGACCGGGGTGGACAGACCTCTGGTGTGCCAGTTGTCCTGCCAAGGGCATCGCTGGGTAGCTATGTCTGGAACGGATAACCGCTGAAAGCATCTAAGTGGGAAGCCAGCTCTAAGATAAGTTCCCTCACAGGGTAACCTGGTAAGCGTGCTGGTAGACTACCAGCTTGATAGGCGGCACGTGTAAGGGCAGCAATGTCTTCAGCGAAGCCGTACTAATACGCGAGGGCTTAATCAACCGATAGAATCATTGTTCGCGTTGTGAATGATCCAATCCTATTCAGTTTTTAATGTATCAGGCGTCTGTTATTCGCTGAAGCATTATATTACTCTGTGTAAAAGAGAGTTTGTTGGTGATTTGAGCGGTGGGGATACACCCGGTCCCATCTCGAACCCGGCAGTTAAGCCCGCCAGCGCCGATGGTAGTATGCGGTTTCTGCATGCGAGAGTAGGCCATTGCCAGCAATACTCTCTTTTCTATTTCTGAAATCATTGCTCTTCCGCTAGAATACAGCCAGACCTCGTCGCCGCCGGCACAGGTCTGGCTTTTTGTTTTTCCCCATCTGGTCTCGATTTTTGAGCATATTTGTTGGAACAGTAATAAGTGAGGTTCTCGTGAAGGTAGCCACCGTAATCCTAGCTGCCGGTTTTGGCAGCCGTATGAAATCCTCGTTACCTAAAGTAATGCACCCGGTCGCTGGGCGACCTATGGTCGAATGGGCCGTTCGCACAGCGGAGCAAATTGGCGAGCGCACACCCGTTGTTGTCGTCGGCCACGGCAAGGAACATGTGCAGGCGTTGCTGGGTGAGCGCGTCCAGTATGTAGAACAAGCTCAACTCCTTGGTACGGGCCATGCTGTCATGCAGGCCGCCACCGCCCTGCGCGGCCAGAGCGAGGCAGTGGTCGTCTTCTATGCTGATATGCCGCTCATGCAGGCCGATACATTTCACCGTTTGGTCTCTCTCTTTTCTGATTACCGCCAAAGTAATGATGTGGCGCTTGCAATGCTGACGATCCAGCGCGATGATTCGCAGGGGTTTGGCCGCGTTGTGCGCGATGCACAAGGCCAAGTTCAGGCCATCGTCGAAGAGGTTGATTGTACGCCAGAGCAGCGCCTCATCCGGGAACTGAATCCCGGCATCTACTGTTTTGATTCCGCCTGGCTGTGGAGTAATCTTGTGCATATCCCTGTAAGCGCGAAAGGGGAATATTACCTGACCGATATGGTTGGCGTTGCTGTGGCCCAAGGACGACGTGTGGTTACCGCCCTCGCTCCCATTGATGACGTACATGGCATTAATACACGCATCCATTTAGCCCATGCTGAGGCACTCATGCGTCAGCGCATCGCCGAGCGCCACATGCTCAACGGCGTCACTATCATGGATCCACACACAACCTACATTGACGATTCGGTTGAGATTGGCAGCGATACGACAATTCTGCCTGGCTGTTTGCTCCAAGGAGCCACCAAAGTGGGCAATCACGCTGTCATTGGCCCCCATAGCCAGTTGGTGGACAGCATCGTGGGCGACCATTGCCGGGTTGCCTATTCCGTCATTGAGCAGGCGCGGTTGGATGACCATGCCGATATCGGCCCGTTTGGCCGGCTTCGCCCAGGGGCTCATCTGGGTATCGGTGTTCATATGGGTAGCTTTGGCGAAGTAAAAAATAGCTATCTGGGCGCCGGTGTCAAGATGGGTCATTTTAGCTATATCGGAGATGCGCAGGTAGGTGAAAACGCCATGATTGCCGCCGGAACGATCACTTGCAATTTTGACGGTGTGCAGAAGAATCAAACAATCATCGGCAAGGATGCATTTATTGGCAGCGATACGCTGCTGGTGGCGCCCGTGGTGATCGGCGAGGGCGCAAAAACCGGCGCCGGCTCGGTGGTGACACATGATGTGGCGCCAAACGCGCTGGTCTATGGTGTTCCTGCAAAACCCCATGGCCTCACCGCATCCCCGGCGTCCCCACAAGAATCCTCGGAGGTGTAAGATGCTTTCCGCTTCAGAATTGGTTCAGCACGCCCTGAAGGCTCGCCAACAGGCCTACGCCCCGTATAGCCACTATTTCGTTGGCGCCGCGCTACTGGTGGCTGATGGTTCGATTGTCTCAGGCTGTAATGTAGAGAACGCTTCGTATGGCGCCACGATCTGCGCCGAACGCGTGGCGCTCACTGCCGCGATGGCTCAGGGCAAACGCCAGTTCCATGCCATAGCCGTAGCCACAGAGAACGGCGGCTCGCCCTGTGGCATTTGCCGGCAGGTGATGGCCGAACTGGGGCCTGATATGCTGGTCTATATCAGTGATGCAGCCGGCCAATATCGCACCACCACTGTTGCTGAACTCTTGCCCGACTGGTTTGTCCGTAGCAACTTGTTCGCATGAGGCTGACCGAACCATGAATGTGCCGGCCTTGATGGCGACCTATCAATTGCGCCAGCGCGAATACTTGCTGCGGATCACGCGCGCAATGACCTCACGCCTCGATCTCCCCAGCTTGCTCAACTTGATCCTCAGCAGCGCCGCCGAGATGGTGGGTTGCCGCGCGGGGTTACTGGTGCTGGAGAAAGAAGAACCCGGTTTTCGCCAGCCACGCGCCGCCATTGCGCGGTATGAGATTCGCGCCCTTTACCACATACAACCCCAATATCTGGCTGCCTTTGAACCACTTTTGGACCTCATTCCGATTATTCGGGACGAAGCGACCAACGACGAGTCTGCCGCTGATGCGCACAACGTCGATCTACAGACGCGTGTACGGATGGTGGAGGAGCGACTGGGTATGCCGCTTGGCCAGATCGTTGGGCTTCCCCTTACCTACGAAGATGAGCTACTGGGCGTAATCTATTTGTTTCGAACGGAGTACGCCTTCACCCAGTTGGATTGGCAATTTCTGCAAGGATTTGCCGACCAGGCCGCGATCGCTGTGCGCAACGCCCGCCTCTATCACCAGTTGGAGACCGAACGCAGCCGGTTGGAGACGATCATCGAGAACAGCGCCCATGGCATCATGATTTTGAGCGCCGACCGCCGAGTGTTGGTGATCAACCAGGCGCTGGCCGCCATGTTGGGCATTACGCCAGAGGAGGCGATCGACAAGCCCTGCCACGAGATTCTCGTCATGAGCAACGTGCAAGGGCATGATCTTTGCCAGGCTGAGGAGGTGAGCGCCTTTGCCAGCGGGGAAGGTCTGCACGCGGAGGGCGATCTTAGCCGGCCCGGTGGCGGCAGATTGGCCGTCTCTGTCACCTATACACCTTTGGTCGATGATGAAGGGGCGCCCGTCAATCTGGTGGTGAATGTGCACGACATCACCCGGTTTCGTGAAGAAGAGGAGATGAAATCCACCTTTGCGTCGATCATAAGCCATGAATTAAAGACGCCGGTTGCGCTGATCAAAGGCTACGCCCAAACGCTGGCGCGCCCCGATGCAGAGTGGGACGCCGATACGGCCCGGCAAAGCCTTGAGATTATTGAAGAGGAGGCAGACCGGTTGGAGGCGCTCATCAACAATCTGCTGGACGCCAGCCGAATCCAGGCCGGCGGCCTCCGTCTCGACTTTGATGATGTGGACCTGCATGGATTGGCGCGCAAGGTGGCCGACGCGTACCGCACGCAAACCCAGGCCCATCAGATCGAATTGGATTTTCCACACCCACTAGCCCTGGTGCGCGGGGATGAGGAGCGTCTCCGCCAGGTGCTGACCAACCTGGTGGGCAACGCGATCAAATATTCGCCTGCAGGGGGTGTAATTCGCATCGGCGGTTGGAACGAGACTCATGCCGACACGCCGCCCGCCCGGCGTGTGGTTCTCTATGTTGCCGACCAGGGCATCGGCATCCCTCAACAGGAGCTTGACAAAGTCTTTGAGCGATTCTATCGTGTGGACAGCACGCTGCGGCGTAGCACAACGGGCAGCGGTCTGGGATTATACCTGTCCAAAGCCATTGTCGAAGCGCACGGCGGTCAGATTTGGGTGCATAGCGAGGCGGGGAAGGGCACAACTTTCTTTATTGGCCTCCCGCTGGCGCAAGACGAATTGCCCTACGCCCCAGATGATCGTCAACTCAGGACGTTGCCAGTGGTGGAGACAAGTTGACTATGGGGGCCGCTGCCGGCATGGCGCGATTTGGTCTGGCCCGCAACTCGGGCAGCCAGAGCGTAAATGTGCTGCCTACCTTGGGTGTACTCTCAACGGTCACACGCCCATCATGGGCCTGTGCAATCCACTGGACAATGCTGAGGCCCAGCCCGCTGCTGCCTAGTTCGCGGCTTCGCGCCTTATCAACGCGGAAAAAGCGTTCAAAAATATGCTCCTGTTCTTCGGGCGAAATGCCGATGCCGGTGTCGCTAACTGCAACCTTGACCCATCCATCATCGTTCTCCAGGCTTAGGGTGATCAAGCCCCCTTCTGGCGTATACTTGATGGCGTTATCGGTCAGATTGAGCAGCACCTGGTGCAATCGTTCGCGGTCGCCCCAAACCAACGCCTGATCCTCGCTGCCCAGCCGGATATCCCACCCGTTTCTTCCGCGACGTTGCTCGGCGATGCGTTTTGTCTGCCGATAGACTTCCAATAGCAACGTGTCCATCTCGACTGGGGCCAATTGTAGCCTCGCTGCGCCGCTATCGGCCTGGGCCAACAACAGCAGATCGTTGATCATGCGGCTCATGCGGGTAGTCTCATTTTCCACTTCGCGCAGCGTCTCTTGTAGGGTTGTCTGGTAGGGTGTGCCGCCTTCGATCTGTTGCCCATTATTGGCAAAACGCTGCAGGAGCTCAATGTTGCCCTGTACAGTGGTCAGCGGCGTGCGTAGCTCGTGGCTGACATCGGCGATGAGCCGCTCTTGAGTGAGAAAGAGTTTTTGGACGCGGTCAAGCATTTCATTGAATGTGGCGGCCAGTTGACCCACTTCACTCACCTGGTCTTCGATCTTGAGCCTGCGCTCTAAATCTTTTGTGCGGGTGATGCTGCTGGCCGTACGGGTGATCGTATCAATCGGGCGGAGCGCTCGATTGGCAAGCAGAGCGCCCACGATGGCCGCCAGGATCAGACTCAGCATGGTGCCAAGCATCAAATAGCGGTTGACCTGGGCCAGCGTCCCTTCGATCTGTTTGGCCGAACGGATCACTTGAACTGCGCCTACAACATCCTGGTTGCGATACAGAGGAACGCTGTAGACAAGGGCCAATGAGCCTTCCTCATCATACGGAAAGTAATAGGAATGTGGCTGTTTTTCGCGGATATTGGACAGCGCCTGTGCATAATCGGGCACAACGAGCCGTGACCATTCCAGCCATTGGCTCTTCTTGACAATCGCGCCATTGAGGTCAACCAGTTGTACAGGCAAGTTGTTGGCAAAGACATCCACATTGACCCTAGGAGGAAAAATCGGCAGAATCGTTGGGTCAGGGATGATGAAAAAATTGCCCTGGAGCTGTTGTGTCACAGCCTTAGAGATTTCAACCGCCTGGCGTGAGGTCTCCTGTACAAGCTGGCGGCGCAGATTGGTGGCAAGCGCCGAATAGACGACCCCGCTGAAGAGAATCAGCGTGGCGCCGAGCAACGCAGTGTACCAGAGCGTCATGCGCAGCCGAATGGTCATTTCGTGTC
>JAHDWG010000460.1 GCA_023384495.1 Caldilineaceae bacterium
CCAGCCGCGCGCCTCTAGTTGGGCGATCAGATCGCGGAGCGCATGCGATAGGCCGCCGACAATCTCGCCGCCATAGAGAGCGCCGATGAACAACAGCCGCCGGGCGCGGTCATCATTCTGGGGAGCCATGAGCGGATCACAACCCTTCTACATCGGTCTTGACGACGCGGGCAGGCACGCCGGCGACCATCGTCCTCGCCTCGACAGATTTGACCACCACGGCGCCCGCGCCAATGACTGCGCCAGCGCCGATCGTCACATGGTCGCGGATGACGGCGCCCACGCCCACATAGACGCCCGTCCCCACCACCAGGCCGCCGGCCAGGTTGGCCCCAGGGCCGATGGTGCAGAACGGCTCGACCCGGTTGTCATGGCCGATCAGGCAGCCGCGGTTGAGGATGGCGTGGGGACCGATCTCGGTGTTCTGTGACACAACCACGCCGGCGTTGACCACACAGCCCACCCCGATGCGCGCCCGCCGTGAGATCACGGCTGAAGGGTGGATGACTGTGGTGAAGACATAGCCGCGCTGCTCCATCAGGTTGACAAAGCCGCGCCGTTTGGTGCTCACGATCCCGGCGACGAGCACACATTCATGGGGTTGGTAGGGAATTTCATCGACCCAATAGATGGGGTGGCCGGCCAGTGTGTCGCCGGGCAGGGGTGGTTCGAGGCTGTTGACAAAGCCGGCTGGCTCAAAGCCGCCCGCGGCCTCGGCGATGTCGAGCGTCTCTACGGCGTATGTGCCGCCGCCAAGGATCAGGAGTCGTTGCATGGTGAATCGGCGTATCCAAAAAAATTGAAGTCTTTGCGAAACCACGCGCGCACAATCTCGACCGTCTCCGCCCGATAGTAGTGCGAGTAGGGGGCGTGGGCCGTGCGGTTGAGGTGGGGCAGCGTGGCGACGACGCCTAGCCGCCGGCAGATGAGCTCGAAATCCTGGGCCAGATTCTCGAATCGGCCCACAAAGTCGACCATGACGCGCCCGTCGTCATCCGTGATCCACTCTAGCTGGGGGATGAACATCTTGGGCTCGTCATGGTAGCGCGGGTCTTTCTCACCAAAGACGGCGACAACCCAGTCGTTGAATTCAAGCGGGTTCGTTCTCAAACCGGTGCGGTTGTTCCGTGTGCGCCAGTGATATTGCGAGACCAGCCGATCCCAGGGGTTGCGGACAAACGCAAACGAGAACTTCTGCGCCCAGGCGCGTGCACCCAGCGCCGCGCGCTTTTCACGCGCGGTCCAGTGCCCGCCGCGGAGGCGCAGCGCATGACCGACACTGGTGCCGCCGGTCTTGTTGATGTGGATCAAGACGGCATCCTGCAGAAACCGTTCGCGCAACCGCCAGAGTTGATTTCTGATGACCCAAAGGCCACGGCCCAACAGCCGTGGCCGAACTGGTCGCGTCACGAATCGCCGAGGCTCCGCTTCAAGAATCCGACCACATCGCGGAACGAGATGATCCCTGTAGGCCTGCCCAAATCATCGACCAGCGGAAGATGGCGGAACCCGTGAATGGACATGAGGTGCAGGGCGTGAGCGAGAGGCTGGTCTGCGCCAAGCGCCACTGGTTCCGGCGTCATGTAGTCGGCCACCGCTGCGCTACCCAAGTCAGAGACCAGGCCGGCCACCTTGATGAGCAAATCGCGTTCGGTGAAGATGCCGACGAGGCGGTCTTGGGCGTCAGCCACCAGCAAGCACCCGATGTTGTGCGCCTTCATCTGGCGGACGGCTCGTTCCAGCGAGCTTTGTGGCTCCACCGTGATCGGCGCCCGCGGGCTGAGGGCGGCAATGGGCGTGGTATGGAGCGGCCCTGCGCCATCCGGGGTGGGCGCGGCCTGCCCTTCCATGTCATCCACATATTCCTCATCCAGCTCGGATGCAACCTCACCCGCCATCTCTGGCGCCACCTGGGCTCGCTCGCTCACCGTCCAGAGATCAGCGGCGCGATAGAGCTTGTTGAGGTCGCCCACCCCGCGCTGCGCTTGCGCCGTGCGCACCTGGCCCATCAACTGTTCGGCAAAGTGGGGCTTGCGCACGTCGCGGATCACGCCCATGGGCGCTGGGTAGGCCGGGAACTCCATGCTGCTGAGCAGGAAGGCCAGTTGGGGCGACGTGGCGTCATGCACGAGCAGTTCGTCTTCGCTGACGCCATCGCCCAGCTCGACCACCTCAGGTGTGAAGCCGTTGAGCCGGATGCCGCGGTTGCGCTCCTTGCCAAAGCGCATGGGCATGCCGTGTTCCAGATAGAGGATGTTGTCGTCGCGCGTGCGGCGGTCATCCAGCCCTTCCCACTCGGTGGGGTTGAAGATGACACAGTTCTGATAGATCTCGACAAAGGCGGCGCCGGGGTGTTGGGCGGCCCGATGGAGCACCTCGCCCAGGTGTTGTGGGTGGGCGTCGATGGAGCGGGCGACAAAGGTGGCCTCGGCGGCCAGCGCCAGCGCTATCGGGTTGAGCGGCTGCTCTATGGCGCCCATGGGCGACGACTTGGTCACCTTGCCCATGCGCGAAGTCGGCGAGTATTGGCCCTTGGTCAGCCCATAGATGCGATTGTTGAAGAGCAGAATCTTCAGGTTGACATTGCGGCGCAGGGCGTGGATCAGATGGTTGCCCCCAATCGAGAGCCCATCGCCGTCGCCGGTGATGACCCAGATGCTCAGATCGGGGTTGGCGATGGCGAGGCCGGTGGCCACCGCCGGCGCACGGCCATGGATGGTGTGCATCCCATAGGTGTTCATGTAGTAGGGGAAGCGGCTGGAGCAGCCAATCCCCGACACAAAGACAATGTTCTCACGCGCGATGCCCAGTTCGGGCAGCACGCGCTGCATCTGGGCCAGGATCGAGTAATCGCCGCAACCGGGGCACCAGCGCACCGTCTGGTCGGAGACAAAATCCTGTCGGGTTAGTTTGATCTCTGGCGCGGCTCCACCAGGGTTTGTTTTCGTCATCGTCATGCCAACACCTCGTCAATCTTTGCTCTCACTTCCGAAATCTTCATGGGCCGGGCCTGCAATTTGGGATAGCTGATCACGTTGACGCCAAACCGCCCGCGCAGCAGCAGCGCCAACTGCCCGGCGTTTAGCTCGGGGACCAGAACCTTTTTGTAGCGCGCCAGCATCTCGCCCAGGTTGCGCGGGAAGGGGTTGAGATAGCGTAAATGGGCATGCGCCACCGATTTACCCTCCTTCTGCGCCGCGCGCACCGCCGAACGGACCACGCCATACGGCCCGCCCCAACTGACCACCAGCAGGTCGCCTCGGGCAGGGCCAAAGACCGACTGTTCGGGGATGACATCCGCCAGCCGCGCGATTTTCTCGGCGCGCTCGGCGTTCATCTGTTCATTGTGCAACGGGTCATACGAGACGCTGCCGGTGACGGGCGCCTTGCTCAGCCCGCCGATGCGATGCTCCAAGCCCGGCGTTCCGGGCAGCGCCCATGGCCGCGCCAGCGTCTCGGCGCTACGCTGGTAGG
Source organism: Caldilineaceae bacterium (assembly GCA_023384495.1). Classification (GTDB taxonomy): domain Bacteria; phylum Chloroflexota; class Anaerolineae; order Caldilineales; family Caldilineaceae; genus CFX5. The sequence continues at coordinate 3,475 of JAHDWG010000460.1, forward strand.
GCAAGAAGGGCTCGTCCTCGCTGGCGCGCCCGCCGGGGTGGCGCACCTCAATGGGCGAGATCTCATCGGCGTTGGGGATGGCCCACGGTTCCGCGCTGTTGGCGAGAAAGCCTTCGGAGAGGATAAAGACCGGCGTCATCGCGCGGACAGCCAGGCGCGCCGCCTCGACGGCCATGTCGAAACAGTCTGCCGGGCTGGCCGGCGCCACGATGGCGACGGGGCTTTCTCCGTTGCGGCCAAACATGGCCTGGAGCAGGTCGGTCTGTTCCGTCTTGGTGGGGAGGCCCGTGCTGGGGCCGCCGCGCTGCACATTGACCACGATCATGGGCAGCTCGAGCGCAACAGCCAGATTGATGGCTTCGCTCTTGAGCGCAACGCCCGGACCACTGGTGCCGGTTGCGGCCAGCGCGCCGCCAAAGGCCGCGCCAATCACCGCGCCCATGGCCGCGATCTCGTCTTCGGCCTGGAAGGTGCGCACATCAAAGTGGCGCAGGGGGGCCAGGCTGTGCAGAATGTCGCTGGCCGGCGTAATCGGATACGAACCATAGAAGAGTGGCTTGCCCATCTTCTGCGCGGCGGTCACCAGCCCCAGGGCCAGCGCCTCGTTGCCGGTAACCTTACGATAGACGCCGGGCGGCAGCTGGGCTGGGCGCACCATAAACCGGCGGCGCAGCGCTTCAGTGTTTTCGCCAAAGAAATAGCCAGATTGCATGGCTTTGTCATTGGCGTTTGCGACGTCCGGCTGTTTGGCAAATCGTTTGTGAAGCCAATCGCGTGTGGTGTCGAGGGGGCGGTCAAAGAGCCAGAAGACGAGACCGAGAGCAAAGAAGTTTTGACAGCGGTCCTTTTCTTTGTTGCTGAGCGAGGTGAACTCTTTGAGCGCTTCGCGATTGAGCGTCTCCATCGGTACCTGGATCACCTGGTAGCCGTCGAGCGAACCATCTTCGAGCGGATTGGTTGTATAGCCGGCTTTGGTCAAGTTTTGTTTGGTGAAGGCGTCGCTGTTGGCAATGATCAGGCCGCCTTGCTCCAATTCGGGCAGCGTGACCTTGAGCGCAGCCGGGTTCATCACGACGAGCACCTGAGGCGCGTCACCGGGCGTCAAGATATCGCTGCTGGAGAAATGGACCTGAAAGCCCGAAACGCCGGCCAGCGTGCCCGCGGGGGCCCGGATCTCGGCGGGGAAGTCGGGCATGGTGCTGATGTCGTTGCCAAAGACCGCCGTGGTGTTGGTAAACTGGGTGCCGGTCAACTGCATCCCATCGCCCGAATCGCCGGCAAAGCGCACCGCAATCGATTCCAATTCCTGGATGGCAAACGCTTCGCTTTCGGAAGGCGATGCTTGGGCTGACTTGTCTTGCGTTAACGTGTCACTCATAATCTATCCTTTTTTCGCCATGCACAGGCCCATGTGCGCCGTCCCTACTCATTCACACAGGGCTTACGCAAGCCCCGACTTTGAGCGTGAATCTTCTCCTGGCAGGTATCAGGCGCTGCGTACGTTATGTCACAGGTGGCGATTGACAACTCCTCACCCGCCCTCGGCCTTGCGCGGGAACTGGTTCGGTCTGGGGGGGAGATTGAGCACCTCTACCGGGTGGCGAGTAGCCAGATAGGCGATGACGGACTGGTGGGTCATGTTGCCCACGATGACGCCGTCATCGTCCACCACCGGCAGGTTGCGGAAGTGATGCTCGTCCATCAGGCGCAGCGCCTCCGCCGCCGACGCGTCGGGGCTGATGGTGGTGGGCGCCGGCGTCATCACCTGGTCGATGGAACTGTCGAGCGCGCCGGGTGCGTCGACAACCCGGCGCAGTACATCGCGCTCGGTGAAAATCCCCATGAGTTTGCCGTTTTCGGTCACCAGGCAGGTCGTGTTGCCGTCGCTGCGCAATTGGTCGAGCGCTGCGCGTACGGTGGAGCCACTGGGCGCCAGCGAGAAACTCGAGAGGTCCAGGTGTGCGACCTTCTGTTCTCGCAATTCAGATTCCAGACTCATGCAACCTCCTCTCGTCAATGCGACATGCACTTTGCTTAGCGCCGAGCCGAATCCCGTTGCGACCGATTTTGGGGGCAGGGGTGTCGGTTCGATCCGCAGCCGTGATTCGGGTGGGCTCTTATTGTAACACGAATGTGTAGGGGTGGCGAGTAG
>JAHDWG010000461.1:0-3922 GCA_023384495.1 Caldilineaceae bacterium
GCAAAGCGGCGTACGTCTGGAGCGCAGTGTAAAGTGGGTGATCCTGGTCAAAGTTGGCGTCGGCCGTGGTGGCGTCGGCGCCGATGAGGTTGTCGTCGTTGTACGAGGCGACCTGGCTCGGCATCATGTCCTGGCGGGCGTCCTTGTCGTCGCCGTCGCCGGTGAAGCCCTGTTCGTCGCCGTAGTAGACCACGGGGACGCCGCGGGCAAAATACATAAGGGCATGGGCCAGCTTGCTGCGCGCCAGCATTTCCTCATCAGGCAGGCTGCCGGCGTTGTCGGCATTCAAGAAGTGGCCAAAGCGACCGCGGTCGTGGTTGCCGATAAAGGTGGGCAGCGCATAGACATTGCTGTCGGCGTCGGTGAAGAAGTCGTCGTCGGCAAAGAGGGTGCGCATCCCGTCCGACGCGCCGCGCTGCGAGACATAGCTGCGCACCTGCTCTTGGAAGCGGAAGTCGAGCACGGCGGGCATGTTGGTGCCCGTTCCCGTGGTGTAGAAGCTGAGCAGGTGCGGGTTGCCGCTAAAGACCTCGCCAAAGATAAAGAAATCGGGTCGGCCCTCGGCCGCGGCGTGTTCGAGGATGGCCGGGGTGAACTGCTGCCAGAACTCGGCGTTGACATGCTTGACCGTATCGACGCGGAAGCCGTCGATGGCAAAGTTGCTGATCCAGAACTTATGGATGTCGATCATCCCCTCCACCACGGCCGGGTGCTCAGTGAAGAGGTCGTCCAGCCCGAAGAAGTCGCCATAGAGCGAGTTTTCACCGGTAAAGGTGGAGTTACCCCGGTTGTGATAGTAGATGGGATTGTTGAGCCAGTTGGGAACTTTCACACTTTCGTCGCCAGGGTTGTCAAAGACCGGCGTGTAGGGGAAGCTAGTCTCGGCGTCCAGCGCGGGGAAGGTAGCGCCGCCCACATAGTCGCGGTCGTCGAAGATGTTGCCGTCGGCGTCGCGGTAGGGGAAATCCGTCTTGTTGCGATAGCTATACTGGCCTTCCTGATATTGGATAATGTCGGCGGTGTGGTTGGTGATGATGTCGAAGAAGACCTTGATCCCTCGGGCGTGGGCAGCTTCGATGACCGCCTGAAGTTCCTCATTCGTGCCAAAGTGAGGGTCGATCTGCGTAAAGTCGGTGATCCAATAGCCGTGATAGCCGGCGGAGATGTCGCTGCCGCTGCCCTGGACGGGGCGGTTCTTGAACATGGGCGTCATCCAGATGGCGGTGACGCCCAATTCATCCAGGTAATCCATCTTGCCGAGCAGACCGGCCAGGTCGCCGCCGTGGTAAAAGCCCTTGTCGGTCGGGTCAAAGCCGGTGACCAGCCTGCCGCCAGTCAGTCCGCCTTTGTCGTTGCTGGGGTCGCCGTTGTCGAAGCGGTCGGGCATGACAAAGTAGAAGACCGCCTCCTGGATGGGGTGGCGCGCCGGCTCGGCGACGATGGCGGCCAGGTCTTCGTCGATCACGGTGGGCGTGCTGATAGTGAGGATGTGGCTGGAGCCGTCATAGCTGAACGTGATGGGGTCGCCGTCGTTTGCTACGCTAAAGGGAATGTTCGGGCCGTTTGGCTCGCCGCCGGCGCCGTAGTTGACATCCCAACTCTCGTTGAGCGCTACTTTGGCCTCGTAGTCGCCCACCGGCAATTCTGTCGTCGTGAAAGTGTAGATGCCATCGCCGTCCGGGTCCTGTAGCCAGGAGCGCAGGCAGTCGGGCTGCCAGTCGCCGGGGCAGCCCAATTCAGACTGGAAACTGCCGGGCGCCACGGCGATCACGGCGTTGCGGTTGCTCGTGATCCAGTGCGACTTGTGGTCGTAGTAAAACTTCACCGGAGCAGCCTCGCTCAGGTTGAGCACAATGTCCGGGCCATCGCGCTGGGCGTTGGCGCCGTAGTTTTCATCCCACGAACTGTTGAGCGCCACCTTGTAGGCCCAATTGCCGGCGGGCAAATCAAAGGTGGCCTGCCAGACATCGTCCTCGGCGTCAAAGGCCAGCGCGGAGAGCTCACAGTCGGGCTGCCAGTCGCCGGGGCAGCCGAGTTCATTCTGGAAGCTACCGGCGATCACGGCCCCGGTCGGTGCGGGCGTGTGTTCAGCACGTACAACTGGGGGTGTGAAGATCGGCCCCAGCGCACCAACGGACAATGCAAAGAGCGCCAGCAGGTGCAGCAGGAACGATGAACGACGGTCGATGGCCTCCATCGCGGTCTCCTTCTCAGCTATCCAATTGTCACACAGACGGCGTAGAGTAAGATTGCGAGCAACCCCCCCATGATGCAACCGCTTGCATCAGCGTGATGGGATGCAATTTACAGACTTGGGATCATGATTGTCAAATCTTACCGTAGTGGGTTTGTGGAAATCGGTAGGCTAATGAGGAATTGGGGTTATCGGGCGTCGCGCTCGCGGGGTGCAACAGATGCAACTGGCCTTCGTGGGTGACGATGGCGGCACAAATTATGACATGTGGACAGGTAGTCCGGCTGCAAGCCGAACGCACGAAAGATGAAAATGGAAACCAGGCGTTTATGGGTCAAGGGCAATTTGTCGCTATAATCGTTGGGACGGTGTATCAGTCTGAAACATGTGGAGCGTTGGCGAAATGGATGCATACGAGATGTCGATCGAGTCTGCGCGGGGTGAGCGTGCGCAAATGCTTTTAAGCGACCGAAGCTGGCTGACTCTGGCCGGTCTCGACTGGCTGCAACCGGGGGAGAATCGGCTTGGACGCGCACCCGAAAACGATATTGTGCTGCCGGGCGAGGAGACGCCTCCCTTTGCCGGCGCCTTCTGGCTTGAGGGTGGGCAGACGATGCTCAAGGTTGCGTCGGGGGTGACGATGACGGCTAACGGCCAGCCAGTCACCGAATTGGTCATGCGGCCCGACAACAGCCCTGAACCTGATTTTGTCGAACTGGGTGAGTTGACGATGGTCTTGCTCGAGCGCGGGAGGCGCTTTGGCATCCGCCTGTGGGATAAGGCCAACCCGGCGCGCCGGCTATTTACGGGGTTGCGCTGGTATCCTGTCCGCCCAGAGCACCGGATCACGGCGCAGTTTGTTGCCTACGACCCGCAGCGGCAGTTGCCTGTCATCGATGTGCTGGGCGATGAGACGTTGCGCCCTTTCTCCGGTTATGTTTGCTTCACCTGGCAGGGGGAGGCGTGCAGGTTGGAAGCCGAAGCGCGCGGAGAGAAGCTCTTTTTCAACTTTGGCGATCTCACCAACGGTGACGCCACCTATGGGGCCGGTCGGTTTCTCTACGCCGACCGGCCGGATGGCGACCTGGTGACCCTCGATTTCAACCTGGCCACCAACCCCTTTTGCGCCTACACCAATTACGCCACCTGCCCCCTACCACCGCCGCAAAACCGCTTGCCCGTCCGGATCGAGGCCGGCGAGATGCGCTTCCCCGCGGCAGGAGATATGAGGGCATCCAAAATCTAGGACAAACGTCCTCGGCACAGGCGCGGGCATCCGGGAGAAATTTGAACGATTGCATGAATGGACGGCCTGAAGTATACTCTGGCTATGGCGCACTCCGTTCGTTTCCGCTGGCCGCAACTTGATGTGACAGTACAGGTGAGGTTGCTGGATGATTACAATCCAGAGTTGACCCATGCGCTCTGGGAGCAGCTACCCCTATTGAGCATCCAGAGCCATGCGATAGTGGCCGGCCAACAGATCTATGCCCCCACCCGGTTGAGCCTGGCCGACCTCGACCGCGCCTACACCGAGCCGATGAACGAGCAGCCGTCGGGGCGGATCAACTTTGAGCCATACTTCCAGTATCTTGCGCTCAATTATGGCCCAATGAGCGAACCTGTGCCGGCCTGGCCCATCGGTCAAGTGGCGCCGGGTGATGTGGCCAGGTTGCCTGTGCTCGGCCAGCAAGTGTGGGCCGCCTTTCAAGCTGGCAGGACCGACCT
>JAHDWG010000461.1:3932-5621 GCA_023384495.1 Caldilineaceae bacterium
CGAGCGGGCGGACGAGCCGCCAACGCCGCTCGACCTGGCGCGTCTGGCAGCGCCGCATCGGGCGGCTGTCGAACTGCCGCACGAGATGGCCTGGTCTGACCTGTTGCATTACATCGAAGCCGAAACCGACGCCATCTGGGTCAACGAACCCCAAGATGTGCTGGCCTTGCGACTGGGCGTCCAGACCAGTGAGGCCGGTGTCTACGGCCAATACTTCTCGCCCTGGGTGATGGTGACCGGGCTGGTGCGTAGCCTGGCGATTGTGGACCTGGCGGCCCTGGTGCGGCTGGCCAGGGACGAAACGTTCACCGTGGCGCACTTGCAGCGGCTGGTTCATGAGATGCTGGCGGTCATGCTGGGGGTCGTCAGCTACTTTGGCCTGCCGCAACTGGCGGCGACGCTGGCGGCGGTCGACCGCACCGTTGACCAGATCGAGGAGCGCGAGGATTTTAGCCGCTTTATCCGCGCCCTACACACCAATGTCAACCGCTACAATCTCTGGCTCTACCAGACCTTCCCGTGGCGGCTGGGTGTGCTCTTTCCAAAAACCAATGGGATGGATGCACAGACGGTCCTCGATCTGTTGTCGCGTCCCCCGTATCACCATGAAGAAGTTGTTTGAAAAGGCTGATGGTGGGAGTGGTGCGTTGCACACGTAGTGTGCGATGCACCTGATGTTCTCGGGCAACACGGAGGTGCATCGCTCCTTCCAAGAGCAACGCACCGGTGTGGCTCCCATTTTCCAACCAGCTTCCGACAGTTTCAACAGCACCCTCGAGGTTCGTATGGCATCTTCATTTACTGCACCGTTTTTGGCCAACAATGCCTTTTTCTACTATCGTGATGTAGAGGCGGCTGCCGAATTCTATTGTCAGATCATCGGCGCCACGGTGGTTGCGGATTACGGATTCGCAAAAATCGTACAGCTTGCGCACTCATCATTCCTCACGCTGGTGGATGCAACCAAGGGCATGCACAGCGCCGATGAACCCAAGACCGTCACGCTGGCGCTGGTGAGCGAGGAGGTCGAAGGATGGTACGACTATTTGACCCGGCAGGGGGTGACTATGCACCGGGCGTTAGAGGTCACGCCCGGCCACGCCCATGATGGCTTCGTGGCTGTGGACCCAGAAGGCTATTTTTTGGAGTTCGAGCGTTTTAATGCCCAGCCCGAAAACGCCCAACTGCTGCCCCGGCTGGCGGCGCTCTCACCGACTTACCCAACCCACGGCGCAACGCTGCGGCCTGCACAACTGGGCATCACCGCCACCGTGCTCTGGCTCTATTACCGGGACATCGAGGCGATCCACCGCTTCTATACGACGGCGTTGGGGCTGGAGCGGGTGGTTGACCAGGGCTTTGCCCGCATTTACCAGACATCGCCTTCGGGCTTTCTCGGTCCGGTCATCGCCGGCCAGGGCCTGCATCCCTATACGGAACAGAAGGCCGCCACCATCTCCCTGCTGACTGGCGACATTGACGCCTGGTTTGAGCGGTTGCGGGGCCAGCCCCACTTCCGCCTGCGCACCGAGGAGATCGTCACTCGGGATCACTACCGCGCCTTTGTCGGCTACGACCCTGAGGATTATTTCATGGAATTCAACACCTTTCTGAGCCACCCCGATAATCAGAAGCTACTCGGAGCCCTTCAACCACAAAATTGAGTACAACCGGACAAGAGGAGGAGAT
>JAHDWG010000462.1 GCA_023384495.1 Caldilineaceae bacterium
TGCTGCATAACGCCTGGAAGTACTCAGCCAAGCAGCCACGGGCGCGGATTGAAGTCGGCGTGCTGCGCCAAACCGACGAGCCGGTCTATTATGTCAAAGACGACGGCGCAGGATTTGATATGGCCTATGCCGACAAGCTCTTTGGCGCATTCCAACGTCTCCACCGCGACACAGAGTTTGAGGGAACAGGCGTCGGCCTGGCCACGGTGCAGCGCATTATACACCGTCATGGCGGTCTCACCTGGGCTGAGGGCGCCGTTGGCGCCGGCGCGACGTTCTATTTTACGCTATCGTGAGAGAATGAACATGGACAACCGCACGATCTTGCTTGTTGAAGACAACCCGGATGATGTTGCGCTGACCATCCGCGCATTGCGCAAAAGCACGCTGGTGCATGACTTGGTGGTGGCGAATGATGGGCAAGAAGCGCTCCAGTATCTCAGTGGATCGGGGGAATTCGCTGGTCAGGGACGCAGCACGATGCCCCGTATCGTGCTGCTTGATCTCAAGCTCCCCACTGTTTCCGGCATCGAGACGCTTGAAAAGATACGGGCGAATTGGCGTACTCGGTTTCTGCCGGTTGTGATCTTCACTTCATCGCGCGAAGAGCAGGATATTGCGGCCAGCTATGCACTGGGCGCCAATAGCTTTATTCGCAAGCCGGTTGACTTTGCTGAGTTTATCGAAATGATCAAGTGCGTTGGCGCCTACTGGCTTGACTATACCGAGCCGCCACCCCAAGGGAGCATCTGATGGAGAACCCACTGCGCGTCCTGATCGTTGAAGACTCGGAAGACGACGCCCTTTTGCTCAGCCGAGAATTGCGCCGCGGCGGCTACCAGGTGGAGGCGCACCGGGTCGATACAGCTGAGGCGTTCGAGCGCGCCCTCGCCGACAACATGTGGGATGTCATCATTGCCGATTACAACATGCCCCAGTTTGACGGGTTGGCGGCGCTGCGCGTGGTCCAGGAACAAGCTAGGGATATTCCGTTTCTTGTCGTCTCGGGTTTTATTGATGAGAACGTGGCAGTGGCCGCCATGAAGTCGGGGGCGCACGACTATCTGATGAAGGACAACCTCAAGCGCCTTGTCCCCGCTGTAACCCGCGAGATTCGCGAGGCCAAGATGCGGCGCGAACGCCGCCAGGCCACCGAAGCCCTGCGCACAAGCGAAGCGCGCCTGCGCCAGGCCAATGACGCGCTCCTATACCTGGCGCGCAGCCAGAGTGTGCAGGAGGGTGACTTGCCGCACGCCTATGCCGAAATCACGCAGACGATGGCCCTCAGCTTGGGGATCTCGCGCGCAGGGATCTGGATCTTCAACCCCGAACGTACAATTTTGCAATGTGAAGATCTTTTCGAAATGGAAAAGAATCAACATAGCAGGGGATTGGCTTTGCAGCGCGACCGCTACCCCCGCTACTTTGCCGCACTCCAAGAGCATCGCTTTATCTCGGCGACCGATTCAATGCTCGACCCGCGCACCAAGGAGTTTGCCGATGACTATTTTCGCCCACATGAGATCGTCTCCTCGCTGGAGGCGGGCATCCGCCTGCACGGTGAGGTGGTAGGGGTCTTCAGCCTCGAACACTGCCGCCAACTCCGCCAATGGATGCCCGAAGAAGAAGTGTTTGCCGGCTCGGTTGCCGATCTGATTTCACTCGCCCTGGGGGCGAGTGAACGCCGAAAGAGCGAAGAGGCCCTGCGCGCAAGCGAACAACGCTACCGCGACCTCTTTGAAAACGCCAACGACATGATCTACACCATGAATCTGGATGGCGTGCTCACGTCAATCAACAAGCGCGGTGAGGAACTGACAGGCTACTCACGCGACGAATTGCTGGGCGCCGCGCTCGGGCCACGCTTGCTCCCACCCGAACATGAACAGGTCACCCTGTTGGCCCTCCAACGCAAGCTCGCTGGCGAACTCGATCAGACTGTCTACGAGGTGGAGATCGTTCGTAAGGACGGTCAGCGCGTTCCCATTGAAATCAACTCGCGGCTGATCTACGAAAACGATCAACCCGCGGGGCTCCAGGGGATCGCCCGTGATATCAGCGAACGCAAGCGCCTCGAAGACGAGCTGCGTCATTCACAAAAGATGGAGGCGATTGGGCGGCTGGCCGGCGCAATCGCACACGACTTCAACAATTTGCTTACAGCCATCCTTGGCTACAGCCAACTCCTGTTGGCGCGCCTCGACGCCAATAGCCCCTGGCGAAGAGAGATTGCCGAGATCGAAAAGGCGGGACGTAGCGCCGCCACGCTCACGGGGCAACTGCTTGCCTTTAGCCGCAAACAAGCCTTCCAGCCGCAGACATTGAATGTAAATCAAGTGGTGACCAACATCGAACGGATGCTGCGCCGGCTCATCGGCGAAGATGTCGAGTTGGTGACACAGCTCGACGCCACCCTTGGGAACATCCACGCCGACCCGGGGCGGGTTGAACAAGTGATCATGAATCTGGTGGTCAATAGCCGCGACGCCATGCCACGCGGCGGTCGGCTCGTAATCGAGACGGGTAATACCCACCTTGATCCTGCCTACGCCAGTCGCCACCCTGACGCGCGCCCCGGCTCTTATGTCATGCTATCGGTTGCCGACACGGGAGTCGGCATGAGCCATAACGTCCTTTCACGCATCTTTGAGCCGTTTTTTACAACCAAAGACGCCGGCAAGGGGACAGGCCTGGGGCTTTCAACTGTTTACGGAATTGTCAAACAGAGTGACGGCCACATTGTCGTTGAGAGTGCGCCCGGCGCTGGGGCCATCTTTCGCGTCTTTTTCCCGCGCATCGACGAGACCGTCATGATGACCGAGACGCCGACGCCCTATATTGCCCAGGGGGGCCACGAAACGGTTTTGCTGGTGGAAGACGATGACGCCGTACGGGAGTTAACGCGTCAGATTCTGGAGATGAACGGCTACAAGGTGCTCGAGGCCCACAGCGCCAACGAAGCGCTCACCATCTGCCGCACCTATGCGGGCGTCATTGCCTGTGTGCTGGCGGATGTGGTCATGCCGCAGATCAGCGGCCCCGACATGGTGCGTCAATTGGTCGATATCCGACCCAGCCTCAAGGCTGTTTACATGTCTGGCTACAACGACCATCAACTCCTTCCGCAGACAGCGCATACCGAACAACCGGTGCTGCTCAATAAGCCGTTCACACCGGAAATGCTGGCGAAGACGGTGCGGCTTGTGCTTGATGGGTCAGCGGGTAGCCAGTAGCATCCGCCGACCGATCAGCTCCCGCGCAAGAGCCGAATATCTCCCTCGCGACGGGTGATGCGACGGGAATCCATTTCCTCTAACAGCGCCTGCACATATTTACGACTGGTCTGCAACAAATCGCGCGCGTCAGCCAGCGTGATCGAACCATGCGCGCGCAGATACGCCTCGACACGCGCACTCATGGCGGCGAAGTCCTGAGGGCGAAAGAGCACATCACCGCCGATCCGCAGCAGACGGCCATGCTCCAGCAGCGACTCCAACAGGGCATCATCCTGGCCCAATTGGCGGAGCGATTCTTGCTGGTTGGGGGGGGCCGTGGGGTTCTCAGCAAAGACAGCCAGAAGCTGATCAACCATCGCCTGTTGGTGAATGGTGTACGCAACCTGAAAGTCGGCCAGCCAGACAACCGTGTCATCGGCGTTCACCAACCCGCCTTCGATGGCGACCCCCAGGAATGCATTGAAGAGGCGCACTGTCAGATCGGCGCCCGGCGCGCTTGCCTGCAATCGGCTACGGACCTCGCCTCGAGGCATCCCCCGCCGCAACGGCGCCTGCCGGTGAAACTCGGCAAGGATCGCCCGAAGGGTTGTCACCATCTTCTCCCACACGGTCATCGTGACAATATGGGGCTCGGCCCCCACGTCCAATATCATCACTGCGCCGGCGTGGCGCAGCTCGGCCAACGCCTGCTCAGCAACTGCGTGTTCGAGGTCGTTGCTGTGAAGCAGCTGTTGGAGAGTTGAGAAGGGGCGGCGCTCAAGATACTGAAGCAGCAGATCATCGGGCGCGCCGGCGGCGAGCAATTGCAACCGGCTGAGCACGGCGGGGTCAAAGCGCCGCCATCGCCGCCTGGGGTGCGGGCTAAGCACAACCCCACCTCCCAGGGTGACACTGGGGGACGGATGGCGCAGGATGAATCGATCGCCAGAAACCACGACCGCCGGCTGCATAAGCCGTAGCTGCAACCAGCCCTCAGCGCCAGGCTCCAGTTGCTCGGCGCCGAGTAACCGCACAACCGCCGGCAACTCCGCCGCCCCGCTAAAGAAATCAACTCGTTGGTTGTGCTGCAACGATTTGGGCGAATCCCTCAAGAGCCGAAAGCGGACATCAACCAGTTGTGTCGGCTCAAGCGACCCTGGCTTCGCCACCACATCGCCACGCGCCACTTGCTCCGTGTGGACGCCGCTGAGGTTGATCGCCACGCGGCTGCCGGGTTGGCCGCTCTCCACAGCCCGATTGTGGGTCTGAAGGCTGCGCACGCGCGCGGGCAGGCCCGCCGGCAACACTGTCACAGCATCTCCTATCGTCAATGCGCCGTCGAGCAGTGTGCCTGTTACTACGGTGCCAAAGCCGCTCAGGCTGAAAACGCGGTCGATGGGCAGTCGAGGCCGGGCGCGATTGCGGCGGGGGGGCAGGGCGCTCAATACGGTGGCCAGCGCTGTGCGCAACGCCGGCAAACCTTCGCCTGTGTTGGCGCTGACCGGCACAATCGGCGCCGCGGCCAGATTGGTTTCGTGCAGCAACTCAACAACATCCAGCTCCACCAGCGTAAGCCATTCTGGATCGTCGATCAGGTCGCACTTGGTGAGCGCCACCACACCGGCGGTGACGCCCAATAGATCGAGGATTGCCAGGTGTTCACGCGTCTGCGGCATCACCCCCTCATCGGCCGCGATCACAAAGAGAACCGCATCAATCCCGCCGACGCCGGCCAGCATATTTTTGATAAAGTCGATATGCCCTGGCACGTCGACGATGCCCACGTCGGCGCGTGGAGTTGTGGCATCTACAGCGTGTGGCTGGGGGTGTTTGGGCATCGCCAGCTCCATCCAGGCAAAGCCGAGATCAATCGTCATGCCCCGTTGCTTTTCTTCCTTAAGCCGGTCGGGGTCGATGCCTGTGAGGGCGCGCACGAGGGTGGATTTGCCATGGTCAACATGACCAGCCGTGCCGAGAACAAACATAGAAGATGCCCAGGATGAATGTACGGGTGGCAGAAAGGCAGGTGCGCCAACTTGACGCGGGCAACAACGACCGTCGAGCGGCCCTTAAGGTTTGGGGTGGCGACACCGGAGGAAACTCAGCGCGAGCTGCCGTTTGTCATGGTTGCTTCGGGTGGTTCCCCGGTCATAATCCCAGAGGTTCGCCGAACATTGCCGCCTTGCGTGGCATAGAGCTCAGTGTTGCGGCGATGGCGCTGCCAGTCTTCCTCCATGCTCTTCACCTGTTCATCGCGCGTGCGAACGGCCGCCTGCATGCCATCGAGCCAGGCTTGGGCCGTGCCCAGGAAGTAATGGCCATAGCTCTCTTGCAGCTTCCACAACTGCTGGAGCAGTTGCTCATGCACCTTGAGATCATGATG
>JAHDWG010000463.1 GCA_023384495.1 Caldilineaceae bacterium
CCCTGTATGCCCATCGCGGTCAAGCGGAAATCCTAACGATGCTGACGATCGACCACCTCACCGCCGGGTATGGCAAGCTGACGATCCTGCATGACATCAGCCTGGCGGTGACGCCCGGCCAGTTTGTCGCCGTCCTTGGCCCCAACGGCAGCGGCAAGAGCACACTGCTCAAGAGCATCTTTGGCCTGGCCGATGTGGGCAGTGGCGCCATCCGCCTGGGCAACCGCGCGCTGCATGGGCTGCCCACCGAACAGGTCTGCCGCCACGGGATCGCCTACGTGCCCCAGCGGCAAAATGTCTTCGCCTCGCTCTCGGTGCGCGAAAACTTGCTGCTTGCCGTGCGCCAAAAGGAGAAAGCCGAGGCCGATAACGCGCTGGCGCGCGCCTATGCGCTCTTCCCCATCCTGGGGCAGCGGCAGGCACAGCGCGCCCGCTCCCTCAGCGGCGGCGAACGCCAGATGTTGGCGATTGCCATGGGCTGGCTGGGCCAACCCCAAGTCATGCTGCTCGACGAGCCGAGCGCCGGTCTCGCCCCCCTCTTTGTCACCGAGGTGTTTCGCACCCTGCGCAAGCTGACGGACGATGGGCTTACGCTGGTGGTCGTCGAGCAGAACGCCCGCAGCATCCTTCGCTGGTGCGACCACGCCTACATTCTGCGTGAGGGGCGCATGGTGTTCGACGGCGCCGCCGACGCCATTCTGGCCGATGAGGAGACGGTCAAGGGTTATCTGGGTGTTCAACGCCAGGCCGAGCTCTTTATGAATCACCCAGTTGTTTGAGATTGATCTTTTATACCGCCAGTCGATTTGCAGAGTCACTTTGTTAAAGATGCACTGCGATTGGCCTGCCGCTACGAAAGCGCGTGCACATGCAACTCACCATCGCCTTCCAAACCGACAAGCCGCTGGCCGCCTATGGCCCGCTGGCGCAGACAGTGGAGGCATACGGCTTTGACGGCGTCACCGTCTACAACGACCTGCTCTACCAGCCGGCGTGGCTGCCCCTGCTGGAGATGGCGCGCGCCACCAACCGGGTGCGCGTCGGCGTGGCCGCGGTCAACCCCTTTACCTGCCACCCGCTCAACATCGCCGGCAACATCGCGCTGATTGACGAGGCGGCGCAGGGTCGCGCCTATTTGGGGCTGGCGCGCGGCAGTTGGCTCGATTTTCTGGGCATCGACCCAAAACGGGCTGTCACCGCGCTGCGCGAGGCGCTCGAATGTGTCCGTCACCTCCTGCGCCAGTCGAAAGAACCGTACGCGGGCAGCATCTTCCCGCTGGCCGGCGGCGACTCGCTGCGGTGGCCCATCCTGCGCAGCGAGATCCCGTTTCTGCTCGGCACTTGGGGGATGGCGACGCTGCGCGCTTGCATTGGCGAAATCAGCGAGGTCAAGATTGGCGGATCGGCCAACCCGGATGTGATCCCCCACTTCCGCAACGGCATCGCCGATGCGGCGGCCAGCGCCAGCCGAGACCCGGCCACCATTGGCGTGGCTGTGGGCGCGGTCTGTGTGGTGGATGAAGACGGCGCGGCCGCGCGCCGCCGCGCCCGCCGCGAGGTGGCGCTCTATCTGCCTGTGGTGGCCGCGCTAGACCCCACGCTCCAGATCGACCCGGCGCTGCTGGCGCGCATCAGCGCGGCGGCCAATGCCTATGATTACGACGCGGCGTCGTCGCTCATCTCCGACGATCTGCTGCGCCGTTTCGCCTTTGCCGGCGCGCCCGACGAGGTGGCCCAGCAGGCGCAGGCGCTTTTTGCCGCCGGCGCTGGCCGGGTGGAATTTGGCACCCCCCACGGCCTGACACCGCAGGAAGGGCTGCGCCTGTTGGGCGAACGGGTCTTGCCCGCGCTGCACAGGGGATAGCGCCGTCACGCCGCACGGAGCACGAATCGAACGTTGTCAGATAGCGACCCACCAACGAGCCATCCATGAGCCAGACCGACTATCTCGACCTCGAATTGAGCATTGGTCCGGGCAGCACGACGCCGGATGGCGCGGCGCATTACCCGACCGCGGTGTTGCGTTCGCCCGCCGGGGAGGGGCAGGGCGGCATGGCTTGGCCCTGGTCGCCCGGCCAGTTGGCGCTGCTCCTCGACGAGCTGCACTCCGCCGTATTGGGCGCCCCGGCGCGGCCTACCGAGGCGTTGATGCGCCGCGCCGGCGAGCAGTTGTTCAGCGCGCTCTTTGGCGGCGATATCGGCTACTGTTATGAGGCCAGCCGCGCTACAGCGCGCGCCCAAGGGGCAGGGCTGCGGCTCAAATTGCGCATCGAAGCCCCCGACCTGTTGGCCGCGCCGTGGGAATTGCTCTATGACCCGCGCGCCGCCGAGTTTCTGTGCCTGGCGCGGCAGACGCCCGTGGTGCGCTATCTGGCCATCCCCCAACCGGTGCAGCCGCTGGCGGTCGAGCCGCCGTTGCGCATCCTCGGCATGGCAGCCAACCCAGACGGCGCGCCGCCCATCGACGCCGCTCAAGAGCAGGCGCGGCTCGGCGAGGCGCTGTCACCGTTGCAGCAGCAGGGGCTGGTGGAACTGAGATGGCTGGGCGGACAGCGCTGGCGCGACTTGCAGGCCGCCATGCAGCAAGGGCCGTGGCACATCTTTCACTTTGCAGGCCACGCATTTTACGATAGCCAGCATGGCGAGGGGCAGTTGCTGCTGACGGGCGACCAGGGGGAGATGCAGGTGTTGCGGGCGGTGGAATTGGCGCGGCTGTTGGACGAACAGCCGGCGCTGCGGCTGGCGGTGCTCAACGCCTGCGAGGGGGCGCGCGGCGACGAGCAGCGGGCCTATTCCAGCCTGGCGACGGCTTTGGTGCGTCGCGGGCTGCCGGCGGTGGTCGCCATGCAATACCCGATCCCCGATACCGCGGCGGTGGATTTCTCGCAAAGTTTCTATGCGGCGCTGGCGGCGGGTCTGCCCGTCGATGCGGCGACCACGGCGGCGCGCAAAGCCATGAGCCTGAGCGCGGCCAGCCCGGCGGCGTGGCTGACGCCCGTCCTTTACATGCGCGCTCCGGATGGGCGGCTCTGGCAACCGCCGCCGAGGGCACCCGTCGCGCCACGCACGGCGCAAGGGCCTGCTCCATCACCGGCGCGCAGCGAACCACAGGTGAACGCAAATATCCAGATTGGGGGTGCGGCGACGGGCAGCAACATTGTGGTAGGCGGAACGCTCAACATGGCGCAAGGGGGCGGCGGACGCGAACCCACGGCGGCGGATCGCGCCGCTATCGAGCAGCAGATTGGCCAGTTGCTCTTTGCCGTACGCACGCTGCGCGGTCGCATGGATGCTGCCCGGCTCCAGATGGCCGAACTCCAGTTGAAGCTGCTGCAAGGGGAACTGACCAAAGACGCCGGCCAGCCGCCCGACGCGGCCACCGTGATCGGCGCGGGGGATTGGCTACTGGCCAATGCGCCGGACATAGCGGAGCCGCTGGCGCGCTTCTTCACCGTGCCCGCGGTGCAGCGGCAACTCACCCGCGCCGGCGCCGAGGCGGCCCGGTGGGGACAGCGTCTGTTCCGCTGGTAGTTCTCTTATTCACTCACCTTACGCAGTAGGTGGTGGTGACAAGCTGTCAGCGAATTCTTGGAACCGATTGAACGGATTCGGCGCCCTCATCCGTTCGCTGTTCGAACCAAGCGGAGCAGGTGTGCTCGTTGGGATCCGCTGACAATTGTGTCTGCGCAAGGTGAGTTACTCAGTGACGATGACCAGTGTGCCCGGGTTGTCGGTTGTGCTCTTGTACCAGGTGGTCTTGCCATCCCAAGTAGGGCCAGCCCAGTCGAAGAGCCACTTGGCGTCGGCGTTGGTCATGTTGATGCAGCCGCGGCTCATGGGGTTGCCAAAGTTGCTGTGCCAGTAGGTGCCATGAAAACCGTAGTCGGCGTAGAAGTATTGCACCCACTGCACGTTGGGTAGATAGTAGCCCTCGCCCGACATCACCTGCTGCCGCACCTTGGTGCGGATGCGAAACGTCCCGGTAACCGTTGGGGTGCGAGGCAGGCCCGACGAAATGACGAAGGCGCGCACCGGCTGCTCACCCTCGTACGCCACCACAAGCTGTTCGCTCAGGTCCACACGAATCCACCGTTCTTCAGCTGCGGGGAATTCGATGGGCGTCAGGTTGTCGAGCGACCCAGCCACCGGAATAAAGGCCGTGGTGCGCTGCTCGATATCATCCATGTAGGCGCGCTTGATCAGCGGGCCAACCTGCGGCTCGCGAAACGGGAGCGGTGGGCGTAGACCGAGCGCCGTCTCATCGCTGATTTCGCCAGTTTGGCCCTGGCGGCTGGTGACGATGGCCGCATCGCTGGCCTGCCCGCTCATATGGACGCTTGGCAGCGCTTGGGCAGATGCTATGGAGGGAAAGATGATGGCAAGGATAATCAGAGAAAGACCCCCGTGGGCACAGCGCCGCAAAAATCCGCGAATTTCTACATTCCAATTCCTCAAGACTCGGCTCCTTTGTCGATTTCGGCGTATAGGGTTGAATCTTCGATTATTCTAGCGCAAAAAGCAGGCCGCGCCAAGCCCCTGTTCTGCCTGTTCTTGACGATTTGTCGTTCCTGATTTACGCTATACTTTACCTGATGCCTGACCGGCTTTGTCCAGTTTCCCAACCTTTGTCGCTCTGTTCTGTGTGAGCGCTTACCCTTTCCCATAATCCCACCAGAGACGGGAGCGTAGAGACCATGGCTTATCTTCTCGGCATCGACGTATCGACTACCGCAACCAAGGCGCTGTTGATCGACGAACAGGGCGCCGTAGTTGCCGTCGCCGCCCAAGAATATGACTTCGAGACGCCCCAGCCACTCTGGAGCGAGCAAGACCCGGCGCTCTGGTGGCATGGCGCCGTTCAAAGCATCCGCCAGGTATTGGCCGACTCGGGGGTGGATGCGGGTCAAGTGGCCGGCGTCGGCCTGACCGGGCAGATGCATGGCCTGGTGCTGCTCGACGCCGAGGGTCAGGTTTTGCGGCCATCAATCCTCTGGAACGACCAGCGCACTGCGGCCCAGTGTGACGAGATCCGGACGCGGTTGGGTAAAGAGCGGCTCATCGAGCTGACGGGCAACGATGCGCTCACCGGCTTCACCGCGCCCAAGATCCTCTGGGTGCGCGAGCACGAGCCGGAACTCTACGCGCGGGTGCGCCATGTGCTGCTGCCCAAAGACTACGTGCGCCTCATGCTCATCGGTGAATACGCCATGGACAAGGCCGACGGCGCCGGCACGCTGCTGCTTGATCTGCGCACGCGTGACTGGTCTGCGGAGGTGCTGGGCGCGCTCGACATCCCTGCCGAGTGGATGCCGCCTACGTTCGAGGGGCCAGAGATCACAGGGGTCATCACCGAAGCGGCGGCGGCGGCCACGGGGTTGCGCGCCGGCGTCCCAGTCATGGCCGGCGGGGGAGACCAGGCGGCGCAGGGCACAGGCGTCGGCGCGGTGACCAAAGGGATCGTGGCGCTCACGCTGGGCACGTCGGGCGTGGTCTTTGCCACAGTGGACAAACCCTTCTTTGAGCCACAGGGGCGGCTGCACGCCTTTTGCCACGCCGTTCCCCATCGGTGGCACCTGATGGGGGTGATGCTCTCGG
>JAHDWG010000464.1 GCA_023384495.1 Caldilineaceae bacterium
CATCATCGCTGGTGAAGCGCAGCAACAACTCAATCGTTGTTAGCAACTGGTCTTCGCTTTCCGAGCGCAGATACGGCAATGGTTCCCCGTTGAGCATGATGATCAGGCCGGTGGGCCGCATAATGATGCTCAGGCTGTTGATCCCCATCTCGGTGATGCCTTCCAGCGTCTCGGGCGACTGCGCCAACGCGTCGGCAGGGATCATGCCGAGCATAAAGGGGTTGAGCCCGATCAACTGGAACGAGCCGTCGGCGGCGTAGTTGAGCGACAGATCAATGTTGGGGGGCGTTGCCAGGGCAGCGCTGAGGTTGTTGGGGTTCTCAGCCGTGGCCATGCGCCCACCGGTGGCCAACGGACGCGCGGCGCCCGTGGTGGGGAAGCGTAAGGCAAGGCCAAAACCGAGTTCGGGCAGCAGCGGCAGCAACTTGCCCGCCTCGCCCAAATCTATATCGAGAATCCCCATCACATTGACCAGCGAATCCAGCGACTCCGCATCCCATGCCAGCGTCGGCAGCGCTTCACCGTTGATGAAGATATGCAGGCCATCGGGCTGGTTGTCGAGCTGTAGGTGTTGAATCTGCGCGCCGACAAATTTCTGCACATTCTCTTCGGACATCGAGAGATCGGAGAGATCGACGCCCAGCCCGCCCAACACCTGGGTCAGCGGCCCTTCGGCCAGGGTCATCTGGCCGTCGGCGGCCACATCCAGATAGATGGCCGGGAGTTGCACCATCAGCGCCGTCTTGTCGGCGGTTGCCGTGGCAGGCGTGGCCGCGCGCGGGCCACACGCGCTTGTCACAATGAGGGCCAGCACAAGGGTCAGCAACAGCACGAATCGCTTCGTTCGCATCTTTGGGTCTCCTACTGGATTCTGAATGAAGTTCAATCATGCATTCGTGAGGATTAGACTGCGTCCATTGTACCACATGCCCGTTAAATGCCATACTCGGCGTTTGATGATCAAAAAAATGCGTTGCTCAGTCGCGGCCACAGAACCACCGGACAAGGCTGTCTGTGAACGCCGCCTGAGCAACGCAACCTGATTGGATGGCGACATCTCAATCCAATCGTTCTATCCCCTCAATGCTTGGGTCTACCCTTCCACCGCGCGCAACGCCTCGACCACCGGGGCGGCTTCGGCTTCGAGCGTGGCCTGCACTTCGGCAAAGGCCGTGGCGACATCGTCGGCCTGCACGGTGATGCGCTCCAACCCCTTGCCGATGATCTGGTCGCCGTTGGGCACAAAGACGCGCGCCGAGTCTTGCGGTTGGGTAAGCGCCAACTGCTCGGTGGCCGTCTTGAACTGCGGGAATTCTTCGAAGTAGGCCTGCATCTCGTCGCTCTCCAGCGCGCTCTTGCGCACCGGCATGTAGCCCGTATTCATCGCCCAGAAAACTTGGTTTTCGGGATTGGAGGCAAAACCCAGGTACTTCATGGCCGCCGACCGCTTTTCATCCGGGGCCGATGTGAGGATGGCCAGGCCAGCCCCGCCGGTGCAGCAGCCGAAGTGCTCTTTCTTGGGCAAAAAGGCTGTGCCAAACTCAAAGGGCGCATTGGCCTTGATGCCGCCCATGCTGCCGGTGGACATCATCGACGCCGCCGTCAGGCCGGCGATGAAGTCGGCGCCGATGTCCTTGCTGGGCACGGCCCACTTGTAGGTATGCACCGTGTCATGATAGAACTGGCCGGCGGCGATGGTGTTCTCATCGGTCATGTGCATGGTGAAGTCGGGGTCGCTGTACTTGCCGCCAAACTGCCACGCCACGCCCTGGAAGAGCCAGGCAATGTAGCTGGCGCCATCGGGGTGGGCAAAAGCCGAGACGCGCATCTCGCTGCCGTCCATCTCCACCAGCTTGTCGGCCCATTCGATGAACTCATCCCACGTTTCGGGGCCACGGTCGGGCAGACCAGCGGCGTCCCACTTCTCTTTGTTGTAGTAGAAGAGGGGGGTGCTGCGCACAAAAGGCAGCCACCAGTGTTGGCCCTGGCGAAGGCCTTCGTTGATGAGCGGGTCTTGATAGTCGGTGAAATCGACGCCTTCGGAGGCAGCAAGGTCATCCAGCGGCAACAACACCTGGTTGAGGTAGAACTTGAACCACCAGACATCGCTGAGCAGCGAGATGTCGGGGGCGGTGCGCGCCTGGAGCGCGGCGGTTACCTTCTGCGCTGTCTCTTCGTAGCTGCCCTGGAACTGGTAGTCGACGGTGACGTCGCCCTGGCTCTCGTTGAACATATCGACCAGCGCGGTTTCCGTCTCACCATTCTTGCCGGTGAAGCTGCTCCACAACACAACGGTGGGGCGCTCTGCGGCGGGGGCGCTGGCGGCGCCACCGCTTGTGGCGGGTGCGGCCCCCGGCGGCGCCGGTGCGCAAGCGGCCAGGGCGACCACACCGGCGCCTGCGCCCAGGCTCTTGAGAAGCTGGCGACGATTCATGCGGAGAGAAGTCATTTTTGTTTCCTTTCTCATTACATCCAATACGTTCACGGTTCAATCATGCATTGCCTAATAGCGTGACGAGAGTTTGCTGGCCGGCAAAGGTGCGCGTGAGCGACTCCCGGTCTGGTGGTCGAGCGAATAGACCACCCGTCGCAAGTGATCAGTGAGGGCCTGGCGGCTCTTGATCGCCGCCAATTCACTATAGGGGATGGGGTCGCCAATGGCGGCCTGCAAGGTGCTAGTGATCTGTTTGTTGACCTCGTGGATGATGAGCGAGAGGCGCAAGGTCAGGCTAAAGTGGCTGACAATCTGGAAGAGACGGCTATTTTGTCCATAAAAGAAAATCGGCACCACCGTTGCCTGGGTGATATGCACCAGCTTGGCCATAAAAAGTTTCCATTCCAGGTCGGTTACAGCGCCAAACGGCCCTAACGACGTGGAGATGCCGCCGGCGGGGAAAATGACCAGCGCGCCGCCGCGCCGCAAGGTTTCGACCGCCCGGTGTTTGGACTCGATGTTGGTGCGCACCGCCTGCTCAGAATCATCAAAGTCGATGGGGAGCAAGTAGCTGACCAACCGATCTTCACGACAGAGCGCCGAGCTAATTAAAATCCGAAATTCCTGGCGGCAGAGCGACGCAAAATGACAAAGCGCCAGCCCATCCAGCACACCGTAGGGATGGTTGGCGATAAAGATCAACGGGCCTTGTTGAGGCGCCGCCGCCAGCCGGTCGGAGTTGTAAACCAGCTTTACCTGTAATGTCTCGAGCGCCACCTGCCAGAACGATTCCTGGACATCGACCCGGCGCAAGACTTCCTCGTAAATACCTTCCAACCGCTGACGCCCGCTCAACACCTCGATGGAGTGGACCAACGCCTTTTGAGCCGGATGCTTGACCTGTGAAACGTAACTGAGCTTTGGCTCCATTGTCTTGCGCATCTTGCTGTTTGTTACCCTTTGACGGCGCCGGCGGCAATGCCATCGACAATGTAACGTTGTGCATATAAAAAGACGATCACCACGGGGAGCACCACAAAGAGCGTCCCGGCCATGATCACACCCCAATCAATAGTGCCCTCTTCCACCCGCAACCAATAGATGCCGATGGAAAGCACGCGCATGTCCCGCGTATTGGTGACAATCAGCGGCCAGAGAAAGTCATTCCACTTGGCCACGACGCTGAGCAGGCCAAACGAGATGATGGCGGGCTGCGCCAGCGGCAACACCACCGACCAGAGCGTGCGCAGGTGGCTGGCGCCATCCACCTTGGCCGCATCCAGGATATCGATCGGCAGCGTACGGTAGTATTGGCGCAAGAGAAACGTGCCATAGGCCACCGACGCCCCCGGCACGATGATGCCCTGATAGGTATTGACCCACCCCAGTTGGGCAATCGTCAGGTAGTTGGGCAGAATGGTCACTTGGCCCGGCACCATCAACGTCGCCAGCAACACCAAAAATAGCCACTCTTTCTTGGGAAAGCGGAGGAAGACAAAAGCATAGGCCGATGTGACGGCAAAGAAGATCTCAAAGCCGCTGCCAAAGAGCGTAATCAGAATCGTGTTGATATAGTAGCGGCCAAAGGGCGCCGAATTCCAGGCGCGTAGAAAATTGCGCATGGTCGGCTCTTCGGGGATCCAGGTGGGCGGAATGCGGTAAATCTCCGGCCCCGGTTTGAACGCGCCAATGATCATCCAATAGACGGGCAGGCCGATGATGAGGACACAGAGCGCCATGCCCACATACCCCAGCGAACGCGCCCACCACGAATTGGGTTGGCCGGCCCACCGGCTGGCAAGTTGAACATGGGAGGTTGTTGCGGGAAGCCTTGCTTCGGTCAGGTCAATTTGCGCCATGATCAATATAAGGGTGAAACACATGAAGGAGAGTGGGCGAGATTTGATGAGGTTTGTGAAGGCTTGCGCACCGCTCTATGCGCGCTGCCAATCCTCCAAAGTCTCCCGGAATTAGGCATAGTTCACCGAGCGCTCGGTATAGCGCATCTGCACCAGCGTAATCGCCAGCATCATGAGAAAGAGCACGACCGCAGCCACCCCGGCGCGGCCGGCATTGAAACCGACAAACCCTTCTTCATAGAGATAATAGACCAGGGTTGTGGTGGCGTTCACGGGGCCGCCATTGGTCATCACCTTGATCACGTCAAAGGTCTGGAAGCCGGCTAGGATCGTAGTCAGCACAAGGAAGAAGACCACCGGCGAAAGGCCCGGCAGCGTCACATTGCGGAAACGCGCCCATGTCGACGCGCCATCGACCAATGCAGCCTCGTACAGTTCGCGGGGAATGGCCTGCAGGCCGGCCAGATAGATGACCACGGCATAGCCGACATTTTTCCATACGTAGACGATGATCACCGCGGGCATGGCCCATCTCGTGTCGAGCAACCAATTCGGCGAGGTCAGCCCGACGCCGCGGATAAAGACATCCAGCAGCCCATAGCGCGGGTCAAAGATGTAAATCCACACCAGGCCAATCGCGGCGCCGCTGAGCATGACCGGGCTAAAGACGATGCTGCGCACCCCGTTGCGCAGCCGCAACGGCTGGTTGAGCAGCAGCGCCATCATCAACCCGAGGGTGCAGGTCAGCCCGACCGAGGCCAACGTAAAAACCAGGGTATTGGCGAGGATGCGCCCAAAATTCGCTGAGGTAAAGAGATAACGATAGTTATCCAGCCCTACCCAGAGCTTGACCGGGGCAAGCATATCCCAGCGGACAAAACTCAGATAGCCATTATAGATCAGTGGCCAGTAGGTAAAGACAAAGAAGAGCAACAGATTGGGGCCAACCAGCAATAGAAAAAGCAGCCATTCACGCCGTTCACCCGAGCGGGTGTGGTGTGCGCCGGTGGCAGGCCCACGCGACAGCGTCGATATCTCTTGCACGAATCCACTTCCTCATGGTTTTTGGGGCGACCGGCCACTGAGGTCATACCCGGCAACAGCCCATAGACACATTCATTGATTGAACCACGCCCCGCTTAACGAATTAGGCAGAGCCAGTTAACGTTTGGTTAATTGTGGGTAAGGAGAGCATTAACTCAACCGATCATCGCCGCTGATCTGTGCAGCACGACCGGGCAGCCTGGCGCGTTGTGTTGGTGGAGCATCTGTAAAGTATAACACAAGT
>JAHDWG010000465.1 GCA_023384495.1 Caldilineaceae bacterium
CCAACATGAAGAGTGGTCCCCGCCAGGGGATACGGACACGCGCAAAGGCGTAGGCTGCCAGACTTGCACTGAGTAGACGACCGACTTCCACGCCGATGACAATCAACATCGTGTTCATTCCCGTCTGGATAAACGGAAAGCTGGAGAGCGCCGCCGGATAGTTGCTCCACATGAATGCAGAGGGCCAGAGGTTGGGCGGAAACAGGAAGATATCCCCTTCTGGTTTTAGCGAGGAAGAGACCAACCAAAAGAGGGGAAACAGAAAGACGATCGCGCCGGCAGTGACCGCAAAATGACTTAGGAGGCGCGCCGTCCAGTGTTGTACGCGGAACGCCAGGCGGCGCCGATCCCGACGTGATTCACTGTGTTCAACAGATGTGGAGACCCTGGTAGTCGCCTGCATTGTCACCTCCCCTCTTCGCCGCTTTCGTAATAGACCAACCGCCCGGATGCCCGCAGGGTCAGGATCGTCAAGACCATGATGATGACAAAGAGCACCCACCCTAACGCCGAGGCGTAGCCCATCTTGAAATAGCGCCATCCCACCCGATACAGATAGAGCACATAGAAGAGAGAGGCGTTGTTGGGTCCCCCGTTGGTGATCAGAAATCCAGCCGTAAAGACCTGAAAAGAGCCGATCAGCCCGGTCAAAAAGGTAAAGAGGATCACCGGTGAGGTCATCGGTAGCGTTACATGACGCAGGCGGCCCCAAGCATTGGCGCCATCGACTTTGGCGGCATCATATAGCGTTGTCGGCACCCCCTGCAGCGCGGCGAGATAAAGGACAAGTCCACCGCCCGCTCCCCAGAGGCTCATGATGATAAAAGCCGGCAGCACCCATTCCTCCGAGCCAAACCATTTGGGCGCGGTGATGCCGACACGGACGAGAAGCCCATTGATGACGCCGAAATCGGGGTTGAACATCCACGCCCACAGATACGAGGTGGCGACCGCCGGTACGACCGCCGGTACATAGTAGGCTGTGCGCCAAAAGGAGAGACCCAAGATCTGCTGGTTGAGCAAGAGCGCCATGACATAGCCGATGATGACGCCACCGGGTACGGCGACCAATGTATAGAGGGCAGTGACGCGCAACGATTTCCAAAAAAGATCATCATTGGCCATGCTGCGGTAATTTTCGAAGCCCACCCATCGCGGTTCTTGCAAAATCGGATAATCGGTCAACGATATATACGACGAATAGAGCAGCGGGCCCGCGGTAAAGGCAAGAAAGCCAATGATCCACGGCAGGAGGCAGACAAATCCCTCTAGCGCTTCCTTGCGGGTCTGGGGAGATTGCCACCATGACCGCTCGTGTATGATGTGAGGCGTCGCATTGGCTGAGGCCATCGCCTGTTTCCTCCTCTCCTGTATTCACAGAATCTGCGACGTGGGATTGAGGTGCAACGCGCTTAATCAAGTGCATCACACCTCAAATCCCATCTATGGATTACGCAGCCTTCGCCAGTTCCGCATCGATCTTAGCCTTGGCGTCATCCATCGCCTCTTGCAGACCGGCGCTGCCGATCACCACGCTCTGCATGGCCGCCGAAAGTGTATCGCGCATGTACTGCGGGGCCTTGGCGCCATACCAGCGCGGATAGTTCGCCACATCCTCGGCATTCTCTGGAACCGTGGACATCCCTGAAATGCGCGACAGGTTGATCAGTGCAATGGTCTTGGCGCGCCCATCTGGGCTGGCCTCGACGATCGGCACGGGATCGTAGGCCGGCACGGAACTGATCTGCAAGAACTGGTGTCGCACATCCTCATCCACACAGAAGGTGATGACCCAGTTGGCGGCATCTTCCAACTGTTGCGAGGCGGCATTGAGCGCAAGGCAGTTGGCGCCAAAGGCATGAACCCGCCTTTGCAAGAAGGGCAGATGGGCGTAGACCTGTTCAAATCCCACGTTCTCTGGGTAGATGCTGGGCGTCGACCAGGTAATGTCCGCCACCGCGCGCTGGGCGCGATAGGCCCCGCCCTGGATCGCCTGGGCCGCATCGGGCGTCGGCGAAATGTTGTGGACATTCACAGCATCGACCAACACTTGCAATGCCTCCACGGCTTCCGGCGAATTGACCAGGCTAGTTGTCTCCTGGAAATTCCATTCATCATCGAGAATGGCGCCGCCATTGGAGGCAATCAGCGTGCGGTGGAGATCCCAGAAGCCCGCCACGTTGGTGGCCAGGCCATATTGCGCCACTGTGCCGTCGGCGTTGACTTTTGTGCCTTGTTTGGCCCACTCAACCAGGTCATCCCACCGCCAGTTGTCAAACTCACCCGAGCCCCACACCGGCAGGCTCTCTGTCATCCCTGCCTCATCCGCCAGATCCTTGTTGACATGCAGGATCAAGTCTTGCATGGTGAATAGAGAGAGCCCCATCACTTTGCCCTCCCAACCGTTCTCTTCGTTCTGGGGGACATTCCACTTGGCCATGTCAATGCTGGCCGAGGCCAGGTGGTCGTCCAGGGGCGCCACCACACCGCTAGGCCAGAACTGGCCAAACTCGTTGGCGTCCAACAACATGAAGTCGGGCCCGACACCGGCCACCAGTTGCGTGAGCAGCTTCTCGAAGTAGCCGCTGTAGGGTGACGGCTCCTCAATTGCCTTGATGCCGGTCTTTTCTTCAAGCAGGGGGATATAATGCTGAAACTGTTCGCCCCACCAGTGGGTGAAACGCACCTCAACCGCTGCCTGTGCGGGCGCGCTGCCCGCCTCACTCGCCTGCGACCCGGTCTGAGCCACCGGTGCAGCGCAGGCGGCCAGCGCCATACTGCCAGCCCCAACCGCGGACAGCCGCAGAAAAGCACGTCGATTCAGTCGTTTGCTGGAAATCATGGTCTCTCCTCCTTTGGTACGCTTGACACAAAAATACGACAACACGAGACAGGCTGGTAAGAGCGTAACAGATGCTGTAGGGAGCCGCTTACTCGAGCTTGTAGGGGACATCCTATCAATAGGTTCCAGTAACGCTACACGGCACTGGCCGAGATTCTGCCTTGTCTGGCAAGCTCTGCTAGTGCTCCGCATTGGCAGACACATCATCTGCCCTACCCGCGTGATGGTTCTTTCATGGTCTCTTTTGCTTTTTGCACCTCCGCAATCAAGTGATCCTGGAAGCTTAATGGTTGGTGCAGATGCACCATACGCTCTGGGGTGGCTGTGCGCAGCATTGCCTCGCCGTAGACTGAGTCGATCCAGAAGCGGGCGAAGGCGCTGATCTCGTTGCGCAGATAGGGCAGTTCATCCTCTCCATAGCGAGCCGTGCAATTGATGGTAAACATGCGCCGGCGGTTGCTGCCGCCCCAGGAACTGTGCTTGGTGTTTTGGTTGAATACCACCACATCGCCCGGATTGCTGTTGAGGGCAATTGCCGGCACTTCGGCGCCGGAAATGCCTAGTTTCTCTTGTGAGTTGCGCACGGTCTGTTGGAGGTCTTCGGCAAAGCGGTCGCCGTAGCGATGGCTGCCGGGGATCACCCGCAGCGCACCGGTGTCGCCCGTGACCGGGTCGAGGTATAAAGCTAGCTTGTAGAAGATGCGTGGGGGCTTGCCGCGCATGCGGCCACTCCAGTCCGTGTCGGAATGCCAGCCAGTATCGCCCACATAATAGTTGCCATCGCTGCCCAGGTAGTTGTAGTCCTCGCTCAGGAGACTGGTAAAGATGCCATCGATGCGCGGGTCATCGAGTAGGCTGGCGAGGTACTCGTTCTGGTCAATAAAGGGAACGAGACACGAGCGAGCAGTGCCGTCATGGGGCTTGCCATCGTGACCACCGCCGTGCTGGGCAAAGACAGCTTCAAATTCATCGATAATGCGGTCGATCGTGTCGCTGAGCAGCCCAGGAAAGACCAGATAGCCAAAGGTCTCCATAAAAGCCAACTGTTGGGGTGTCAACTGCAACCTACTCATGGAATATCCTCCTAAACAGCAGTGTCAGAATTGAAACAGGAGAGTACAAACAGTTTCGTAGGTCGGGCTACCAGCCCGACGCTCTCGCTGGTCCTACTAGCAGCCTAAAAATTCCGGCCGTCGGGCTGGTAGCCCGACCTACGCACTACGCTAAACAGCAGCGTTCAGAGTTGAAACAAGAGCACGAAACAGCATGGTTCTGATACGAAACAGGCTCAGTAGACCGGCAGCACTTGTTCGGGAACGAACCGTTGTACCGTCTGCAGTGGTGCAACCGTTCCCCGCAACTCTTCCCGCAAAAAGAAAGGAACCTTGTTCCGGTGGGCGCTGTCAGCCGTTGCCCGAGGCTGTAGATCGACAACTGTGCTCCCACGCAGCGTTGCGGTGTAGGTCTGGTCGCCGATAGTGTAGCGCTCGGTCGTCTCAGGGATCGGAAAGTCAAGGAAAAGGGTGTCGCCGGGCTGCAACCCTTGGAACAACAGCGTGTTGCCCGCATATTCAGCGGCGACCGGTCGTTCATTGAGGGAACAAACGAGCGCCTGCCGGTTCACCCAGTAGGGGATGCGCACGAGCAGGGTGTGGGCCTGTTTGTTGTGCAGTACGACTTTCCCCTCGTACGGCAAATAGCTGTCAATGTCCAGCCAAGTGGAAGCACGGTTGAGCCAGAGATTGACCGTGGCCACGCCCTGGTGAAAACGGGTAATCGCTTCCCAGGCATGGTAGAGAGAACGAGTACCGTTGCCGGTGCAACAGCCATAGATTGCCGACCGTAGGTTGGCGGTGAGCACTGCCTGGGTAAAGCCCCCCACAAAGCGTTGCAGAATGGAATCATATTCAGCGCTGCCACAGGCGCAGCGCATGGCCGCCAGATCGACCATTTGCAGTTCGATCAGATGATTGCGCACAATGGCGTCCACATCATCCCAGTAATCGCCCAACCCGGCGTCGGTTAACTGGACCGCGAGCATCAGTGTATCGGCGATCCCGCATCCCTCGCTCTCGACGGCGGCGCTGGCTGGCCGGCCAAATCGTTGGGGGGCGATCCACGAGGGCATCCACCCCAGACGGATCGCGCCGTGACTTCGTGCATGTTCGTAGCCCTGGCGCACGAGCTGTTTGAGGTGGCTATCGCCTGTCGCCGTAGCCAGGTCGAGCAAGGCAGAAAGGGCATTGAGGTTGCCGTGCAGATGGCCGGCCCAGACCCCGTGTTCAATCCCTGGATGGCCGTTGTCATCGCCTGGCTCCCACAGTGTGGGTTTCAGGCAAAACCGGGCGAGCTGCCAGGCATGGGCCAGCGCATCCTCATCGCCCAGCACCTCGTAGGCGCGCACCAGGGCTTTGATGACGTTGGATTGTTCCCACTTGACCGCACCCTCGAAGCCCTGTTGATCGCTGGTTGGTTCGGCGGGTGGCACATAGGGCGTATAGCCCGGCGGCCACTGGCGCCCACCCCGCAGCGTCCAGTGCCAGCGCCCGTCGCGGCTCAGGCTGCACTCGGGCGGGATGTAGGCGTAGTCGCCGACCTGGATCATGCCAGCTTTTAACCCTGCGACCACCACTTTTGTCCACTCCAGCCAGGTTGGGTTGTGGTCGCGGCCGTACCAGGTCAAGAACGCCAGGACGGCGATCCCGCTCATGAC
>JAHDWG010000466.1 GCA_023384495.1 Caldilineaceae bacterium
GTCGCCAGACTGACCTGGCGCAGATCGCCGCCCGCCTCGCCGACCCCGCCTGCCGGCTCCTCACCATCGTCGGCCCCGGCGGCATGGGCAAAACTCGCCTTGCGCTGCAAGCAGCGCAAGGGACTTTAGAGTTTGGATTTGAGATTTTGGATGCAGCGGCGCCGGGCGACAATCCAAAATCCGAAATCGCGCCCAAAGGGCTCCCGCCAAAATTCGCCGATGGTGTTTTCTTTGTCGCCCTGGCCGGCGTCGGGTCGCCTGATCTGCTGGTCTCGACCATTGCCGCCGCGCTGGATTTCACCTTCTATGGCAGCGGGGAACCCAAGAGCCAGTTGCTCGATTATCTCAAAGCCCGGTCACCGCTGGTTGTGCTAGACAACTGCGAGCATCTGCTGGCCGGCATCGAGCTCGTCTCCGACCTGCTGGCCGCCGCGCCGGGGGTCAAGGTGCTCGCCACCTCACGCGAACCGCTTAACTTGCGCGAGGAGTGGCTGCATCCGCTGAGCGGGCTGAGTTATCCTCATGATGACACTCACCTCGACGACGAAGAAGCGGCTAGCAGGGAGCAGCACAGCGCGTTACAACTCTTTGTCGCATGTGCGCGCCGCCTGCAGCCCAATTTTGACCCGCGGCGCGAAGCTCCAGCGATGGCGCATATCTGCCGGCTGGTCGAAGGCATGCCGTTGGCGGTTGAGTTGGCCGCGACGTGGGTAAAATTGTACCCCTGTGCGCAGATTGCTCAGGAGATCACGCGCGACCTGAGCTTTTTGACCACCCGGCTGCGCAATGTGCCCGACCGTCACCGTAGTATGCGGGCAGTCTTCGAGCATTCATGGGGCATGCTGACAGCAGCTGACCAGCAAATCTTCATGCGACTGGCTGTCTTCTGCGGCGGCTTCCGGCGCGAGGCAGCAGAGCAGGTCGCCAATGCAATGTTTTTGTCTCTGGCCGCTTTAGCAGAAAAGTCACTCCTTTACTCGGATGCTCGGGGGCGTTTTCAAATGCACGAATTGCTACGCCAATTTGCCTGGGAAAAACTAAACGCACACCCTCTCGACCGGGAGGATGCTCAAGATCGCCACCGAGTCTTCTACTGTCGCTGGCTGGCGCGTCAGACGGAACGGTTGCAAGGGGCGGAACACCCGACTGCGCTGCAGGAGATCGAAGATGAGATCGAAAATATACGTGCGGCGTGGAGCCGGGCGGTAGCCCAAGAACGATTGGATGAGATCGAGCAAGCCCTGGACAGTCTCTTTCTCTTTCATGCAGCGAAGTGTTGGTTTGCCGAAGGGAGGGCGCTATTTGAACAGGCCACGACCGCACTCAACCGCGACCCGTCCATCTCTGAGCACACCCAGATCGTTCTGGCCCAGGTGCTCATCAAACGGACAAGAATGCAGAATCGCCTGGTTGTCGAAGGCGGCATAACGCCGATGCTCAACGAGGCCGCAGCGGCCTTTCACCAGGCTCTTTTGTGGTTGGAACCGGTTGACCTACCCAATGCAAAAGCCGAGGCGCTGGTAGGATTGGGCAGTGTTCACGCCAGCCTGGGCGATTATCACCAGACTTTATGGCTCAATGAGCAAGCCGCCGCCTCTTATGAACGATCCAGCAACCGCTGGGGCCTGGCGCGCACCCTGCACAATCGCGCCTTGATGGCTACTCATCTTGGAGATTACAGCACAGCCAAACACTATTCTGAAGAGGGTCTTGCACTCGCCCAAACGCTCGGCGACCAAAGGCTGCTGGGTGACTTGTTCCAGGTTTACAGCGAGGCACACAGGGCGCTGGGAGAATACAGCGCGGCAACCCGGCTTGCTGAGGCGGCCTTGGCCGCTCGAACCGCCATCAGCAGTCAGCGCGGCATCGCCTTTGCGCTTGCCCTGCTGGGTGATCTGGCCTGGCACACCGGCAATTATGAAATGGCCTGGCAGTATGCCAGTCAGAGCCGGGAGCTATTTGCCGCCATTGGTCTGACGCGGGCAGGTGACAGGGTGCGCATCACCTTAGCCAACATCGCCTGTTCGTTGGGAAATTTGTCCGAAGCTCGCAGCCAGTTGCGGGCCCTACTGCTGCCACGTTTAGAGGCCAATGATCACACTTGGAACGGGATTGCGGATGCGCTTGTCGTCATGGCCGCGCTGTTGGTAAAGGAAGGAAATCCGAGAAAAGCAGTCGAGATGGTCGAATTGTCCTTACACCACCCCATTGCCCGTCAGGAGACAAGGGACAAGGCCACACAGTTACTCGCCGACGTGCTTGCACTGTTGCCGCCAGAGACTGCTGCAATCGCCCAGGTGCGCGGTCGCACCACGGATCTACGCGCCACGGTTGCTATGCTGGTCAGCCAGGAAACAACGCTCGACGCGCAAAGCCATATCGGCCCCTAAACCAGATCGGTCCCCTTTGTCTGACGACGCCGTAGCCGGACCGAAGGAGGCTTCGCCAGCTACATCAACGTTGGGTTGCCCCTGCGTTTGTGCTGCCCTCATGCGAGGGTGTGCGAACGCCGCGACTATCAGGATTTATTTGAGCAGGTGTTGCTGGCCGGCCAGCAGCACGATGGGCCGGCAGCGCAGGAGATAGAGCGTTTCGCCGTGACAGGCGCACTCGATCTCCACCGGGTGGCCCAGCTCCACTTCCACTCTCACGGTCAGTTGGGCCAACCCGGCGATCTGGCGTTCAACCAGCGCCAGCCGGTGGCGTAAGATGTCGGGCACAGCTACTTCGTGCGCACCCTGCGGCCCGGCGACGGTCATGCGCTCTTTGTCGGCAACCTGCACCGAAAAGACAGCCGGACTGGCCTTGCTCACAATGTAGATATCCGGTGTGACCGCGCCGCCCACAATGCTTGCGCCCAGCCCCCAGTTGGCGTGGATCACCACTTCGTCACGGTTGCCGGTGAGCGGGTTGGCGCTAAAGACCACCGCTGCTGTCTCGGCCGGAGCCATCTGTTGCACAAGGACAGCCATCTCTCCCATAACCGACGCCCGCCGGGCCGCACCCCAACAGCGTTGCACCGCCGCCATGACCGCCTGGATGCCTTGCACATTCAGAGCGGCTTTCAGTGGGCCGACGGGAGAAGCAGCCAACTGCTCTGGATCAACAAGGGAGGGTCGAACAGCCACAGCCGGTTCGGCAACACCGCACCGTTGGGCCAGTAGCTGGTAGGCCGTTCTGACCAGGTCGAGCAACGGCAAGAAGGTCGCATTCGACCTGTCCGCTGCCACCCGATTCCCCACTGCCGTAATCAGACAAAAGCCGGGCGGCATTTGGCAGAAGTGGGCCAGACGGCTCAGAGTCGCCACCTTGTCGCCGACAAGCAAGGGGTCAGTGGCGGGTGACTCGCCAAGCCAGACGATGGTTGGGTCATGGGGTCTGTTCATTTTTCCACTCACCTAGCTGGCAAGCCATCCCCGTGCGGTGCCAGCGGCGCAAAGATGAACACCTGCTCAACCACCCTTGCGCCAGTAAGCCGTGTGGTAGTCAACTGGAATGATCTCATCGGTGATATGATGCTCCCGACGATAATCCAACACAGCCTCCTGTTCACCGCAAAGGTCGCCCAATCCCCAGTCATCGATGATCAGATAGCCGCCGGGCGAGAGTTTGGGATAGAGGCTCTCTAGTGTCTCCATCGTCGATGTATAGTAGTCGCCGTCCAGCCGCAACACGGCCAGCCGTTCAATTGGGGCGTGCGGAAGCGTCTCGCCGAACCAGCCAGGGAGAAATTTGACCTGGTCATCCAACAGACCATAGCGGGCAAAACTCGCCTCCACCTTGGCCTGATCCACGCGGAAGCGCTCCACATCCACCACTTGCGGGAAGTTGTACATCACCTCGTCCCGTGAATTGGTGGGCGGTGGCGGGAGCCCCTGAAACGAGTCCGCCACCCAGACTGTGCGGTCGGTGACGCCGTGCGCAGCCAGAACACCACGCATAAAGATGCTCATGCCACCGCGCCAGACGCCGCATTCGATCAAATCACCCGCTACCCCGCGCGCCAGGCAATCCTCGATACAGAAGCGGGTGTTATCCAGGTGCGTGGGGCTGCACATGGTCAGGGCGTCACCAGACCAGAAATGCTCGAACCAGGCAGGCTGGAGCAGCACCTCCAGCGATGGCGGGTCGATCACGTCGGCTGGGACGTCGCGATTGAGGGTGTTCAAGACGCCTTTCTTCAACTGTTCGATGTAGCGTTGCTGGAGTGTTTGCATGTTAGGCCTCCGTTTGAACATGGATCAATATGGATAGATGATGAGTGGACTGGATTACGCACCCTTACAATACACAATCAACGTCACCCGAATATCAATGAATAAACCGACTACCGTCACGAGATCGTCAGGGATGCGCTGCCACCGATGATCGACTAGCCTCCCTGTATTGCCGGTTGGTTGGCGGCCGGGTGAACCAGTGCGGGCAGCTTCTGGAAGGCGCTCACCAGTTGTCGAGCGGTCTGCCTTAGCAAAGGGAGCAGTGTTGGCGGCTGGCGGCGCTTTGTCGAACGCACAGGCTGAGCAATCGTGGGTGCGCCGGCCTGACTTTCACGACAGCGCCAGACCGTCACCTCCGCCTCGATCTCTTTTTGCCCCAGCCAGCGCGCTACCGAGATACGATGATGCCCGTCGCGCACAAAGTAGCGGTCGTTGACCTGGATCAACTCCACCAACGGCAGCGACACATCGGCGTCGCGGGCGCAGAAGATGCTGATCCACCGCTCGTCGCTCAGACGCTTGAGCGGGCGGAACGCACGGTCAAAGTCGTCACAGCGCCCTTCGCTACCCAGGACCTGGTCGATAGGGACCAGGCGCACACCGGCGTGGCTGCGGGTCTGCACCGCATCCGATTGGGCAACCTCGTGCAGATTGAGTAATGCTTCCTGACGCTCTAGCAGCTTGCGCCACAGTTGACCCTGCCAACCCTGCTGGTGGCAACGGTCAAAGCAGACACGGGCGTGGTGGCGGGCATTCATGGACGGTTCGTGAGAGACTATCGCGGTAAACATGGTCTTCTCCTTGCTCTTGCGTTGCCTATACGTGGTTTGTCAGCGTCACCGGCTTGGGTAACCGGTTCTGCTCGCAGCATACAGGCCACACGTCACTACCGCGTCAGGCGGAAGCACCCAAACTGTCACGGGAGCATAAGCAGACCGTCAGCGTTGGCCGGCCTGGGTGGGATGACGATTTCGTGACGGTTTGCGTCGGTTCCTGATCCGCTGCTGCCCAAACCCATTGACAGCATCCGACTTCACTGTATAATAGATTGCGACGCCCACAACCGTTTGGCAATTGTGGAGACCCCCATGCCCCACCTGGCCCTGTCGTGCTTTAGCCCCTTCCAGGCTGCACTCGATGGCGAACGGCTCACCCGCTTTCACTCGGCGAAAGCGCAGGCGCTGCTCGCCTATCTCGCCCTGGAAGCCGACCAGCCACATCCACGCGAGAAAGTGGCGACGCTGCTTTGGCCGCTCGACAGCGAGGTATCGGCGCGCGGTAGCCTGCGCCAGACGCTCTACGAGTTGCGCAAGCTGCTCGGCG
>JAHDWG010000467.1 GCA_023384495.1 Caldilineaceae bacterium
ACGGGCTTGTTTGGGTGGGTAAATTGTGGCGCGGTGAGCGTACAAAGCTCGGCGGCAGTGGTTGCGCCGCTGCGATAACGACTGGCGCCATCGTCCGCTTGCGAATCTGCTCATAGAGCGCAGTCGTTTCCGTGGCGGGCGGCGCGCCCAGTTCATTCTGCAACAGTTGCCGGCACAGCTTATACTGGCGGAGAGCATCGCTCTGTTGCTCATTCTCGGCATACAATCGCATCAGCAGCCGCTGCGCCGGCTCGTGCAACGGGTCGAGCGCCACCCACCGTCGCGCGTGGTCGATGGCGGTCTCATATTCAGCGCGGTTACAGTAGACATCCCCTAACCGGGCCAGTACACCAGCCAAGGCGAGACGCAGCCGTTCGGTCTCAAAGGCTTGCCACTCATCAAAACCGGGGCTGTCGGCCAGGGTGAAGCCGGCTAGAAAATCACCGGTAGAGAGTTGCGCCGCTTCGTTTAAGAGCGGCAGGCACTCGTCGCAGGTCTGGTCGTGGGGATGGGGGTGGCTTTGACAGCCGGCCAGCAGGGTTTGGAAATGAACCACATCCACCCACAGGTCACCGCCATCCCGCAGACGGATGGTGTTGCGGTCAATCTCAAGCCACTCTTGGTGGAGGGCCTGATGCAGTGAGGAGAGCGTGCGTCGTAGGTTATCGCGCGCCCCCGGTTGGTCAAAGTCGGGCCAGAAGAGCGTCGCCAGCGCGTCGCGACGGTGGGGCGTGTGCGTCACGGCCAAATAGGCCAACAGCGCAAACGCCTTGCGCCGCTGAATATGGAGATTAGACCCATCGAGCGTGATTCGTGGTGCGCCAAAGAGATGAAGGTTAAGTCGGAACATCCTGCCCCCCTCATGCAGCGGATTGTATCACTTTTTGTCGATGAGCTGGACTCTCCACCCGATTCGGGAAGGAGCCGATTTGTCATTCCCCCTCTCACCGACTCTTCACACGCGCTCCATCGTCACTAGACGACATAAACGCTGGGTGCTGAGCACGGACAGCACCACACCACGATGCTCATGACGAGGTCGCGATTCGTTGTCATCAGAATCGGTAGTAGCCGTGTCTGAACAGCCACCTTTTTTTCATAGCGCCAATCCGCCTAATTGTTAATCTGGGTCAATCTGGGACGATCCTGGGACGATTTGACCGTCAAAATCGCGATGGCGCCGTCACGGTGTTCTGTGATACTAGCGCCAGCACCCCCTCCGAGTCAACTCTCTTTGCACCATCCAACCCCCTCGTTGGCCAGCGTGCTCAACAGCATGCCGGACCAAGTGCAGCACTTGCTGAGTCAGCAGCGCGCAGCATTCTGCAAGAAAGAGCCAGATACCACTCTGGCGGTGCATCAACG
The DNA here is from genome assembly GCA_023384495.1 of Caldilineaceae bacterium. Taxonomy (GTDB): domain Bacteria; phylum Chloroflexota; class Anaerolineae; order Caldilineales; family Caldilineaceae; genus CFX5. The sequence continues at coordinate 1,366 of JAHDWG010000467.1, forward strand.
ATTTCTGTTCATTCTAAGCCCATCAGGAGATATTATGGAGCAGACGCGGCGGCGCAGCAGTGGCTCGCCAATCGCCGTTGCATCCAGCTTGCTCGCGCCGAGAAATGTGACGAAGCGGGCAAACCCGCAAGCCAAAGCCTCCGCAAATGCCTCATCATTGCCGAGGGTCGCATCTTCCAGCCACAGGCCCAGGATAACGAACGTATTCATCGTCCGGTCGAGTTTGCTGTCGAAGCGGGCAACGAGACGGTCACCCCACAAAATCGGCAAGGTGTAGTAGCCGAATGTACGCTTGTGCTCAGGCTTGTAGACCTCCCACACGTAGTCGAACCCAAACAGAGCTTTGGCTCGCCCACGTGCGCTGACGGGGTCGAGTGGCGCAAGGAAGGTGACCTCTTCAAGCGTGGTCGCCCCCATTGGCGTCCATGCCTTCGGCGCGCGCCCCGCATTCAGATCGTGTAGCGCCTCGGCGTCGCTCCCAAGCGCATAGTGCAGCGCCTTCCAACCTTCAATCTGCACCTGGAGGAGGTCGCCCTCGGACAACAGCGCCTCGATGAGCTGCTTTGCTCTACGAAATGGCGCGCCGCGATGAAACGAATCACTCGTCCGGTTCAGCCGCGACAAGCCTGAGAAGCTGACTTCCTTTTGGATCAAAAAGCGGTCGGCTTCGTCCTCGTCGCTTTCGTAGATAAGATGCGCCGGCGCCACCATCTCGGTGAGTGTGTAGACGCGTTCGAAGTTCTCGCGGTGGTGCGTCATCACTTCACCGGTGCGCCACAGATAATAGAGCGCCAATGCGCTGTCTTTGCGGCCTCGATAACTGTGTGTTCGTGTGCGCGTCGCCATCTCGAAGTCGCGATTGTTCACGAGCCCGCGCTCGCGCAAAATGGCGCGCATTTCGGCGATGGCGTCGGCGTGGTCGCGGCCCAGTTTGTGGATGCGCGAGTCACAATCGGGCCCGCCATCCCGCTCGTGGCGCATGACCACGCGCCAGTGTGGCAGCTCGTCCATTGGTCGGACAGCCAGCCAGCCACCCCAGTCAAAGAACTTGCGCTGCTGGTAAGCGAGGTCCTCCCACAGGCCAGGCGTGTAGTCGAGTACGCGGCTGTGCAGCTTGATGTCTTGGCTGCGCGCGATGATCTGCAGCGGGTCGAGCTGCAAGTATTCCATTGTGCGCATGGCCTGTTCCGCACCCTGGATGCCCCGCCAGCGCCGCCCCGGCCACAAACCTTGTTTGCCCAGGATGAAACGGCGCGCTGTGTCCATATCGATAGTCAGCATCATGGTCAATGATCACCCCATCTCAGCCAGTCGATCCCCGCCCCGGCCCAGACGCTGCATCCGGTGGCGGATCGAGGCAATCCGTACACAGGCACTTAACTCTATTAACGAATTTCGAGTCGGACAGTTACCGTATCGCCCTCCACAAGCTTTTCTGCTTTGCGGACACTCGCTTTGATAGGCACAATATAGCTGCCCTCTTTGGGAAAGAGGGATGTTTCCCACTCGGTTTTGCCAATCCGAACCTTTGCCGGGATCATGCCCCAGCCATAAGTTACAATGCCCAAAATGGCTTTCAGGTCGCGGGCCTGTTGCGGCGGAACGGTGACAAAGTACCACGGGGCGGGGCCTTGCCAGAACCAAATCTTGCCGTCGAATTCGATATCCATTATTTTGCGGTCATCCGCGAAGTGATCGTTGTGGAAATGGCGAAAGGCATCGGCGTTCATGTTGTAACTCCTCGGTAGGATTGACTTGCGCCCGCCGGTGAGTTTGTGGGTGGGCCAAGCTAACGCAACTTAAGCGGTAATCTTTGCTAGCTGTGCACGGTGTTGGCGATCTCTTCGATCTGCCTGATATGTGTTTGCTCATGGATCGCTAAGCGCTCGGCAAAATTGTGCACAGTCTGTACGAGGGGCTTTCCCCCCTTCCTCACTGTCGCCGTACGGGACCAAGCTTCGGGCATCAATGCGCTCAAGCGCGTCAGCAGTTCGGTGCGCTGGGCAGCGTAGGCGTCCAGCGAGGGTTGAAACGCCTGACGGGGATAGTCCGTTCGCTTGATCCAAGCCCTAGGGCTCACTGCTCGGATGGTTGGCGTCTCTTGGGCGAGGATCGTCGCAATGCAGCCGCCCCAAACATCCGCACACGAACGGAGATGGGCGAGTACGTCATTTGCAGACCACTCACCCCGGTTTGGTGGGGTATACAAATGCGCTGGCTTCAGAGTGGCGGTCAGCGCGGCAATGCGCGGCGGCGCTTCTGTAAGCATGGCCAGTATGCGCTCAATCGGAAGTGGTTGACTGGACACGCGAAATCTCTTTGCAAAGGGGATTGCCGATGAACCGATTTGTTTCGTGTCGATCCGGCGACTCTTAATTTCTTTATTCCGTGTAGCTGAGCTGCGTTTCGATGTCCCCAACCATTTCCCGATGGGCGGCTATTGTGAACTTTCTTTTAGTTCAAATCGTTCTGGGTACGCCAGGAGGTAGCCCCAACCGTCCACTTCGGGAGCAGAGAGACCACAGCCGCTAAGGATCGTGGTGATATTAGTGCGGTGCTCGATGCCGTGGTTGATGACCTGGATGAAAAGAACGCGAGCCTGGTAGTCGATGGTGTTGCCATCCTCCTCCTCATGGACGATGTGTGTGGGGGGGACACGCTGGATGGCGTCCAGGAGGGCGCTGGCGACGTTGCCGGCAAAGGCGGTGAGGTCGGCCAGCGCGGCCTGGTCTCCCCATTTGAACGAGGGTTGGGGCCGATCGCCCGTCAACCGGCCCACGTAATCTGCTTCAGCCCGGATGATGTGCTCCAGTGTATCGCGGATGGCGCCATACGTACCTGGCGCAGCAACGGCGAGTTGGTCGGCGGTGAGCTGCTGGCAGGCGGCGAGCACTTGGGCATTGGCCCAGTTGTTGTAGCGGATGAGCTCGACAAGGACCGTTTCCGATTGGGTTTCCATGTGCGGATTCTCCTGTTCTGCGCCACATTGATCTGTGGACGTGGATCTGTAGGTGTGTAGGTTGGCCGAGTGCTATTGGGGCTGCGAACTTTGAGGGCTGCCTTCAGCGCGCTTTGACCCCACCCAATCGATCTCACTTGCTTGCGGCCCCAGGCGCTCCATCAGTTCGCCAACATGCTGCTGAATGTGACGAATCGAATAAAATTGAAGCTCAAATTTGGTGAATCTCAACCAGTCAAACCCCGAATTCTCGTCCAACACCATGGTCGAGACTTGCTCTACGACCTGTTGCTGACAAAAGGCGAGGTACGCAAGCACGATGGCTTTCGTCGCCGGCTCGACAGGTTCGCTCTTATCTTCCCTCTCGAACCGGTATTCGTCGCGATGCCCAGACCAAAGGTGAAATGTCTGCCTGGATTCTTGAAGATACAGATGGGTAAAAAACAGCGTGTGATAGGCGACTTCCCAAAACTTGTTGCGATCATCTGGATTGTTCCACAGCGCCTCGGGGCAGGCGAGAATCGTCTGCTTGAGCATTTCGAGGGCAGCGTGATATTGTGAGATGATTGGTTTTCGGAAATCCATTTGAGTCCCCCTAACCAGGTGTGTTGCCGGCTCTCCTGCTGAGCTCTGCTTGAAACCGAGCGTGACTTGAAGGAGTATGCGTCTTCACAAAGTCCGGTTTTCAAATCAACCACAGTTTAGGTGCTATTCATGAAGTCTCACCACTTGTTTCGTTTACCTGGAACACCGCCATGATAGCACAAATGTTCAATTTCGCAAAATGTTAGCACATTGGCAACCTGGCCAAGTTCATACTTTGCTCTGTTTGAAAACGTGAGATCGATTGCTTATTCAGCCGACTATCGTTTGCGTTTTCGCAGCAACCGCAGTTTGGAAGGCCATTGGCGCTGTGATCTGCACCAGTGTCCCCCCCTCTGGTGCAGATTGGGCCGTGAGGCAGCCGCCGACCATGGCCAGCAGCGTACTGTGGAGGGCGAGACCGTTGCCGCCGCCACCGGGAGAAGAAGCGGTAATGGCTCTGCCGGCGTCAATGCCCACGCCATTGTCCGCAATCATCAGGATGAGCTCATCCGCTTCACCCCTCTCCACGCCCAGACTGATCTGGAGAGACAAGGGGCAATCTGCCTGGCCACCCCGGCCATGCGAGGCGGCATTGCGGATGGCTTCCCGCGCTGCGCCCAAGACTACCTC
>JAHDWG010000468.1 GCA_023384495.1 Caldilineaceae bacterium
TGGGCCGCCCCATCATGCCCCATCCGCAGAAGATCGCCCGCCTCTGGTTCCCCAAGTATACCGAACACACCACCCCCATCCATCAGGATTTTGTCCATTTTCAGGGCAATTTCGAGACGTTGACCTGTTGGGCGCCAGTCGGTGATTGCCCCATCGAGCTGGGCGGGTTGGCTGTCTTACCGGAATCGCACAAAGTCAACCAGGTGCTGGAACATCACTTTTCGCTGGGAGCAGGTAGCCTCTGCGTCGACACCGAAGAGCAGGCCAAAATCCACAAGGAGTTGGACGTGGCCTGGCACACCACCGATTACGAGATCGGCGACACGCTGATCTTTCCGGCCTTGACCATTCACAAAGCGCTGCCCAATTACACTGAGGATCGCTTACGGGTCTCGCTGGACAACCGTTACCAGGCCATCGGCGACCCCATTGCCGAACACATGCTGGAGCCGCACCTGAACCTGCTCAGCAAGTTGACCTGGGAAGAGGTCTATCGAGATTGGCAGACGGATGACCTGAAGTATTACTGGAAACAAGTTGACAATCCGGTCGTGCCGCGCGACATGAGCTATGCAGAAAAAGGTTTTGCCGAGGCGGTCGAACTGGCCCGGCGCGGCGACCCGCGCGCCCAGTTGCAGATGCAGCGAGTGGTCAAACGGGACCCGGATTCACCCTTTGGACGAATTGCACAGCAAGTTCTGGCCGAAAGCAAGGAGAGCAACCAGTGAATGAAATTTCGCGCCGCACCATCGGCAAAACTGGCGCCCAGGTGACCGAATTTGGCTTTGGCTGTGCCCCGTTGGGAGACTTATTCGAGGCGATCAGCGAGGAGCAGGCGCAGCAGACTTTGCAAACGGCCTGGGACGCCGGCGTCCGCTATTTCGACACCGCGCCCTACTATGGCTACGGCAAAAGCGAGCACCGTCTCGGTCACTTCTTGCGCCAGCAGCCGCGCCAGGACTTTAGGGTCTCGACCAAGGTGGGGCGAGTCTTCCGCCCGGCGCGTGACCTGGCGAGCTTTGACCGGGGGTCGTGGGTGGGCGGTCTGCCCTTTGAATTTACGGTGGATTTCAGTTACGACGGCATCATGCGCTCGTACGAGGACAGTCTGCAACGGCTCAGCCTGCCCTCGGTCGATTTTCTGGTCATCCACGATCTGGATTTTTACTTTCACCAGAACGAAACCCGTGTGCGCGCCTATCTGGACCAGCTCTTTACCAGTGGCTGGCGGGCGCTCGACGAGCTGAGGCGCAGCGGTGCGATCAGCGGTGTAGGGGCCGGCATCAACGAACTGGGCATGATCCCGCGCTTCTTGGAACTGGTGGAGCTCGACTTCTTTCTCGTTGCCAATGGCTATAACTTGCTGACCCAGGCGATGTTGGAGGGGGAGTTCGCCCTGTGCGCTGAACACGGTGTCAGCGTCATCATCGGCGCGGTCTTTGCCTCGGGGATTCTTGCCACGGGCGCCGTGCCGGGTGCGCGCTACTTCTATGCCCCGGCGTCGGAAGAGATTCTGGCCAAGACACAGCGCATCGAAGCCATCTGCCAGCGCCATGAGGTGTCGCTGCCAGCGGCGGCCTTGCAGTTTTTGCTGGCCCATCCGCTAATCGCCGCCATTATCCCCGGCGCGCTGACGCCGGAGCAGGTGCAGACCAATGTCAAACTAGTGCAGCAGCCGATTCCCCCAGCGTTCTGGTCGGAACTGAAGCGCGAGGGGCTGCTTCACGCCGATGCACCGACACCCTGACGGATCTCACTCTTCCACCGAATCTCAAGCCAGGTTGTACACGGGTTTTCAGGATCGGCGCGGATTTTGGGCACTCGTACCTGGGGTCTGCGCAATCCGTATACGAGTTTTAGAAGAATAGGCAACGGAAAAGCAAGCAACACGGAGCACACAGAGAAGGCACGGAGTACACAGAGGGTTTGCGGCCATCTTGTTTCGCTCGGTGCTCTCTGTGTCGCCTCTGTGTGCTCCGTGTTCCTCTTTTTGATCTGTGTTTGTCAACGTTTATCTGCGTATGATTTTCTCAGCCGCCGCCTGCCGGCGTTGGAGAAAGCGGCGGACGGCGGGGTCGCGCGCCAGGCCGATGGCAAGGACGTAGGCGCGGTGGGCCTCGTCGAGCGCGCCGGTCTGGGTCAAAAGTTCAGCGCGCGCAGCCCAGTAGGGCTGATAATCGGCGAGTCGCCCGTCATCTTCCAGCTCTTGCAGCGCCTTGAGTGCGGCCTGTGGCCCCTCGATCTCTGCGACGGCTAGCACCCGGTTGAGGGCAACGACCGGCGACCGGGTGAGCGCAAACAAGAGGTCATAAAGCTGCGTCACCTCTGCCCAGTTGGCCTGGCCGGTGCGGCGACGGTAGACATGCGCCGACTGCAACGCTGCCTCCACCTGGTAACGACCGATGGAACTGAGCGTGCTGGCGCGCCGGAGCAGCTTCTCCGCCTCCTCGATCAGGGGCCAATCCCAACGGGCCGGGTCCTGCTGGCTGAACGGGACGTACTCCCCCTCTGCGGTGCGGCGGGCATGGCGGCGGGCGTGGGCGTGCAGCATGAGGGCGAGCAACCCCAGCGCCTCGGGCTCGTCCGGCAGCAGCTCGACCGTCGTCCGCGCTAGAAAGATCGCCTCCTCGGCCAGATCGCGGCGGGCAAGTTCGATCCCGCTGGGGTCGGCCCAGCCTTCGGCAAAGGCCGCATAGATAGCCTCCAGCACGGCGTCGAGCCGACTGGCCAGCTCATCGGGTGCGGGGATGCGAAAGGGGATGCCAGCCTGGCGGATCTTCTCCTTGGCCCGGACAAGCCGCTTCCCCATTGTGGCCGGCGCCAGGAGGAAAGCTGGGACGATCTCCTGGGCTGTCAGGCCAAGCACCACCTGTAGCATCAGCGGCGCACGGATACTGGCCTCGATGGCCGGGTGGGCGCAGGCGAACAGCAACGCAAGACGCTGGTCAGGGATTGCCGGATCAATCCTTTCGTCCTCCTGCCCTTGCGCCAGGATCTGCAACTGTTGGATGGCGGTCGCTCCGCTACGGCTGCGACGGGCGACATCGATCAGCTTGCGGCGGGCGACAGTCAGCAACCACGCCTCCGGGTTTGGCGGCGGGCCGTGCAGCGGCCAACCGGCCAGCGCCGCCGCAAAGGCCTCGGATAGGGCATCCTCTGCCGCCATCACATCATGCGTGTGTGCGGCGAGGATGGCGACGAGCTTGCCATAGCTGCGCCGCGCCACCATCTCCGCTGTGTGATGCGCCTGGACCGTGTGTTGCTCGTTCACGCCACTGGTTTGTAGCACAGCAAGACATTCCCATTGCCAAAAGCCCGCGTCTTTGTCAACTGGAGGCTTTGCTTCTCCTGGATGCCGTCGAACATCGTCCGGCCCGCGCCCAGCACGACCGGATTGACCACGAGCTGGTATTCGTCGATCAAGCCTGCTTGCGCCAGTTGCGCCACAATGGTGCCGCTGCCCAAGATCACCATATCGTCGCCGGGCGTGCTCTTCAACTCGCGCACGGCTGCGGCCACCTCGTCCTTGATCAAGGTCGTATTGTTCCACGCCGCCTCGTCCATTGTTTGCGAAAAGAGCACTTTGGGCAAATTGTTCATCCGTTCGGCCACCACGGGCATGGTTTCGAGCGCGGCGGGCGTCGGCCAGAAACCGGCCATCAGTTCATAGGTCACCCTGCCGAGGACGAGCGTACCGCCACCGCCAGCATTTTGCGCGACAAACGCATTCCACTCCTCATCCTGGTGATGGGTATGGGCCCAACTCATCTCGCCGTGCTGATCGACAAAGTACCCATCCAACGACACATGATTGAACACACCCAACTTCCGCATTGTCCATCTCCTTTCTTCGTTCAACAAGAATCGCCCCTTTTACAACTCCGATCTACTCACTCGCGCTTCAGATAATCGTCGAACTCCCCGGTCAGCAGCGTACCCTCCCAGAGCGGGCGTACCTCGACGACCCCATGAAGCGCGGTCGGGGAGCGGGCTGCCCAGGCCAGTGCGGCGTCGAGATCAGGCGCCTCGATAAGGTGAAAGCCGCCCAACTGTTCTTTGGTGTCGGCATAGGGGCCGTCCAGCACCTGCGTCTTCTCATGCACAACCCGCACGGTTGTGGCTGTCACCGTGGGTCGCAGACCGTGGCTGCTTTTGAGCACACCTGCTTCCATCATTGCCTTCATGTATGCCTGGTAGGCGCCCAGCCACTCCTCTTGCTCGGCCTGCGACAGTTGCGGCCAGCCGTCTTCGTTTACATAATCCATGAGGATGTATTGCATGGGATTCTCCTTTTACTGGTTCCATCCGGGCGCTCTGTGTCGCCTCTATCAGTATAACGTTTGAATGTTGGGGATTTGGACAGAGAATAACAAATTCGCTCTGCTGGCGCCTCACATGCGAGGCGCCAGCAGAGCGAATCACGCCACGGCTCACGGGCATGTGAGGTGGTGCGCTGGAAGATTGGCCCGGCTCAATTTGCTTGCGCAAGGTGGATCAGCATGTCTTACCCATGACTAAAATCTTCCGGCCCAAACAGTTGCACGATCTCGGACTCGCCGTCCCCGACGATCTTGCGGAACCGCTTGCACCATTCGATTGCCTCTTCCAGCGAGTCTGCCCGAATCACCGCAAAGCCGGCCAGCAGCTCCTTTAACTCGATGAATGGACCATCGGTCACGGTGAATTTGCCCTCGGAGAGCCGCAGACGTGTGCCCTTCGGGTTGAGCGCGCCGGTCGTGACCAACACACCGGCTTGGATCGCCTCGCCGATAAACTTGCCCATTTCTTCCATCAGCTCAGGGGTTGGGGCAGTCGCTGCCGCCGGATCGAAATTGGGGTCGTAGACCATGAATTGCATGTTTGATGCTCCTTTTGTAATTGGCGAGCCAGGGCTTCTTGGACGGTTGTGGCCGGAATGTGCGCCGTGGCTCAATCGTTGACGCAAGATAGTCGTTTGGCAGCAGCCAAGATCGACAACGAGCGCGACAAATTTGAAAAATTGATATCGCGCCCTGGCCCTTGCTGGTTCTGCGCCTAACGAGCACGCCAAAAACACTGTCAGCGGATTTTGGGAGCGGATTGATCGGACTCTTCCTTAATAATCCGCTCTCATATTCTAGCCTACAGAACGGATTCTCGACACCAATCCGATCAATCTGCTTTGAAAATCAGGCAAAAAAGCGCAACACAGAGAGCGCAGAGATTGCACAGAGAACACAGAGAAGAGCGCGCTGGCCCGTTCTGTCGATCAAGCCCTCTGTGCGCTCCGTGCCTCCTCGGTGTGCTCTGTGTTGCTTGCTGTACGCTCCCATTTTCATCGTTTATCGGCGCCCATAGGGGCATGGAGGCTGTTCCCAAAATCCGTTGACAGCGATCCCCTGTTCTGTGGGAGGGCGTCCGGTTGGGATGTACCGTTACAACGAAACGACGCCGCTTTCGCTGTTCAGCTCGCCCAGTCGTCGTTCCAGAAAACGCCGGGTTGGCTCCTGTTGCGCAAGGCTGAGCGCG
>JAHDWG010000469.1 GCA_023384495.1 Caldilineaceae bacterium
GACATCCGCGAGGTGAGTGAGGCGGAGATGGAAGAGTTTCGGCTAGAGTTCGTCGGCAAGCCTGCCGATCTCGATGATGTGATTGCCACATCCGATGTCGTCTCTCTCCACCTGCATCTGACCAAAGAGACCTATCACCTCATTGATCACCGACGACTGGCGCTGATGAAACCAACCGCCTTTCTGATCAACGTGGCCCGTGGCGCACTGGTCGATGAAGCAGCGTTGGTACAGGCGCTGGTCGAGGGCAAGATCGGTGGGGCTGGGATCGATGCGTATAGCGAGGAGCCGCCCGCTCTCCGGTCCCCCCTGTTTCATATGCCCAATGTGATCACCACCCCGCACATTGCCGGCGTCACCGACGGCACTTCACGCAAGCGCGCCCAGGCGTGTGCGGAAAATGTGGATCGCATCGCCGCCGGTCTTGAGCCACTCTATTTAGTGCCTATCCGAATCACTCTGTGACCAACTCTATTCGCGGGTGTAGTTGTCGAACCCACAACCGCTATTCGGATAGGTTCTTAGTCTCTGTGCCGGAGGCGTTCCCGATATCGACGAATGAGCTTCCGTATAGACATTGAACTGGGGCAACGAGCTTGAAAACGAACTGGGTGCGTCAAAAACTACAGGCTGGGGAAGAAACGCTCGGCACATTTCTTGGGCTGGGCAGCCCCAATGTCGCTGAACTGCTGGCCCATGCCGGCTTCGATTGGCTGGTCATCGAGACCGAGCACAACGGGCTGGATTCTGCCGAGATCGAACAGATGCTCATGGCGATGAACGGTACCGACGCCATCCCCATCATTCGGATCCCGGCCGCTGATCACTTCTTTATTCAGCGGGCGCTGGATATGGGCGGCCTGGGGATCCTGGCCCCCATGGTCCGATCAGCCGAGGAGGCCGCGACGATTGTCCGCGCCACTCGCTACCCGCCGGCCGGCGCCCGCAGCTTTGGGCCGCTGCGCGCCTCCCACTATACCTTCGATAATGCCGATTACTTTGCGCGCGCCAACGAGAACATTTTGGTGATTCTCATTCTGGAGACCAAAGAAGCAGTCGCCGATCTAGAGGCCATCCTCTCTGTGCCAGGGGTGGACGGCATCTATCTTGGGCCGTTTGACCTCTGCCTGTCGCTGGGCCTCGATCCAATGCAACAGCCCTTCGCAGAGGTCGAAGCGCTTGTCGAGCGCGCCTTGGCCCTCTGTAAGGAGAAAGGGGTGGCCTTTGGCATCGGCTGTAGTACGCCACAAGAGTTGGCGCAGCGGCGCGCCCAAGGATGCACCCTCTTGGGTTACGGCGCCGACTACAGCCTGCTGGCCAACGCAGCCCGCACCGGTGTGGAAGCCTTTCAGCGTTTTCGCATTGCTTAATGATCAGGTCGAGGAGAGCAGAAGTGCAGTCTCCCAATAGCATGAGTGGCAAACGGGTGTTGGTCACCGGGGCCGGCACCGGCATTGGCCGGGGCGTGGCGCTGGCCTTTGCCGGCGCCGGGGCCGATGTCGTCTTGCACTACAGCCATAGCGGGGCCGGCGCACAGAGCGCCGTCGAGTCGATCCAGGCCAACGGCGGGCGCGCCGCTGCCATGCAGGCCGACTTCAACGACCTGGCGCAGGTCAAACAGGTGTGCGCCCAGGCGATTGAGTTTCTGGGCGGCATCGATGTGCTGGTCAACAATGCCGGCATCACGATGAACAAACCCTTTCTGGAGGTGACGCCCGAGCAATTCGATACGCTCTATCAGGTCAACGTGCGCGGCATGTTTTTTGCCACCCAAGCCGCCGCAGCGTCTATGGTGGCGCAAGGGCAGGGCGTGGTGATCAACCTCACCTCGGTCCACGCCTACGCCGGCATGACCGAGCATACAGTCTACGCGGGCACCAAGGCCGCCATCGTTGCCTTTACCCGGGTGCTGGCGCTGGAACTGGCGCCCAAAGGCATCCGGGTCAACGCCATTGCCCCAGGGTGGATTCTGGTAGAAAACCACTTGAAGGTCCTGACCGACCTGGATCGCACGGCGGCAGGGCAAACGATTCCCGCCGGTGTGATTGGCGAGCCGGCCGATATTGGCCATGTGGCGCTCTTCCTGGCCTCGGATGAGGCGCGCTACATCGTCGGCCAGACCGTTGTGGTGGATGGGGGGCAACTGGCGATCATGCCGCTGACGGGGGATTTCCGCGAGCGGCGTAAAGAACAGTGGGGGCAAGGGTATGTGCCCAATCTTTGAAGTGAAAGGCATCCATTGACCTATGGGAACAGCACAGCGGCAGGAAACGGTGCGGTTGACGGTGGCTCAGGCCCTGGTACGCTACCTGCAGACGCAATACAGCGAACGAGACGGCCAGACCCGTCGCCTGATCCCCGCCATCTTTGGCATTTTTGGGCACGGCAATGTCGCCGGGCTTGGTCAAGCCCTGATCGAGTATGGCGACGACCTGCCTTACTATCAGCCCTGCAACGAGCAGTCCATGGTACATACAGCCATCGGCTATGCCAAGGCCAACCTGCGCCGGGCCACTCTGGCCTGCACCTCGTCGATTGGGCCTGGCGCCACCAATATGATCAGCGGGGCGGCTACAGCGACGATCAACCGTCTGCCCGTCTTACTTCTGGCCTCAGATTACTACGTCACTCGCCACCAAGGCCCTGTCTTGCAGCAGTTGGAGCACCCTGTTTCGGCAGATGTCAGCGTCAACGACTGCTTTCGCCCAGTCAGCCGCTTTTTCGACCGCATCTCGCGCCCTGAACAGTTGCTCACTGCCTTGCCCGGGGCCATGCGCGTGCTGACCGACCCGGTCGAGACTGGCGCCGTGACCCTGGCCTTGCCGCAAGATATCCAGGCGCACGCCTACGATTACCCACGCCACTTCTTCAAAGAACGGATCTGGCCCATCGAGCGCTCCCTACCCCAACCCCAGCGGGTCGGCGAAGCAGTGCAAATGCTGGCTCAGGCGCAACGTCCAGTGATCATCGCCGGTGGCGGAGTGCATTACGCCGAGGCGTGGTCAGAGTTGCAAACCTTTGCAGAAACTTTCGGCATCCCAGTCGGTGAGACTTTCGCCGGCAAGGGAGCGTTGCGGCAGAACTCATCCCTCTTATTGGGTGGGTTCGGCGTTACCGGCGCCCCAGCCGCCGCCCAGATCGTGGCCGCTGCCGACCTGGTCATCTGCATCGGCACACGGCTGACTGATTTCACCACCGGCTCGCACTCAGCCTTTCAGCACCCTGAGGTGAAGTTTATCCACATCAATGTCAGCGGCCACGACGCCTATAAGCTGGGGGCGCTGCCGCTGGTTGCTGATGCGCGCGAGGCGTTGCGGGCGCTCATCCAGGCCGGGCGGACAGCGGGGGTCCAGCCCAATCGCACCTACCTGGAAGAGATTGCGACGGCCAATGCCGCGTGGCAGCGCCAACTGGCCACCGAGGTCTACACCCAACACCCCGGCGAAGCCATGAGCCAGGGCCAGTTGATCGGCATCTTGAACGAAGAAGCCCAGCAGGGTGACACAATCATTGCCGCAGCCGGCAGCCCGCCCGGCGACCTGCACAAGCTGTGGAGTGTCCACAACGGAACACACTGCCATCTGGAGTTTGGTTACTCTTGTATGGGCTATGAACTACCGGCGGGTTTGGGTGTGCGTATGGCCCAGCCCGAGGGTGAAGTCTACGTGCTGATCGGTGACGGTACCTATTTGATGAATCCTAGCGAGCTCGTTACCGCCGTACAGGAAGGTCTCAAGGTGACAGTCATCGTCTCCGAAAACCACGGCTATCAGGTCATCCGCCAGTTGCAGATGAACCGCGTGGGACACAGCTTTGGCAACGAATTCCGAGCACGTGACGGCGCAACCCGCCGGCTCGAAGGCGACTATTTGTCGATCGACTTTGTCAAAAATGCCGGGAGCATGGGCGCCCGCACCTGGCGCGTGGCCACACCCGACCAAGTCCGCCAGGCGCTGCGTGAGGCCCGCCAGGAAACCCAACCTTGTGTGATCGTCGTCGAGACCGAGAAGCACCGCTACCTGCCCGGCGCCAACATCTGGTGGGACGTAGCAAGCGCCGAGGTGACCAATGACGCCGTCACCTACGAATTGCGCCAGGCTTACGAGGAGGATCGAGACCGATTGCAGCGGTTCTACTATTGATTCTATTCGTACAGCATGGTGGCAGACATTTCGGGAGGAACTCATGGATATCAAGGTTGGCAGTGCGCCAGACTCGTGGGGAGTTTGGTTTCCCAGTGACCCCAAACAGACTCCATGGCAGCGCTTTTTGGATGAAATTGTCGAGGCCGGCTACGAATGGACCGAGCTTGGACCTTACGGCTATCTCCCCACCGACCTGCCCACCCTGCGCGCCGAGTTGGACAGGCGGGGGTTGAAAGTCGCGGCCACCTTTGCGATGGGCGCCTTAGAGGACCCCGCCGGCTGGCCAGCCCTGGAGCAACAAGTGCTGGGCGCCGGTGAGCTACTGGCGGCGCTGGGCGCCAAGTATCTCGTGCTGATTGACGATTCCTACACCGATCTCTTTACGGGCGAATTGCTGGCGCCACGCCAGTTGCCCGACGATGCCTGGCAGCGGCTGATCGACACCACGCACAAGGTAGCCGATCTGGCCCACGACCGTTTTGGCCTCACGCTTGTCTTCCACCCTCATGCCGAGACGCATGTAGAGTACGAAGCGCAGATCGAGGCGTTTCTGGCGCAGACTGACCCCGCTCGCGTCTCACTCTGCCTTGACACCGGGCATCATGCCTATCGCGGCGGTGACCCGGTCAGCTTTATGCGGCGCTACCACCAGCGCATCCCCTATCTCCACCTCAAGAGCGTGGATCGGGAAGTGCAGGCAAAAGTCGAGGCCGAGCAGATCCCCTTTGCCAAAGCTGTGCAGGCCGATATGTTTGTCGAACCTTCGCAAGGGGCCGTCGATTTCCTGGCCTTTCGCGACGTTCTGCGCGAGATCGACTTCAACGGCTGGGCCATCGTCGAGCAGGACATGTACCCGGCGCTGTTTGATAAACCACTGCCCATTGCCAAACGGACTCGCGCCTATCTGCGCCAGATCGGGATCGGCTGATTGCACAAAGGGGAGCACCATGATTACGCCGATGGATGAATATCTGTTTGATCTACACGGCTACACCGTGATCCGCCAAGCGCTTGCCCGCGACCATGTGGGGGCCATCAACGCCTGGATCGACGCCCTGCCCCAACTCGAACCAGGACAGTGGTACGGCAATGTCTATACCCAATCCTATGGCGGCATCGACGGCGCCAATTTGCAGGATATCATCGAGGGCGGCGAGATCTTTGAGCGGCTGATTGACCATCCGACCTGGATCGACCAGGTGCGCCATTATCTGGGACCCAGCACCAAACCCTACATCTACGAGGTCTTCGTCAATGTGCGGTCGTCCGGCGGCTATATTGGCGTGCATTCGGGCGGCCACAATGTCGATCATCACCAGCG
>JAHDWG010000470.1 GCA_023384495.1 Caldilineaceae bacterium
CGCGCGGACATTCGTTGAGTCCAAAGAGGCCATCTTCGGGTTTGCACCAGTCGCCAATCGGCGCTTGCGCTTGACCCCAAACGCTACATTCGGGGATGAGATGCAAGTTGTTGATCAGGGCGTCGGCCAACCAGCCGGGCAGTTCTGGTGCGCTGTAGATTGTTTCTTGCCAAGCAATGATCCGCTTCAAGAGCGTCGCGTGCTCACGCGCTAAAAAGTTTGCTGTATACAAAGCGTCGGGATAATGTTTGGCGGCCATGTGAGTAAACCGCGGGGTATCGCTGTGGGGCGGTGCGCCACCCGCTTGCCAATAGGGCGCGTGCCAGGCCAACACCACCCGCACCGTCTGGCCGGCGCCAGGGGCCAGGTCGAAGGGGAATGTCAGCGCCGCACCGCTTGTGTCTGGCGTAGGCTGGGGCAAGCGGCTGGCGCAGATCGCCCAGGCGGCGCCATCGGCATCGAGCGCACCGCCCGACTGCACCGCCACCCCATCCAGCGCGGCCAGCACATAAGCCATCTCCCAGCCGTCGCCCTGTCGATCGCTCTCGACCAAGACGCCGTTCAGCGCACCTGCCAACGGGCGGCGTGTGACGGTCACACCCTCTGGCAGCAGCGCCGCTGGCGGTGTAAAACCGGGGAAATTGAAGGCGATCGTTCCCGACCGCCGCACCGAATCGGGATTGTACACACGAATTTCAAAGACCGCACCGGGGGTCATGGAGGCGCGTGTGTCACCGGGAATAAAGGGCGACCAGGCGCGCAATCCCACCGTGACCGGCGCATTGGTGGCGAATTCCAGATCAACCATGGGATAATGACCCCAGTAATCAATCGAGTCGGCCAGCGCAACCCCGGTGAGACCGATCTCATGAAAATGGGGGGTGTAGTCGGTGGGCGGAAAGGTAACAATGCTCTGACTATGCTGCGGCCGATCGGCTTTGCCCAGCGTGTCAGAGACCAGCACCCAGGTTTGGTGCGCCCCATCATCGCCGCGACAGGAGAGACCGAGCATGGGCAGGTTGAGCAAGGCGCGCGGCTGTACCAGGTAGTTGAAGAGCGTGCAATAGCCCCACATGCCATTTGGTTCAATATCGATGCAGCCTGTATCGAGGCCACCCAGCGGCATACCACAGGTGGGGCGTGGCTCCCCACGGTAGATCACGCCGGTGACGGGGTGTGTATAGCCATCGGCGTGAAAGGTGCGCCAGCGGGCATGGAGCAGATGAGGGGGAAAGAGTCGATTGGCGGGCTGGCTAAGGGTGTTCATTCTTGCTCATCTCGCGGGTTTCGGTTATTGGTGAGCTTTTAGTGGATGGCGGCGTTGCGGTTAGCGACGAAACTGCACCATTGCCATTGGCAGCGAAGCCGGGGGCGCCCAGCGCGCCCGAAATTTGACCGGCGATATTCATGACCAAATAGGTCAACCTGGGCAACCGTTCGATGGTGACGCGTGTGGATGGCCCTGAGATGCCCACGGCGGCAATCGCCTGTTTACGATGGTCGAAAATGGGGGCGGCGATGCAACGCACCCCTTCAAAGGTCTCCTCATCATCGATGGCGTATCCACAGCTTTGCACAGTGAGCAGATGCTGTTTGAAGGTATAGGCATCGGTGATGGTTTTGGCGGTATTAGCCTCAAAGGGATATTCGGCCACCAGTTGCTCAATTTCGCTTACCGGCTGTTGCGCTAATAGCACTTTACCCAATGCCGAACAGTGGAGGGGCCGACTCATCCCCAGTGCGAAGTTGACACTTAACGCGGCCTGACCGGGTTTATGCGCTACATACACGATATGGTTGCCCTGAAGTACGCCCAAGTTGGCAGTCTCGCCGCTCTGGTCGCGCAAGATGTTTAAGAAACCGGCAGCCACTTCCGTCCAATCCAGCAGCGCTGCCACTTTACTGTGCAGTTGTAGGAATTTGATAGGATTAGGGGCAAATTCACGCGTGATGGGATTCTGGATCAAGTAGCCCTTGGCCATCAAAGTATAGAGCAGCCGATAAGCTGTGCTGCGATCAGTCGCCAGCACCTCAGCTACCTCGGTGGAACGCACCCCACCCTCCACCGCCATCTCTAGCGCAGTCAGCCCCCGTTCGAGTGACTGCACCAATTGTTGTCCACGTTTCGTCTCCATGATCCCTCCCTATTCGTTGCGTAATCTGCACGCTTTGTGCATTTTATACACCATGACCCATTTTGTCAAACGACTGGAACCGGTAAGAAGAGAGAGCCAGGCGATGAGCGACCCAAAGGCGCGGGCCGCCTTGCAGCAACAGATGAAGACCGCAGGCGTCAAGGCCATTCTTGTCGGCTCGACGGTCAACCCCAGCTTGGCCGGGCAAATCGCCAACGATGTGGGCATCTAGGTCGTCCCGCTCTATACCGATTCGTTGAGCGACCCCACCTACATCGACATGATGCGCTACAACGTGACGGCCATTGTCGACGCGTTGCGCTGATGTTGCTGTGTGCGGTATAGTGTCCACATGGTAGCCAGCAGAATAACCACCGCGCAGCGTGGCCGGCGGCGTTGCTGCATGGCGCGCCCGATCTTGTCCATATTACACACAAAATTACACACAAAGGAGAAAATCGTGTTGAGCGACCACAACAAAAGTGATCACCGCCATCCCGCCGCAAATGTTGCCGTAGGCGCAAGCATGTCCCCTCGCGGCGCTGCCGACTTCGTTGCCTACCTGGTGGGGGGCGCATGAGCATCTATACCGAACTGGGCGTCCGACCCATCATCAACGCCATCGGCACCTTTACCCGGTTGGGCGGCAGCCTGATGCCGCCGGAAGTCGTGCAGGCGATGCAAGAGGCCGCGGGGCAATTTGTCTGCATGGAGGAGTTGCAGCACGCCGCCGGCCAGGCAATCGCCCAGATGACGGGCGCTGAGGCGGCTTATGTGACGTCGGGCGCGCAGGCCGCGCTCGTGCTCTCGATTGCGGCCTGCCTTACGGGGTTGGACGCCGCCAAGATGGACCAGTTGCCCAACAGCGTGGGCATGAAAAATGAAGTCATCATGGCGCGCTTCCATCGTAACCATTACGACCATGCCGTAGAGGCGGCTGGTGGGCGGATCATAGAGGTGGGCCAGGATGACGCCTGTACACTGGCCGACATCGCGGCGGCCATCAACGAGCAGACCGCAGCCATTCTCCACCTGCCCTGGCGCGAAAGCAAACTCGCGCTCGGCGATGTTGTCCAGTTGGCGCGTCGGCATGGCGTCCTGGTGGTGGTGGATGCCGCGGGCCGCTGCGACGAGCCAGGCAACCTGACCGCGTTTGTGGCGAGCGGCGCCGACCTCGTCTGTTTCAGTGGCGGCAAGTTTATCCGTGGACCTCAGGCTTCGGGCTTTGTCTGTGGACGGCGCGCCCTCATTTCGGCCATTGCCTGGCAACATCTGGACATGGATATTACACCCCAGGTGTGGACGGCGCCGCGTGAACTGCTTGATCCCGCCGCGTTGGACTTTGTGCCGCGGCAGGGAATTGGGCGCGGCTACAAAGCGGGCAAAGAGGAGATCGTAGGGTTGGTGACCGCGCTGAGGCTCTATTTCCAGCGCGATCATGCCGCAGAGAAGGCGGCATGCTGGGCCAAGCTCCAGACCCTATGCGAAGAGCTGGACGCCACACCGCATGTCACGGCGGAACTCATCACGCCCTCTGCCGGGCGGGGTGGTTTCCCACTAGCGCGCATCCGTATCGATGAGCAGGCGCTAGGGTTGAGCGGCTATGATTTCATCTGGGCGCTCAAGTCTGGCGAACCCTCGATCCATCCCGGTGAACGAGAGCTGGCGCAGGGCGCCGTGATCATTCACCCGTTTGGTTTGCAAGTGGGTGAAGAACTGGCGATTGCACGGCGGGTGCAAGAGATTGTTCGGGGTCGAATGTGAGATCAGACACAGGCAGGCCGTCCCTATGGCTCCGTCAACAAACCGTCTGGAAATTTACGGCAAATCGTCTACCGGGCGTTTTTTATACGTAGAATAGTTGCGGGTTGGCCGTGCAACAAACGGTGAATATGAACGCTTTTTGTTGAAGATTACATTACGATTGCAGCGCAAGCCCAAGTAGAATCGGATCCATCTTGGGGCGTCGTGGGGCGCCCCCTTTGTATAGGGGATCCGTTATGCCGACATTGTCCTTTTCATCGCGTCTCTTTCGGTGTATCAATGCGCTGGTGTTGTTGCTGATTGTTCTTGCTTGGGCGCGTGATTGGGGCTTGTTGGCGGCGGCGCCCACCTTCACCGGTTGCGGCGGCGAGCGTGTCGAGGCCACTCGTCCCGATTTTGAGGCGGAAGTGGTGGCGCTGGTGAACCAAGTGCGCGCCGAACATGCGTTGCCGCCCTTCAAGTATGACGCCGATCTTAGCGATGCCGCCCGCTATCATGCGGTCGACATGGCGCAGGATAACTACTTCAAACATGATAGCCATGACCTGGTGGATGGCGACCTTGTCTATGTCTGCCGCTGGTACGAGCGTCTCTATGCCTACTATCCTATCATGGGCGCGGCAGAGAACATCGCATGGGGCTATGGCTCGCCCGAGGCAGCCATGACAGGCTGGATGGGCAGCAGTGGCCACCGCTCTAATATCCTGGGTAACCATTGGGAAATTGGGGTCGGCTTCTACAATCGCATCTGGGTGCAAGACTTTAGCCGCCGCAGCGATGTCTATCCCCTCGTCATCAACGGCGAGGCTCTCTCCACCGAGCAGACTGACGTCTCGCTCTACATTTATGGCGAGTGGGCCGAGATGCGGCTGCGTAACGACGACGACGAATGGGGCGACTGGCAGCCCTTTCGCAATGAGATTGAGTGGAGCCTCGCCGCCCTGCCCGGATTGCGAACCGTAGAGGTGGAACTGCGTAGCGGCGCCCTTGCCACCATGAGCCGCGACGAAATCGAGTTGATCGGTGTCGAAGCCCCAACCTCGACCCCCACGCCCACCAGCACAGCTGCCGACGACCCCGGAGACGGCACACCCACCGATGCGCCCACGGCAACGCTAACCCCAACGTTGACCCCTACCGCTACGGAAGTCGCTGTGCCGACGGCAACCGCCACGCCCACCCCCACCTACAGCATCACCTTCCCCACCGATTGCAATGCCTGCCTCGATGTATCGGTGGCGCTCGAAGGCCGGCCCGACCCGCCCCACGAACAATGGATTATGCCCATCGTGATTCGTCTCGTTTCGCTTCAGGGTGAACGCAATGGATCGACCGTCGCCACATTTGTCGGCGCTACATCGCCCGGTGGTGTTGTGCGCCTATATGACGTGGAGCCGGGCGCATACGAGTTATTGGCGAAGGGGATTCACACCTTGCAACGTCGTACGCCCGTCACCATCACTGAGCAGATCAATCGGCTTGCTGCAGGCCTTCTGCCAGAAGGGGATATTCTGGCCAATAACCAGGTGGATATTCTTGA
>JAHDWG010000471.1 GCA_023384495.1 Caldilineaceae bacterium
GATAGCCCTCGAAGAACTTCTTCATGTCCTCGTGGATCAGGCTGTGATAGGTCAGGCCACTACGGAAAGCCCCCAGTTCGTCACGATCCGGCAGGTGGCCGTAGATGAGCAGATAGCAGACCTCGGTAAAGCGCGCGTTGTGGGCCAATTCTTCGATAGGATAGCCGCGATAGCGCAGAATCCCTTTTTCGCCGTCGATAAACGTAATCGCGCTCTGGCAGGCGCCGGTGTTGCCATAGCCAGGGTCAAACGTGACCGCCCCCGACTGTCTGCGCAACGAGGTGACATCGATTCCAACTTCCCCTTCGCTGCCCACAATGGTCGGTAGTTCATACTCATTTCCATCCAGCACAAGCGTTGCTTTTTTCATCGAGTTACTTCCTTTCCGGCGTTGGGAACAGTGCTCGCTCAGGTTGCGCGGCTGCCGGAAGCGACCAAAGCGCGCAGCGGCGGGCAACCTGAGGTAAGTTACAAATCGGGCAGCCACTGATGAGCCTGTATCATTGTACCGACATTTGCACAATCCGAGAATTTTCGACCTGTGTGACATAGGGCGGTATAGGTGACAGTCACTTCCAGCCGCAATGCTGGCATTGCCGCCCTATGCCGGCCAGTGACTGTCACCTTACGGGAGGTCACCTTACAGGATCGCCCTAAGTTTCGGGCGCCCCCGGTCAAGTCGCCCGCCTCAGGAGGTCTAGCCACTTGACCGGTCTCCGTTCCCTCCCCCTGCCCGGTGTCATTGACATCACATCGGTGTATACTTAAGGTTATCCTGTACTTGCGTTTATGACCATTCCAGCGAACCGACGGCGTCGGCAGTACCTCCGTGCAGTGTCGAATGGGTGTTTGTTCGTGGCGGGCATTACGCCTGGGGGAATGAATCATGGTGCGTGTCAATCGTCTCCTCACGGTATTGGTGCTGGTGGTCCTGCTTCTCAGCGCCTGCCAACCGATTCAGCGGACACCTCTAGCAACCACGCCGCCAGAACCTGGCGACGTAATCCCACGCTTTGTGCGGACGCCCTGTCTATATCCCACCCGGCCAGAAGACAATGTCGAGTGTGGTTTCCTCCTCGCTCCCGAGGTGCGGAGCCAGCCCGAGAGCCGGGTCATCCGCTTGCATGTACTGATCTTCAAGAGCACAAGTGACCATCCCGCCCCCGACCCGTTGGTGCTGCTCAACGGTGGACCTGGCAGCCCGGGCGGCCCCATGGTCAGCGGCATCTTGCGTTCCGATGTGGGCAGGGTCTGGCGCGCCGAACGCGATGTGATCTACATCGACCAGCGCGGCGCCAATTTCTCGGTGCCTGGGCTTCACTGCCCTGCACTTGGGATTACGGCGGAGGATGTCGCCGGTCTGCTCTACGCCGCGCAAGACGCGCGCTATCTGGCCGCCTTGCAAGACTGTTACGGTGTTCTGGTAGAGAAGGGCATCAATCTCTCCGCCTATAACGTCCTCAACAGCGCAGCCGACATCAATGATCTGCGCACTGTCCTGGGCTATGACCAGATCAATCTCTATGGATTCTCCTATGGCTCGTTGTTGGCCATGGTGGTCATGCGCGACTACCCGGCGGGGATTCGCAGCGTGATCCTCGATGCAGTGTGGCCGCCGGGTGTGAACCTGCAATGCACCAAGCCAGCGTGTCTGCAACATGCGCTGGATGCTCTTTTTGCCGGCTGTGCAGCCGACCAGGCTTGTGCTGCTGCCTATCCCGACCTGGAAGCCACCTTCTACGCTGTCGCCGACCGGCTGCGGGCTGAGCCAGTGCAGGTCGTGCAAGCGTTTGCAGGAAAGGGCTATACGGTCACGGTCGACGACCTGAAGTTTCTCAACCACGTGGTCTACAGCCTGCAAATGGATGCTGCCAACCTGCTGCCGGCGGAGATCGATGCGGCCGCTGCCGGTGACTATCGGGAAGTGGTGCATACCTGGCTCTACCATGCCACAGCACAAGGGACCTACTTGCGCAAAGGCTGGGAGAGCCCCACGCTGGGCCTCTACTACTCAGTCATGTGCAGTTATCTCAACAGTTGCAGCAGTTGCCCGACCGGCCAAAATACTCTATCTGACGGTGAGCACGCGGCGGTCTATCACCCGACCCTGGTGGACTATGCCGGGCGCGCCTTTAACCCTTGCACCTTCTGGCAGGTGGCGCCCATGAATCAAGACGCTCTACTGCGACCGGTGCGCAGCGCGATCCCTACCTTGATGCTTGTCGGAGAATTCGACCCTGGCTTGCCGTCCAATTTGAGCCGTTCGGCAGCAGCGCTGCTCAGTCACAGTTACTACTATGAGTTGCCGGTGGGTCATGTCAGCATCTTTTCGCCCTGTGGACTTTCGTTGACAGCGGCTTTTCTGGCCAATCCGCAGGCTGCGCCGGACAGCCAGTGTGTGGCTGAGATGAGCACCCGCTGGGTGTTGCCGCGGTGAGGGGCGCTAATGACATCCGCAACAGCCGCCAGATTGCCGGGGTGTTTGTGCGACGAAGCAGATGTAAAGGAGTAAGTGGTCTGACGGAAATTTTGCATTGCAAGGAGAACCCCCAATGGTAGGCACCTATCGCATCTTCATCCCGTTGTTGTTGGCCACGCTGCTCCTCAGCGCCGTCGTTCCCGCACAGTAGACTGAGAGACCCGGTCAGCGCGCCAATTCCTTGCTCCGCCGGGCTGCATGACGCCTCGCCAACTGACCAGGTCCAACCCTGGCCGCCCGGCAGATGTGACGGGCCGCCACCTGTGCGATAGTAGAAGCAGGAAGGTTTCGGACGGCGCTCAGGTTGCAATGCGAACTCTCGGATGCAATCGTTTGAGGCCAGGTCGGAAGTGGTCAATCTAATCTACCATGCGCCTGCCTCCCCATGGGGCGGATTAGCCCCTGTTGATTGCCAATCATGCAATCGGGGTGCGTCCCGGTGGACACCTGCCCTCCCTCTGAATCGAAGGGGCAGGAAGTGAATATCCTGACAGAACCCGAGGGGCAGGGCTGCCCTTCGGGTTTTTTGTGCAACGGAGGAAATCATGGACATTGTGATCAAGAATATGGGCGACGAACTGGGGCCCGAAAAGGTGCTGCTGCTGCAACAGCCGCAGGTTGGGCTCTATGCAATTGTGGTGGTGGACAACACTGCGTGCGGCCCAGCCATCGGCGGCGTGCGCATGGCGCCCGACGTAGGCGTCGAGGAAGTCTTCCGGCTCGCCCGCGCCATGACCTTCAAAAATGCCGCAGCAGGGTTGCCCCACGGCGGCGGCAAAGCCGGCATCATAGCCGACCCGAGCCGCTCACCCGCCGAAAAGGAGCGGCTGGTGCGTGCGTTTGCCCGCCTGATCCGTGGCCTGACAGAGTACATCCCTGGCCCCGACATGGGGCTCAACGAAGAGAGCATGGCCTGGATCAAGGATGAGATCGACCGCGCCGTGGGCTTGCCGCGTGTGCTGGGCGGCATCCCCCTCGATGAGATCGGCGCCACCGGTTTTGGCCTGGCCGTGGCGGCAGCGGTAGCGGCGCCGGTGGCGGGGATCAGGCTGGACGGCGCGCGCGTGGTCGTGCAGGGTTTTGGCGCGGTGGGCCAACACGCGGCTCGCTTCCTGCAAGAGCGCGGCGCACGTCTGGTGGCGGCGGCGGACAGCCGTGGCGCGGTCTACAATCCACGGGGCCTGGCGCTTGATGCGCTCATCGAACATAAGCGGGGCGGCGCCTCGGTCGCGACCTTTGCCGGCGGCAATGCGCTGGCCCCCGCCCAACTGGTCGGCGTCGAGTGCGAGATTTGGGTTCCGGCCGCGCGGCCGGATGTGTTGACCGAAGCTAATGTGGGCCAATTGCAAGCCCGGCTGATCCTGCAGGGCGCCAATATTCCGGCCACTCATGGGGCGGAGTGCTGGATGCACGAGCATGGCGTCTTGAGTATCCCCGACTTCATTGCCAATGCCGGCGGCGTGATCTGTGCGTCGGTCGAGTATCATGGCGGCGGGCAGGCGCAGGCATTTGCCGCCATCGAAGAGCGGATTCGCGCCAACACGGCGGCCGTGCTCGAGGGCGTCAAGCGCGATGGGTTGCTCCCTCGTGAGGCGGCGAACAGGCTGGCGCGCAGCCGGGTGGAAGAGGCGCAGTCCTATCGCCGGGCGTGACGGTGGCTGCCGCTTTGTCCTAAGCGAGAGCAATCTATTGGGCTATTTGAGACGTGAGACCGCGGGCCATCCCGCGGTTTTCTTTATGGGTGGGTGCTGGTCGACGCTTGATGGTACTAAAGTCGCAGCGAGGCAGCCACATTCGTGCTACGCTGGTCTCAGTCTGACGTGGTGGTGTGGAGTGGACAGCCTGGCATGAGCACGAATCCTTTACCCAAGATCGATCAAGCGTCCTGTACGGGTTGTCATCTATGTGTCGATGCTTGTCCAACCCAGGCGCTCGACCAGATCAACGGGAAGGCGTTTCTACGCTACCCCGACCGCTGCACTTATTGCGCCGATTGCGAAGAGCTTTGCCCCGAGGGGGCCATTTCGCTGCCCTATCTGATCGTGTTGGCGCAACAACCAAACATTGCGGACGACGATGTCCGCGCTACCTTGCAAGGAGGCACAAAGCCATGCGAAAGTTCTGGTACATAAGTTTGGCGCTCATCCTGGTGGCGGCCAGCTTTGCCGCCTGTGGTCGAGACGAAGAAGAGCCAACCCCCGTTCCTGTGGCGGTGGAGGATGGCCTGGGCGCACTGCCGTCGACGGCGATGCAGATCGCAGCCGAACGGAACCTTTCGCCCGATGACATCAACGCTGCGTTGAAAACCTACATGCCCAGCGGCAAGTGGGATGATTACCTCATGTTTACATCGGGCGGTCATTCGGGCAACCTGATCGTGATCGGGCTGCCCTCTATGCGTATTTTGAAGAATATCGCGGTCTTTACGCCCGAAGCCTGGCAAGGTTACGGCTTTGGCTCCAAACACACCGAAGAGATCCTCGACGCCGGCAACGTGGGGGATGTCAAGATCCGCATGGGCGATACCCATCACCCGGCGCTCAGCGAGACCGATGGCGACTACGACGGCCAGTTTGTCTTTATCAACGACAAGACCAACGCCCGCCTCGCCGTCATCGACCTGCGCGATTTCAAGACCAAGCAGATCGTCAAAGACCCCAACATCATCAGCAACCACGGGGCCAGCTTTGTCACCCCCAACACCGAATATGTGATCCAGTCGAGCCAGTACGCCACACCCCTGGGCTGGGAATACGCCCCCATCGAAGAGTATGAAGAGAAGTACCGGGGCATGATGACCTTCTGGAAGTTCGACCGCGAACAGGGCCGCCTCATTGCCGAGGAATCGTTTGGCGTCGAGTTGCCCCCCTATTGGCAGGACCTCTGCGACGCCGGCAAACTGGTGAGCGACGGCTGGGCCTTCTGCAACTCGATCAACAGCGAGCTCTACACCGGCGGTG
>JAHDWG010000472.1 GCA_023384495.1 Caldilineaceae bacterium
ATCGTGAGCAAAATTTGCGCTGGATTTTGGACGGTGACATCTACCACTGTTTCGACGAGATCGACCCTGAGCGGCTGTTGCCGATGGTGAAACGCCGCGTACAGGACCCGCTTCTATTGCGCTACATTCGCGGTTGGCTTAGGGCAGATATCTGGAACAGTCTAGACGGTATGCCCCAGACGGTGGGTGTGGGGCAGGGCAGCGCGCTGTCGCCGCTGCTGGCAAACATCTATCTCCATGAGCTGGATGTGACGCTCACGGGTCAGGGCTATGCATTAGTGCGTTACGCCGATGACTTTGTCGTTTGTTGCCGGCGCAAGAGTGACGCCCAATCTGCGGAACAAGCCGCCGCTGAGGCGCTGCGCCGGCTACGTCTCCAACTCCATCCGCGCAAGACGAACATCATTCACCTTGACCAAGGGATGGAATGGCTAGGTCATTTCTTCCTGCGTAACGAGCGCCATTTGATAGCGCGATGAGGAGAATAAGGGATGGAGAATACAGAATGGAAAAATTGGCAGTGCAACTGGCCTGTGATTATCACGTGGAACGAGCAAGAATTTAGCGCCTGGGAAAGGAGCTACTTATGACTGTGCTCTATGTCAGGGAACCGGACGCCGTAGTGCGACGGGATGGTGAACAGGTGGTGGTGACGCGCCGGGCGAAAAAGACACAGCGCGAAGAGGTGCTGGGCCGTTTGCCGGTGCAAGAGATTGAGCAAGTGGTGATCTATGGTTACCCGCAAGTAACGACGCAGGCAGTAACGCTATTGTTGCGTCATGGGGTGGACATTGTCCTATTGACCCCTAGCGGTGGCTACATCGGTGGCATGCACCGCCAAGGCTCGCATTTTGCCCGCCTACGCCGCGCCCAGTTCCTCATGGCGATGGATCCAGGGCGTGGGTTGCGGCTTGCCATTGCGGTTGTACAGGCCAAACAGGCAAATCAGCGCAACTTGTTGCGCGCCCTGGCTGCTAACCAACCGGCGCCCATTAGTACTCAACTGGAGAATGCCGCACAGGGCGTCGAACGTATGCGCCGCAGCGTAACTCACGCTGCGAATCTAGATGTGGCGCGCGGTTTTGAGGGCAAGGCCGCAGCGCTCTACTTTGCCGCCTTCCGCTTGCTCATCGGCCCTGAATGGTCGTTTACCGGGCGACAGTTTTATCCGCCACCGGATCCGTTCAATGCGCTGCTCAGTTTTGGCTATGCGTTGCTACAAAAGGACATCGAGAGTGTGGCGCAGCGGGTTGGTTTGGATCCTTACATCGGCTGCTTGCACGCACTGGAAGATGGGCGCCCGTCGCTGACGCTTGACCTGATGGAGGAATTCCGGCCTCTGGTGGTGGACACAGCGGTGCTAAGGCTTGCGCAGGAAAATGTGCTTCGACCCAGCGAATTTACCTTTACAGGACGCCCCGACCGCCCGGTGGAGATCGGTCCGCAATTGCTCCCGCGGGTGCTCGAAGCCTATGAAACCCGGGTAGCGGAAGGGGTCTATCATGCAGCCAGCGCGGGGGTAACGCCTCTCCGGCGTTGTTTTGAGCTGCAAGCTCGCCTCTATGCCCAAGTGGTGCGTGAGGAACGCCCCTCGTATGAGGGGATGGTGGGATAATGTGGCGCTTTCGTTCATCAGCTCCCCCGCTCGTCTGGATCTTTTGTGACGGTGGGTTAGGGATGGCCGAGTATGAAACGCCGCCACCAGGTGTTGTGTTGCCGCTGCACGCTGGCTGTGGCGCGTTAGCCCGTGGAGACGATGGCGCCATCCTCGATTGGGCGTGGCGCACGCTGCCCTCTGTTACCAGCGTGGAGGCCGAGTATGCCGGGTTGCTGTTAGGGACCGAACTGGCGCACCGCATACGGCCCCGTGAGATCTGTTTTGTCATGGACAGCGCCACAGTCGTGGGTCAGATGACCGGTCGCTATGCCGTTAACAGCCGCAATCTACGTCGTTGGCGTGAGCGCGTTTGTGTGGCGCTAAGCCCGTGGCCGGACGCCCGATTCCGCCATGTGCCGCGCGCCTGGAATGCCCTGGCTGACGCCCTGGGTCGTCAGGCTGGCCTGCCCTGGGAGGCGCTGCGCGCCGAATTGGAGAAGGAGATGTGACCGAGAACCGACAGTCCGAAACGCCTCCGCTGCGCAGACGGACCCAGTGGATGGTGATTAGCTATGACATCACCGATGATAAACGACGAAGCCGGGTCATGAAAGTATTAGAAGGGCACGGCCGCCGCGTCCAATATAGCGTCTTCGAATGTGACCTGCGCCCGGAGGCCTTGGAAAAGCTGCGAGCTCGTCTGCTCAAGCTCATCGACGCCAACCAGGATGACCTGCGCATCTACCCGCTCTGCGAAAACTGTCTGGCCAAGACCCAGATGCTCGGTCGCGCCAAACGCTATGAGCGAGCAGGCCATGTGATTGCATAGAACATAGAACCCAGAATGTTTTATGTTCTGGGTTCTATGTTCACTATGCGGTCGAGACGGAAGAGCAGGAATTTACCGCTGGTGTGGCATTCGCCGCGCAGATAGGGGACGCCGCGCCGTTCTTCGATCCAGGCAGGGGTGACGGTGCGTTGGGTGACCAGATTGCGACCTGCGCTCCAGTAGCGGAGCTCCACCGGCTGCTCATCGGCAATGGCCTGCTCCAGATGCGGCCGCCAGCGATGAGGGTCGCCCGGTTGGGGCGGGGCTGGCGCATAGCCACCGTCGAGCAAGTCCGCCAGGGACTGAGTGAGTGTATCGAGGTGCAGATGGAGCGCGGCCTGTTGGGCTAGAGGGGTCTGCGCCGAGAGCGCCTGGACCAACGCTGTGGGCAGCGGCAGGGGCAAGGGGAGATAGCGACCCAATACGATATAGAGTTGCGCCGCCAGCCAAAGCGGGCCAGCCCCGCTAGCCAACGCCCCAGGCAGCGCCATACCGGCTGCTGCCTGAGGTTGGACAGGAGGCGCCAACGCACCGACGCTGGGTGCAAAGCCGGCCTTGCGCAACAGGCGCACCGCGGCTTCCAACTCACCATGCCAGGGCGCGATGGTGCGGCTGAGTGGGTCGCCCAAGAGATGGGAAACGAGCGAGGGGTGTGCATAGAGCTGCGCCAGTTGGTCCGGCGTGTCGGTTTGCAACACCGACAGCCAGCGCAACTGTGGGTAGCCGCCCTGGGCGCCCCATGCAGCCAGCGTTGCCTGCTGTGTCGGCGTGAGGCAAACCCCCAGCGTCGCCAGCGTCTCGATCAATGCGGGCAACCCGTCACCATGGGCGGCTGCATGGGCCAGCGAGGCGGGCGTCAGGCACAATTCGTGCAGGACTTCCCCGTCTGCGGTCACTCGGATAGGCGTCGATCTCTGCTCTGCATAGTGGGCCAGACGAGCAACCAACACCGGTTGAGTGCGCCATGGGAGTGCAAGGCGCCATGCGGGCGCTTCGTCTTCGGGCGCAGTGAACTCAGCGGGCAGGGCGGTCGCCGTCCAATCGCAGGTGGGGGAGGGTGTCTCATCAACAGCACATTCACCTGCGGCCAAGAGCCAACGTCCGGCGGGGGTGAGGCGATAGACGGCGGTATCCGCGCCTGTTGGGGCCGGCGTAACGGTATCCACCAGCCCCAACAGGCGCAACCAGGCGCAAGCATGTTCTATTGCCTGATCCACCTGAGTGAGTGACTCAAAATGAGCCGCAAAGAAAGCGTTGAGGCCGGCTTCTTGCCCGACAAGCGCATGAGTGAGGGTGGCGGCGGTGAAAGTTGCCGGTTGGCAGGTCAGATAGCGCCAGAGGGTGGGCAGCCACGGGGAGGAGGGTGTGGGCGGCTCGTCATCGCCTTGATACGAGTGGCGCAGGGTGGGGCCGGCATCGCGCCAGGCGTAGACCAGCGTACGCCACTGGGCCACGGGGGATTCGGCCAACCAGCGCCAGCCGGCGGGAGTCACCTCGCCCTGGTGGAGAAGTTCGGCAGCCACGGCGAGGAACATGAGCCGGCGCAGATAGGGCGTCTGCTTGTGCGTAGCGCGAGGGGGGAGGGGGAGAGGCCAACGCAACTGCTGGTTGAGCTGTTGCAGTGCGGTGGGTTTGAGCCAGCGCGCCGTGGGCTGTTGGCAGACCCCCGGCGTCAGGCAGAGGATCAGCAGACGGCTGATGTCATGTAGCAGCGTAAGCGGCGTCTCTGGTTGACCGGTTGAGGGGGACGCAGGAGGGGATTCGCCCGGCACATAGGGCTGTAAGCGGGCGCTGAGGTCTTTGGGGATACCAAGCCGGGTGGTGCGCGACCAAGGGCGGTTGTCGGCGGGGTAGAGGAGACCTCGCTCATAGAGCAGTTCGGTGACCGAAGGGGGCTCACGGCGGGGTCGGTGTAGCCGGAGCGACCCATACTCGCCGACGACCAGGCGGAGGGGGGCAGAACCCAGGGCGAGCAGCCGACTGAGGGCCGTGTGGACGGCAACGGGCAACTGAGCCAGCGTCTGGGCTGTGCGGGCGGAGTCGGCCCAGTGCCCAGCCACTGCGGCGCGCCAGTGGTCGATGCGGTCGGCGGGCGCCGGGGCGCCGAGCGTACGCGCCATACGCCGAACCTGGTGGTAATTGAGCCGTTGGAGCAAGGGTGCAAGGTTGTGAGCAGGGGTAGAGATCATGGTTGACTTTTCCTAGTCATCGCTCTATACTAACTCTTGGAAACAGGCGCTGGGTGATGCATGGAGAGCGCCCTGGAACCCAACGCGATTCATGACCAACAACGGGCCATCCAGCGTAACGTAAGCATAGCAAAAAAAGGCAAATGGGACACTTTTTGGGCAGTTGTGCAAAAACAAGGTCAAGGGGTTGCTCACAGGAGAAGCACAGACCGAGCAGACGCCCCAAATGCCATTTTTGGGACAATTAAGGGTCAGAGGAGTACGAATCCCCGCCAGGGGACTGAAACAGTTGAGTTCCCAACATCCCCACGGAGTGCAAAATACGTCAGAGGAGTACGAATCCCCGCCAGGGGACTGAAACGAATCTTTGTTCTTTTTTTGGCTTCTTTTGGAAACCTGTCAGAGGAGTACGAATCCCCGCCAGGGGACTGAAACAAAGCCGATTGAGCCATCACAAGCGTAACCACAACAGCAAGTCAGAGGAGTACGAATCCCCGCCAGGGGACTGAAACTAAAGTTCCGTCAAGCTTGCAGTGGGCAGCGAAACAGGCGTCAGAGGAGTACGAATCCCCGCCAGGGGACTGAAACTTTTCCGTTCACGTCGGGCGTTGTGTCATTGGAGTCGTCAGAGGAGTACGAATCCCCGCCAGGGGACTGAAACTCGTAGTTCCCAGCCCGTAGGGCTGGTACTTACCAAGGGTCAGAGGAGTACGAATCCCCGCCAGGGGACTGAAACCGAAGGAGAACGGACAGCTCTTGGTAGAGCGATCACCAGTCAGAGG
>JAHDWG010000473.1 GCA_023384495.1 Caldilineaceae bacterium
CGATGGCCACCGCGCCGGCGTCACCCCCAACCCCTGTCTGGCCTGCAACCGGCAGATCCGATTTGACTATCTGCTCAACTATGCGCGCAAAGTGGGCGCCGATTATCTGGCCACCGGCCACTATGCGCGCCTCCGCTACGGGCCAGATGGCGAGGTGTTTCTGCTCAAAGGGGTGGATGAGCGCAAAGACCAGAGCTACGTGCTGAGCGTGCTGGGCCAGTCTGAGCTGCGCGACTTGCTCTTCCCGATTGGCGATTACCCCAAAGCCGAAGTGCGACGCATGGCCTCGGCGCGAGGGTTGCCCGTAGCCAGCAAGCATGATTCGATGGACCTCTGTTTCGTGGCGGATGACGATCACCGGCGCTTCTTGCGCGACTGGGCGGCAAGCGCAATGAACCCCGGCCCCATTGTGGATCGTCGTGGGCAAATCCTGGGGCAACATCAGGGGCTGCCCAACTATACGATTGGGCAACGCAAGGGGTTGGGCATTAGCGGGGCGTCTGAGCCGCTCTTTGTATTGGCTCTCGACCATGCCAACAACCGATTGGTGGTGGGCGCGGCGGATGAACTGGGCCGCGACCATCTGGTTGCCGCCGAGGTGAACTGGGTCGCCGACCAACCCCCCGCTGATGGTGTTGCGGTCGAGTGCAAGATTCGCTACAAGGCGCAGGCCGTCCCTTGCACCCTGCATCCACAGCCCAATGGCCATGTGGTGGCGCGCTTCGCCGAACCGCTGCGCGATATCACGCCGGGTCAAGGGGCCGTCTTTTATCAAAGTGAACGTTGCCTAGGTGGCGGGATCATCGCATAGGCGCCGGCGCGCGGCTGCGGTTTGCTTGCGCGCAGATGAGGAATGTAAACGAGGCTCAGCAGAGAGGACGCACCCATGATCAGTGCGACGATTCGGGATATTGCCATCATCATCATTGCCGTTCAGACGATTGTCATTGGCGTTTTGCTCGGCGTCTTGATCTGGCAGATTTGGCGGCTGGTCAAGATGTTGCAGACGGAGATCAAGCCAATCATCAGTGATACCCAAGAGACGCTGAGCACTGTGCGGGGAACCGCGACCTTTGTTTCCAACAACGTCGTTGACCCGGTTGTCAAGACCGGCAGCGCGTTGGTGCGCTATCGTCGCACCTTTCAGTCACTCACGGGTGAACTGTTTCCGCGTCGCGCACCCGCCAGGCAAACTGCGCCGCCCCCATCAATGCCTGAGGGGCCAACTCATGGCAGCTCATAGACGAAACCCGGCCCACCCATGTACATACCGCCATCAACATTGACGCAGAGGCCGCCGGCGTAGACAAAGGCGCCGGTAACTTCTGTCGGCGCACGCCCACTCATATAGGGGATGGGCGTATGGCCGTGGATGATCTGGTCGCAGTCAAAGCGCGCCAACAGCTCAAGGGCAAAGGCCCGACCGATTTGTGGATCGCTGAAAAAGGCCAAGCGGTCGCTAAAGACGTAAAATAACTCCTCCCAGACCCACGGCTCATCGCTGGTCAGCATGGAGGCCATGGTCTGGTTGATGGTCTGCACGGAATCTCCCAGCTCGGAATAGAAGAGCGCATCGGCGTGAATCAGCAAGCGACGCCGCAAGGTGGCTACCGCCGGCAGAGCGCTGATCCACGCGACATGGGCGCTCGTCAACCCAACAAGGTCCGACTCGCGTCCCCCGTTGCGCTCCCAGTTGCGTCGAAACGTCCCCACACTTGCAGACAGGGGTTCATCGCCAAAGAGGCGTGCGGCGAGCAGCAGTGGCTCATGGTTCCCCATCAGCGCGATCACCTGCCCGCCGGCGGCTGCCGCCTCGCGCTGTAGTCGCATGACCAGATTGACGCACCCGATGCCATCGGGTCCGCGGTCAAAATAGTCACCCATGAAGCAGAGCGTCGCATCGTGGCCGCTCCATGCGAGTGAAGGGTCGAGCAACTCGGCGTGGCGCAGGTTGGCAATGACTTTGTCGAGCTGGCCATGCAGATCGCCCATGATAAAGACCCTGGTCATAACGCTCTCCGCATCCTTGGCTTGTCCTTGGCTTGTTGGGCGGCTTGTCAGGCGCGCAGCGAATAGAATGGAGGCGCCTTGAACCCATGGAGATTGGCGAGCCGGTCGATCAGCTGGGTCACATTGCGTTCGCCTTCGGGCGGTTGGCCAAATGGGTCACTGATCCCCTGCGGGCTGCCGCTCAGCACCCGGAAAGTGGTGAGGACGCTGTGGGCGAGCACGTCCAGATGATACCCACCTTCTAGCACGCAGATGAGCTTGCCATGACAGAGGTCGTCGGCCAGCCCGAGCAACTCTTCCACCAGGGCTGCGTAACCGGTGATGCTCAGTTGCATCCCGGCCAGCGGGTCCATCCAGTGGGCGTCAAAGCCGGCGGAAAGAAAGATCACATCGGGGCGAAAGTCGCGCACGGCCGGGGCTAACAAGCGACGAAAGGCGCGCAGATATCCTTGGTCCCCCACATAGGCTGGGAAGGGCACGTTCACATTGACGCCGTGTCCCAGTTCCACCCCCAGCTCGTCGGCGGCGCCGGTGCCCGGGTAATAGGGAAACTGGTGCGTGCTAAAGAACATGACCGTGGGGTCTTCGTAGAATATATCCTGCGTGCCGTTGCCATGATGGACATCGAAGTCGACAACGAGCACGCGACCCACGCCATGGCGATCCTGCGCCCAGCGCGCCGCAATGGCAACGTTGTTGAGCAGGCAGAAGCCCATGCCGCGATGCACCAGCGCATGGTGGCCCGGCGGGCGGATCAGGGCGAACCCGTTATCGGCCTGCCCATAAAGAACGGCGTCGGTCAAGTTGAGCAGCCCGCCGGCGGCCAACAGCGCCGCATGATAGCTGTCGGGGTTGACATAGGTGTCGCCATCGATCTGGCCGCCGCCGCCATCGGCAATCTGCTGGAGGGCTTCGATGTAGCGTGGCGTGTGGACGCGCAGCACGGCGTCTAGCGGGGCGGGGCTGCTGGGGATCTGCATCAACCGATCAAGAATGCCGTCGCGCTGCAACAGCGCCCACGTCTGTTCTAGCCGCCGGTAGTTTTCAGGGTGTCCTTCCAACGTGTGCCGCAAATTAAACGGATCATACACGTACGCAGTATTGCGCATAAGGTCAGTTGTCCATCATAAGCTTAAGGTTCGTTTTTCTTGTTCGGTTGCCGATGGTGTGCATTCTGAGACCGGGGGAGCATCACGCAAAGGTGGGTTTGAACAGGCGGCGCCTGGGCTGGCCTTCCACGGCGTCGGTCAACTCGAACTGGAGATCGAACTCATGTTCGTCGGATTTGAGCGGCTTGATCTG
Source organism: Caldilineaceae bacterium (assembly GCA_023384495.1). Lineage (GTDB taxonomy): Bacteria > Chloroflexota > Anaerolineae > Caldilineales > Caldilineaceae > CFX5. The sequence continues at coordinate 3,313 of JAHDWG010000473.1, forward strand.
GTCGACCAGTTGAACAGGTAGCGGGCTGCCGGCTGGCTGTGTGCTGTGCAGCGTCTCCCCATCCCACAGCAGGCTGAGCTTGCCCTGCGTGGTCGGCAGATCGAGCAACGCCCACCAGGGCCATTCCGCGGGCCACGCCGGCTGCACCACCAACCTATCGCGGGCCCAACGGATGCCACAGCCCAGCCACACGGCCTGGCCGGCAAGCTGTACGCCGGACCACGGTTCATCGAATGACGCGGGGCGGTCTGCCCCCTGGCGCCACCCGGCGCCCTCCAACCGCGCGGCCACGGCAAAGGTTTCGGAATGGGCGGGGACGGCAAGCGCTTCGGCGCGGCGCTCCATTTCGCACGCTTCGCTTTCCCAGCGCGCCATGTTGACGCTGTCTAGGTGCTGCATGGCCATCCCCAGCGCACGGCGCAGGGCGCCGCCTGCCGCAGCCGGGGTATTGCCATCTTGCTCGAACGTAGGCTGCCCCCACAGTTGCGTCAACGCATCGGCGCACGCGCGAACCGCGGCATAATGTTCATCGAGCAAAGATGGGTCAAAGCGCCGGCTGAGATGGCTATACAAGGCGGTGATGTAGGCGCCATTGGTGGCCACCAACGCCGGGCCGGGGTCGTCGGGTTGCTCTTGTGGGCGACGCGGAAAGAAAAGGGGCAAGCGGCCTGCGGTGCGTTCGGCCAGGCGGCGGGCATGGGCCAACAGATTGCGGCTCTGCGTCACGTCAAAGACATCCAGGCTGTCGACAAGCGCGGGCAGGTGACGCAGATCACCGTCGCTGGGGGCAAAGCCGGTGCGCAGGCGCTGGACACGGCGCGCGCTTTCCACCTTGCCGGCGTAGATTGCCTGGTTGAGGTGGATGTCGGGCGTCCATAGCCGACCCGCTTTGAGAAGCTCATCCCAGGCGCGGCTGCTCAGCTCGAACGAGCGTTCGGTGTCGCGCAGCGAAAGAAACCCATTCCAGGCCATCTGTTCGCCCACATCGCTCACGGTCAAGAGGAGGGGCACCTCGACCACGCCGTTGACCAATACGTGATAGACCAGGCGCGCGCGCTGCGGGTCATCGATCTCTACCAGGTCTGGGCGCCCAAATGGATTGCCAAAGACGCAAGTGCTTTCGGCATTGCTTTGGTCGTAGATGCCACGCGCCGGCCCCGGGTTACGCTGCGCCACGAGCAAGCCATCCACCATGCGCTGCGTCAGCGGCTGGTCCCACTCGATGTCAATCTCTAGCCGTAGCAGGCGGTCGCCTTCAGCCTGACATTCGAGCGACCAGAGCACGGTGCGGTCGTAGCTGCTGTTAAGCAGTGCGCAGAGCCGTTTGCTGACGATCATCCCCTCGTTGCCCAGGATCACCTCCTGGTAGCCCGGATAGAAGCGCGTGACCAGCGGCGTCATCGGCTCGTCGCGCAGGGCCACCACCCGCATACGGATGTGTCGCGCGTAGGTTTCGCCAGCCCACGGCCAGACCAGCTCGACCAGGTCGGTGTCGGCGTCGACATGGAAGATCAGATCTTGATTGGCAAGCCGATAGGTGGCCCGCGGGTGCAGGTCGTCGGTGTCGATGGTTTGGGGTTGATCAAGATTGGGCATCATAGCATATACGAACCGCCACACATCGGAGGCGCTAGGGCCGCCTTGCTGCTGCGCGCTTTTATCGTAAATCGAAAATTCAAAAACGTCAATCAGCGAATGCCGGCCATCAGCAGGCCGATCCCCTCGCGGGTGGCCTCGGTGCGGGGAACGATGCCAATGATCTGCCCCTTGTACATCACGGCAATGCGGTCCGACAGCCCCATGATTTCATCCAACTCGGAGCTGACCACCAGCACGGCGACGCCCGTGTCTCGTTTGGCGACAAGCTGGTTGTGGATAAACTCAATCGAGCCGACGTCGATGCCGCGCGTGGGTTGGGCCGCGATCAGCAGCTTGATGGGGCGACTGAATTCGCGCGCCACCACCATTTTCTGCTGATTGCCGCCCGACAGGCTGCCGCAGGATGTGTCCACATTCTGGGTGCGCACGTAGAATTATTCGATTATCAGTTT
>JAHDWG010000474.1 GCA_023384495.1 Caldilineaceae bacterium
CGGTGAAGAAGTGCTTTGCCAGCCTCTTTACCCCACGCGCCACCAGCTACCGGGTCGATATGGGCTTTGGTCACTTTGACGTGGCCCTCTCGGTGGGCGTGCAGAAGATGGTGCGCGCGGACCTGGCCTCCAGCGGTGTGATCTTTACGCTGGACACCGAGAGCGGCTTCCGCGACGTGGTCTTTGTCACCTCGGTCTATGGCCTGGGCGAAAATATCGTCCAGGGCCGCGTCGCGCCCGATGAGTTCTACGTCTTCAAACCGACGCTCAAGCTCGGCTACCGCCCGCTGATCGGCAAACGGCTGGGCAGCAAAGAACTGCGCATGGTCTACAACGAATCGGGCAGCAAGCTGGTCAAGAACCTGGCCGTGCCGCCCGACGAGCGCACCCACTTCTCGGTGAGCGACGAAGATGTGTTGACGCTGGCGCACTGGGCCATGCTCATCGAAGAACACTACACCGCCAAACGCGGCGCCGACACGCCAATGGACATCGAATGGGCCAAAGATGGTCGCACCGGCGAACTCTTTATCGTGCAAGCGCGGCCGGAGACGGTCCACAGCCAGCACAAGATGACCACCATCGAGAGCTATGAGCTACTCGAACAGAGCAAGGTGCTGGCCGAAGGGCTGGCCGTGGGGGACAAGATCGCCACCGGTAAGGTGCGCGTCATCCCCAATGTCAGCCACATCCGCGACTTCCGCCCCGGCGAAATCCTGGTCACCGACATCACCGATCCGGATTGGGAGCCGATCATGAAGAACGCGGCGGCGATCATCACCAACCGGGGCGGTCGCACCAGCCATGCCGCCATCGTCTCGCGCGAGCTGGGCATCCCCGCCATCGTCGGCACGGGCAACATCACCCGCGCCGTCAAGACCAGCCAGATGGTTACAGTGAGTTGTTGCGAAGGTGAGGCCGGCCGGGTCTACGATGGCGAGCTGAAGTATCGCATCGATAAGATGGACGTGAGCGACATGACCCGTCCGCATACCCAGATCATGATGAACGTGGGCAACCCGGAGATGGCCTTCAAACAGGCCGCCATTCCCAACGACGGCGTGGGGCTGGCGCGCATGGAGTTTATCTTTGCCAACTGGGTACAGGTCCATCCGCTGGCGCTGACCCGCTATCACAGCCTGCCCGCCGAGACGCAACAGCAGGTGGATGCAGTCACCGCCGGCTACACCGACAAGGTGGAATTCTTTGTCGACAAACTGGCGCAGGGTATCGGCGCCATCGCTGCGGCCTTCTACCCCAAACCGGTCATCTTGCGGCTGTCGGACTTCAAGACCAACGAGTATGCCCACCTGGTGGGTGGCCGCCGCTTTGAGCCGGAGGAGGCCAACCCCATGCTGGGCTGGCGAGGGGCGAGCCGCTACTATCACCCGGACTACCGCGAGGGCTTTGTGCTCGAAGTCAAAGCGATCAAACGGGTGCGCGAGGAGTATGGGCTGACCAATCTGCTGGTTATGGTGCCCTTCTGCCGCACGCCCGAAGAGGGCCAGCAGGTGCTCGATGTCATGGCCGAGGAAGGGCTGCCGCGCGGCAAAGACGGGCTGGAGGTCTACGTCATGGCCGAGATCCCGTCCAACATTTTGCTGGCGGCGGAGTTCTCGCAGATTTTCGATGGCTTCTCCATCGGTTCCAATGATCTAACGCAGTTGGTGCTGGGCGTAGACCGCGATTCGTCGCAGGTGGCGTCGCTCTTCGACGAGCGCAACGACGCGGTACGCCAGTCGTGCGCCAACCTGATCCGCACGGCGCACCAATACGGGCGCAAGGTCGGCATCTGCGGCCAGGCCCCGTCGGACTACCCCGAGTTCGCCGCCTTTCTGGTGCAGGAGGGCATCGACTCCATCAGCCTCAACCCCGACGCCGTCTTGCGGACGACCAAGATGATCTTGGAGATCGAGGGGCACGAGGAGAAGGTGTTTGCATAGCAAGCAGATAGACCGCGGATTGGGCGGATGTTGCGGATTTGCACGGATTTCTTACCCGCATCAATCCGCCGCATCCGCGGTCCATTCCGTTGTCCTACAAGGAGAGCTGCCTAATGCACCTCAAAAGGTACGCTTGGTTAATCGGTCTGTTGGTGCTCTCTTTTAGCTTGGTTATCCGCCCGTGGTACATGCACTGGGGCGCCACTGAACAAGAGGTTGCGTTGCCATTGGCCGGTGACCGCTTTATCTCTACGGATGCGGTCGTGTCGACGCGGGCAATCACCATCCATGCGCCGGCGGATCGCGTTTGGCGCTGGATAGTGCAACTGGGGCAGGGCCGCGGCGGCTTCTATAGCTATAGCTGGCTTGAAAATCTCTTTGCCGCCGATATGCACAATGTCAATGAGATTCTGCCGGAACTCCAACAGCTACAGGTGGGCGACCGATTGGCCCTCATGCGGGGCGGCGAGCAAAGCCCGGTCACATCAACCGTGGTTACCTTTTTAGAGCCAGGGAGCACATTGGTCTTTGGCCAGGGCTGGACGCTGGCGCTCGTGCCGGTCGATGCGCAGACGACCCGTCTGATCGTGCGCTACCCGTGGGTCGTGGAGGGGCCGGGCAATGCGCTCTACTACTACCCGATCTTTGAACCGGCCCACTTCCTCATGGAATCGGGCATGATGTTGGGGATCAAGGCGCGCGCCGAACGCGAAGGGTCCACAGCCAGCACGACACCGGCGTTGGTGGAGGTGGCGCGATGAGCACAATTGCGTACAGAGAGGTGCGCGTCCAATTGTCGTGGGGAGAGGTGGTGCGCACTGGCGCGCTCATCGGGGTGGCGCTGACCTATGCCTATGCACTGGCCTTTCTCCTCTATGCCACGCTGCGCGCCACCTTCACCCTGGTGACCATGCCCTGGCCGGATGCCGGTCTGCTGGGCACGGTCATCGCCACGACCGCATCCCTGGCAATTCCGGCGTTGGTTCTGGCGACGCTGCTGGCAGTGCCGGCGGCATTGCTGGGGGCGCTCACCGCGGTGCTGGTGTACACGGTCATACCCCGGTTGAACGCAGCGCGCTCGCCGGTGCAGGCAGCGCTCATCGGCGGAGCTATCGCGCTGGCGGTGGTGGCTGTAATTCAACTGGGGCTGGAGTACGGGCTGGGGGTTACGGTTGCGTCACTGACGCTATCGACCTACCTGTTCTGGCTTGGTTTGCCGGCTGTGACCTATGTCGTTGCCGCCGCGATTGGTGGTGCGCGTCTGAACTTGCGGCTCCATACCCCACACTCACCATACGGATGGTAGTACGCCGGCGAACACGTGTTCGCCGCGGGGTTCGCGCGTGGGAGTGCGAACCCCGCGATGCCCGTTAAATCGTGGAAAGCCGGACAAGGTTGGCAGGCGCCAGACTCGTTGTGTGATTATGCAAGTGGGCCAACCAAAGTTATCGACAATGGTTCGATGCTCTCAAGTACCGCTTCATCTTCCGGTTAGGCCCAGTACAAGTCCCAGCGCAGTTGTAGATTCAGCCAGAAATCCCGCGTCATCCCAAAGAACTTTGCCAGGCGCAACGCTGTGCTGGGGGTGATCCCCTAGGGCTGTTTCATGTTGCAGAAAATCGAGATCACGCAGCGAAATTTGTAAAGAATGAGTCGAAAGGCGCCCTCGCCGGCTGGGTGCGTATACGCCCAGCGTGCGTGTACCTGGATGGGCCGTTGGCGTCAGGTACACCCCCAGCGCAACAATCGTTGATACAAGTGCAACGACCTGCACCCTGAAATAGCCCTACGCCGATTTCAGGGTGCGTTGCACAAGCAATGTTCATGTGGTATAGTATCGTTCGTCTTTCCACTATAGAGATATGCATGGAAAGGGTTCCCAGCGGTTCCGTTCTGCCTCGTTGCCGTGCTGGTCTTCATGTCAATGACGGAAGAACCCGATGTTTCCTCTCTTGCACATCGAATTACTCGGTAAATTTCGACTCAGCTATGGGGACGAAATCATCCCTGTGGCCTCCATGCGTCTGCAATCCTTTTTTGCATTCCTCCTCTTATGCGTGGAGAAACCTCAATCGCGTCGGACGTTAGCAGAGCAGTTCTTTCCAAATCACCCCCACCTGGCAGCAGTTGCGCTCCTCGATGAACTGATACAGCAAGCGCAGGCCATCCTACCCGAAGCAGTACAGCCATTGTCGGTCACCCCTGAGCTGGTGCGGTGGCAGCCTGATGCAGCATACATTCTTGACGTGACGACGTTTGAGGACATGCTGCATCAGGCGAATTCGACCACTGACCCGGGTGACGCCTGCAACTTGCTCACCACGGCATTGGAACTTTACACGGGGGACCTGTTGCCCGCCTGTCAAGAGGATTGGCTGCGCGGCGAGCGCGACCGGCTGCGCCAGCTGTACATTCGCGCGCTCGAACGACTGACTGGCTTGCTCGAAAAGCAGGGTGACTATCACAACGCAGTTCAGCATGTTCGTCGTCTGTATCACCTCGATTCAGCCCATGCGCCAACCTACCGACATTTGGTCCACCTGTACGTTCTAGGCAGTGGTCGCGCCAGCGATCTGCGTACTCTTGTTGAACGACTGGAGACAACCAGACGAAACAGGGGCGCGCTGGTGCTCATCAGCGGTGAGGCTGGGATCGGCAAGAGTTCATTAGCCCTTGTCTGTGCAGAGCAGGCCCACGCCCAGGGGATAACGGTCGCTGTCGGACATTGTTACGAAAGGGGAGTAACGCCTCCTTTCTTGCCATGACGCGAACTGATTGCCACGCTTTCTCTTACCGCACCCGAGTTGGAGACCCTGCCCGAGCCCTTTGGCAGTGGCCCTGTAGCGCCCTCGATTCATGAATTAATTCAGCGTGTAGCTTCACAATTGTACCGCCTCGCGGCAAAGCAGCCCCTCCTCCTCATCCTGGATGACCTACACTGGGCGGATCAGGACTCGCTCGACCTGCTCGAATTTGTGACTCGCAACCTTGATCGCACGCCACTGCTACTCATTGGTGCCTACCGTTCCGAAGAGCTTCAACAAAGGCGCCCGCTCTATAGCTACCTGTCTGTCCTGCGGCACAATCGTCCAGTTGAATTCATCGCGATGACGCCGCTCGACATAGACGGAACGATGCGCCTCGTCGAAGGCTATCATGGCGCGTGTACGGCCCAACTAGGTCGCTACTTGCACGAACGTACAGAAGGACATCCTCTTTTCTTGGTTGAGTTGCTGAACAACTTGATGGGGCGGGATTTGCTGGCAAAGGATGCGCTCGGGCTGTGGCTAAAGCCTATTCATGACGTGCCTGTTCCACATCTGCTTCAACAAGTTATCACGGAGCGTGTGGAACGTCTGGGAGCACAAGCAGAAACCTTCCTGGAAGTTGCTGCTGTCGTTGGG
>JAHDWG010000475.1:0-3958 GCA_023384495.1 Caldilineaceae bacterium
GCAGCGCCGCGTGAATTTGCGCGATGGCATCGCCATAGAGCGGCGGGCTGTCGCCGCCCAGCAGAAGCAGTACCGGCAGCTTGATCGCCTTGAACCGCTCCGCATCAAACCGGGGAAGCCCCTCCAGCGCATTGATCTCGCGCCGGATCGTGTGCGCTGCCGCCACCCGCCCCGGCCACGATGGCGCCGCGCGCAGCATCTCCAGTTCCGCAGCCGTGATGCCTGCCACCTCTCGTAAGAATGTACTGACCACCCCCTCGCGGTCGTTGGCGTCCAGTAGGGTCTGCATCCTGGCCGCCACATCGGGCGGGAGCGCGCCTTTGACCCCAGGTGGCGGTGGTTCATAGAGCATGAGGCGGCCAATATTGGGCGTGAGCCGGGCGGCCTCCAGGCTGCAAAACGCGCCAAAGGAGTGGCCCAAGAGATTCACCGGCTCATCAATCGAATCCACCAGCGCGGCCACATCTTCAAACTCGCGCTCAATGGCGTACTCGTTGGCGTCGCTGCTGCCGCCGCGACCACGCCGGTCCATGGCATACACAGTAAAGTGGCGTTCGAGCGCCGGCACTACCGGCGCCCAGCGGGTGTGGTCGGCAACCGCCCCATGCACCAGCACCAACGGCGGCCCGGCGCCGCTGCGCTGGTAGGCGATCCTTGTTTTATCCTTTGAGACAATCGTTTTCATTATCACTCCTAATCACTCCTAAACTCATGTCAAATTGAAAGTGCGACCCTCGTAGGTCATCGCCTCTGGCGTGACGGAACGTGTCACGCCAGAGGCGATGACCTACAGTCTGGTTCACGATGCTTTCCAATTTGCGATCTCATTCAGATTCGAGTTTAACTGGCCAAGCCAGAGCGAAAAGCGAGACACAGAGATGCACAGAGTTCGGCGCTGTGCATCCATCATACCAGAGCACAGAGAAGACACGGAGAACACAGAGAGGAAGAGAATTACCCTGGCTCGTTCAAAAACGACAGCATCTCATGCACAAAGAGGTCGGGAGCCGTATACATTGCCATATGTTGCTGACCCGGCATGACGGCGATCCGGCTGTTGGGCAGGGCTGTGTCTACCGCTTCGGTAGCCTTTTTGATGAACCGCGGGCTTTCGCCGCCGAGCAGGAGCAGCGTCGGGGTGTGCAGGTCCTTGAACTGCTGCGCCGAGAAGGTATACTGCTCTTCTGCCCGCGCCTCGCGCAGCACATTGTGCGCTGACGCGACCCGCTCCGGCCATGCCGGCGACGCTTTCAACTGTTCAATTTCGTGAGGGGGCATCTGAACGACGTCACGGTAGAGTGTGATGAGGACCCCCTCCCGGTCACCCGCATCCAACAGGGCTTGCATCCGGTCGATGACCCCTTCAGGGTAAAGCACTACGCCGGGGAGAGGGATAGCCGGCTCGTACAAGATCAGCTTGCGTAGATTCCTCGTGAGCAAGGCAGCTTCAAGGGCGCAGAGGCCGCCAAAGGAGTGCCCTAACAGAGCTGCAGGCTCGCCCGCAGAGTCTACAATAGCGGCAACGTCTTCAAACTCACGCTCGATGGCATAGGTCGGGCCATCCCCGCTCTCACCACGGCCGCGGCGGTAAACCGCATAGACCGTAAAGTGCTCCGCAAGCGCTGGGACGACGTCAGTCCAGGCAACCGGATTTGCCGTCCCGCTACCCGGGATCAGGATCAGCGGCGCCCCTGCGCCACGGCGGTGGTAGGCGATCCGTGTTCCGTCAGGCGAGAGTACATATTCCATCGTCCCCTCCTATCTGAACCAAAATGTGGGCAATTTACCTGGCTTTCGGAATACCGCGACAATCAGTACCGTCCCCTTACTGCACCATAAATCACGTACCTTGGAGTTGCAGTAGGTCATCGCCTCCGGCGTGACAAGCTCACCACCAGTCTGATACGTCACGCCGGAGGCGATGACCTACAATGGCCGGCTGTAGGAATACCGAAAAACCAAGTTTGCGTACTTATCATGCGTTTGCTACAGGGAGTATAGACCGGCCCGTGTCCAAAAACATCGGGTGTTTGCCCTATTTATGGACAAACTAGACCAGACCCTGTTCCATGGCGAACATGGCGGCGCCGGCTCGGGTGGAGACATTGATCTTGTTGTAGATGTGCTGCACGTGGTGCCCCGCCGTTTTTGGGGAGATATTGAGTTCGGCGGCAACCTCTTTGTTTGTGGCGCCACGCGTCAGGAGGATGAGCACCTCGACTTCACGGTCGCTCAAGCCGGCCGGCCACACCCGGCGCCGGCTGGCCTGCGTGTGGCCGGCGCCGGCAAGCACAGCCTGGACAGCCGCACCGTCAAATTGCCCCCGCTTGACGCCGGCCAGGAGCCCACCGGCTGCCGCCTCAGCCGCCAGCGCCGGGCGATAGGGGCGCGCCTGGGTCATCGCCTGGTAGGCATCGGCTGCCGCCAGCACACGCGTCGCCAGGGGTATTGTATCGGCGGTTGCCTGCCGGTAGTAGCCGGACCCATCCAGCCGTTCGTGGTGCATCCCTGCCAGCGGCGCCAGGTCAGCCAGCGCCGGTGAACAGGAAAGAATTCGCTCGGTATGGTAGGGGTGCAAGCGGACCTGCTCCCATTCATGGCGGGTCAGCGGGGCGGGCTTTTCCCAGACGCCGTTGGCGACCCCGACCCGGCCGATGTCATGCAGCAGCGCCGCCCGGTATAGGGTTGTTGCGTCGGTTTCAGCCCACTTGAGATGGCGGGCCGCGGCGGCAGCCAGTTCAGCCACGCCCCGCGCGTGGCCGCGCAGGAACGGTACTTTCAGGTCCGTCACATCGGCAAAGGCGCGCGCCACATCATACAGCTTGGATGCAGCTACCTGACGGTGCGGCTCGGGTTAAATTTCCAGAACAGCCTGGCAGGCGTCAAGATCGGCCAGTTCTGCCAGGAGATGAGGGCCATGTTCGAGAAAGGCTGCGGCAATGGCGGGGTCGAGACCGCCACCCGCCATCTGCCGCACCACGTCACTGGCCGCCTCTATGCCCCCCAGCCGGTAGAAGAGGATACCCTTGTAGGCCACCTGTGCGAAGCGCGCAGGCGCCGCCACAGTATCTCGGCGGAGCTGTTGCGGCGAGCCCTGACCGTCCCAGCGCTCGAAGGCGTCTTGGAGCGCCTGCTGGACGGTCGAGCCAAGCCCCAGCCGGCGGGCCAGCATGATAGCTACTTCACAATGGGAGCGGAACATCTCGTCCGTCCCCCGTTGACCTTGCGCGAGTGTACGCAACACCGCGCCCGCCCGGCGGAGCAACGGCGCATCCCGCGCCAGGTCAAACAGGAAAAAGGCGGCCACGTCGCGGAAGCTGCCCAGATCTCGCGCGGCCCCGGCGGCGCGCATGGCCACATCGTCGCCGGCCGACAATTGGGCATCTTCGTGGGCGTAGGCGGTGCAACCCGTAAAACGCAGCAGGGTGGTGTAATACACGTCGCCGACTTCCGGCTCACTCAGCCCCAAGCGGCGGGCGAGCCCGGTGGCCAGAAAGCAGGCGGAAACCGCTTCCTCAGGGGCGTGACCCATTCCCAGGTCCGCCACCAGCGAAAGCGCAGCCAACAAGTCGGCCAGACGAAAGGAGCGAATCGATTGGCGGTCGGATAGCATGGCGGCCTCCTGACCGGGGGCTAGAGCAATTTGATTTCGTAGAGGGGAAGCGCCAATCGGCAGTGTTGCTCTGGTACCCCTTTGCATGTTTGGCAGGTCTGTCCTGTACTCGATCGTACGCAGATAGTGCCATGGCTTCTTGTTTCTACCCGATAAGAGAGGGTTATGATAGTATCATCCTGCGAAATGGTCAAAAACAAGCCGTTCACACCCGACTGCTGGCAAGACCTCCGGGAGGCGACCCAAATCAACTGCGTCATTCAGGCTATTTGTGGTCACCTCCCGGAAGTCGGGTCTCCACGCTTTGTCGGACTCGGCGGAGTTCGCACGCCCTCGTGCGAACTC
>JAHDWG010000475.1:3968-5317 GCA_023384495.1 Caldilineaceae bacterium
GCTACATCCCTCATTTTGGTGGACCCCTCCGGCATGTGGGGACCCCCCGTTTTGTCGCACTCGGCGGAGTCCCCCCCCCCCCGGGCTAACGCCGCCGAGTCCGATTCACGCAAGAACAGGTAAAGCTACTACTTAACAAGGAAACGGTCAACCATGGTTCAATTGAGTTTCGGGATTTCCGGCAGCAAGCCGATTGGCGACTATATCGAGCTGGCCCGGCTGGCCGAGGCGTATGGCTTCCACACCTTGAGCATCTTTGACGACCTCATGTTCAAACCGGCCTGGCCGATCCTCTATGTGGTCGCCCAGCACACAAAGCGCATCCGGGTGGGGCCATCGGTCTCCAACCCCTATCTCATTCACCCGGCGATCCTAGCCGAGCAGGCCGCGCTGCTGGATGAGATCTCCGGCGGGCGCGCCTATTTGGGCATCGGGCGGGGCGCCTTTTTGGATCTGGTCCAGGTCGCACCCGAAAAACCGATTGCGGGCGTACGCGAGGCCGTCGAGATCGCACGCCAACTCTGGCGCGGCGAGAAACAGGCCTACGACGGCAAGGTCTTCCAGCTCAGCGCGGATGCCCACCTGCACTGGCAACCGCTGCGCAATGAGATACCCGTGATGATTGGCACCTGGGGGCCGCGCATGTGCCGCATGGCCGGCGCCATTGCCAACGAGGTAAAGGCGGGCGCTATGTGGAGCGCCGAGTATGGGCAGTTCATGTGGACGCACATAGCCGAGGGCGCACGCGCCGCCGGGCGCAACCCGGCTGAGGTCGGCCTGGTCTTTGGGCCGCTGACTTCGGTCTCGACCGACCGCCAGCAGGCCAAGGCCTTTGCCCGCCGTACGCTGGCCTTCTATCTGCCCTACCTCTCGCCTATGACCGATCACTTGGGCATCGGGCCGGAGGAGGTTGCCTATGCGCAGGCCGCGGCCGCCCGCGGCGATTTCGAGGCTGCCATCTCACAGCGGGTGCTGGACCACTTCGCCCTCTACGGCGCGCCCCACGACATCATCGAGCAGATCGAGCGCATGGCCGCCGAAACACAGGTGACCCGCATCGAGTTTGGCATGCCCCACGGGCCGGACGGCAGCGTGGAGGCGCTACACCTGCTGGGTAAACAGGTCGTGCCTCATTTTGCCAAAAGCTAATTCCAGCAAAACCTAGCCCAGCCTCAGCGCCGTTGCATGAGGGGCCAAGGGCTGTCAGCTCATGATGGTGCATCAACGCCGGTCCGAGAAGTAATCACCTAGCAGATTGGCCGCCAGGACGGTCACCAAGATCGCCAACCCGGGGAAGATGGCGTTCCAGGCCGAGACCTGAAAGTAGCCCTGCCCTTCGCTCAACATGC
>JAHDWG010000476.1:0-1629 GCA_023384495.1 Caldilineaceae bacterium
GGGGTGGCGCCAGCATTCAATGCGAAAAGTGCGCCAGAGGGTATTGAACGACCAGCGTTTGGGTGCGGTGCGCCAAAGGCCAGGGGGTTTGGTGGGGCAATGATTGCCCCAGATGCGATAACCGGTGAGCATCATCAGTGCGTAAAGCCAGACCGACCATTGAACGGTGGCAACGGTGGCTTTGTCATTCCAACATTGTTTTTCGCCGAGGCCGAGCCCCGTCTTCATTTGGCGGTGTGCGACCTCGAGTTCCCAGCGCTGCCAGAGCCAGGCGAGGAGTGCGGTGATGGAGAGCGGTAAAGACCAGAGGCCATCGACGAGCAGAGCAGAAACCAGGAAAAAGCAAGGCTGATAACTTTTACGCCGGGCGCCGGGCGGGCGCTTGCCACCGCCAACGACAAGCAGAAACAAGGGGATGTCCGGCAAACCATCGCAGACAAAGGGACCCGCCACCCGATAGCGCATGGTGCGTTCCTGGCCGCGCACCATGACGGTTTGGCGCTGAAAACCTTTGCGCTCCTTGAGCCAGTCGGCCGGTGCGGGCGCCTTGTTGCCATATTTGCGATTGCCATGGGCGTCAGCGGTGGGTAACTCGAAGAGGCAGCGATTGCGAGCTGTGCGCACCACGGCCACCGTACGCTTGGGTAAACCGCCCCAGAACGCCAGCGTATCGTAGCTACCGTCAGTCAGCTGCAGCAAGACCGGCTCCCTGCGCTCTGCTGCATCCATCCGGCTGCGCAGCCACTGCAAAATGGACAACCCCGCCGCCACTTCCGTCTGTGGAGCCGCTTCACACGGCGCCGATTTCTCCGTAAAGGCAGGCAAACAACGGAGCGGGATCGCCCGGCTGAAACCTGCTACGATAGGCGGCAGCCAGGACGCTTCGACAAAGCGTCGCCCGCGTTGTATGCCAGGCTTAAACTTGGCGGTCTGCAACCCACGCATCCAGCCTGTCCCCGGCATGGTCTCGCTGCAGCGTGGCACATGGAAGCCATCCACCCCTACCACAAAGGGCTCCGCCTCATTCACCGCCGACAACATCTCCTGCACCATCACCGCACTGGTCTGCTCTTCGTCAAAACGCCCCGCACTGAAGATCCGATACCACGCACTCCAATCCTCCTCCGTCAGCCCCAGCACCAGCAGCAACTGTGTGATCGTGTGCCGGCCGAACGCAAATAACTCCGCCATCACCAAACCCAACACACGATTATATACCCGCTTTTGTCGATAGCTCCCTTGGCATTTCTCCACCAACCTCAACAACGCTGGCAACAACTCTAGCTTTTCTGCGCCTTTTCTGTTATCTTCCATTGGAGATGTCCTTTGTTGTTGGTTTGCTTGCTACAAACACTTTACAACAAGTTCATCCCCTTTTCTACCCCCTCCCTCAAAAAGCCAAACTCAAGTGGGGGAATGGCGGCCCTCATCCGCACCGGCCACGCACCGCGGCGAAGGCGCCAGTCACCAGCGAGGTGACTGTCACCTGGGGGGGAATGGCGGCCCTCATCCGCACCGGCCACGCACCGCCGGCGAAGGTGACTGTCACCTGCGAGACTGTCACCTGGGGGAATGGCGGCCCTCATCCGCACCGGCCACGCACCGCCGGCGAAGGTGACAGTCACCTGC
>JAHDWG010000476.1:1729-4260 GCA_023384495.1 Caldilineaceae bacterium
CACCGGCCACGCACCGCCGGCGAAGGTGACAGTCACCTGCGAGGTGACTGTCACCTGGGGGGACGGCGGCCCTCATCCGCACCGGCCACGCACCGCGGCGAAGGTGAGAGTCACCTGCGAGGTGACTGGCGCCTGGGGGGACGGCGACGCTTGCCCAGAAAATCAGCGAGGACACATCATGCCACGCGCACGAAAAGACGAAATCACAGGCTTCCCGGCAGCTACTATCACCTCTATAACCGCGGCGCGCGGCGTGGTACGATCTTTCCAGAGGAGCAAAACTATCTGTTTGTCCAGCGGCGCATCAGGCAGTACTGCACCGAGCTACACTTGACGATGGTCGCCTACTGTTTGATGCCCAACCACTATCGCTTTTTCGTCCGCCAGGAGGGTGACCAGCCGGCCGGCCTTTTGTCCCAGCGAGTCTTCAACAGCTATTCCAAGGCGCACAACAAGCTCTACGAGCGCAGCGGGACACTCTTCGAAGGTCGCTTTCGGGCTATCATGGTGGACAATGACCGGTACTTGCGCCATCTCTGCCGCTACATCCACGCCAATCCTGTCAAGGATGGCATCGTTGCCCAACTGGACGCCTGGCCCTTTTCCAACTACCTCGACTGGATCGGCCAACGGCAAGGGAGTCTGGTGGATCGCACGCTGGTTGACGAGCACTTCGGCGGCGCCACAGGCTATCGGGAGTCCATGAACGAGTTTATCCGCAGCCGTGGCTATCTGACCCATGAGTTTCATCATGTGGATGATGGATGAAAATAGGTAAAAAATAGGTGACAGTCACCTTGGAGGTCACTGTCACCTGTAAGGCGTACCTCACACAAGGCAACACGATGACCGGTAAAGTCTACCTCATCCAGTCCGACAACCAGCTTCTGGCGCTGGAAGAACAGCCCTACGCCAACGAGGATATGCTCCAGACGTTGCTGGAACAATACCCCGATCTCCTGGCCGGCGACCAGATCGACCCCGCCACCCCACGGCGCTGGCTGCTCGTCGCTCGCGAAATGGGCGTGCCCGGCGAGGTCGGCGGCGGCAACCTCTTTGCGCTCGACCATCTCTTCCTCGACCAGGACGGCATCCCCACGCTGGTGGAGGTCAAGCGCAGTAGCGACACCCGCATCCGCCGTGAGGTGGTCGCCCAGATGCTCGACTACGCTGCCAACGCCGTCGCCTACTGGCCGGTGGAGAGCCTCCGCGCCCGCTTCGAGGCAACCTGCAACGCCGCCGGCGACGACCCCTCGCTGCGTCTGGCCGAATTCCTGGAGACACAATCGGAGGATGAGCAAACCATGGAGCGATTTTGGGGCCAGGTCAAGACCAATCTCCAGGCGCGCAAATTGCGCCTGATCTTTGTCGCCGACCAGATCCCGCCCGAACTGCGCCGCATCGTCGAATTCCTCAACGAGCAGATGGACCCCGCCGAGGTCCTGGCCGTCGAAGTGCGCCAGTATGTGGGGTCTGGCCTGCGCACCTTAACCCCGCGTGTCATCGGCCAGACCAGCGAGGCACAGCAGAAAAAGGGCAGCCCCTCCCTCCCCAAACGCCAGTGGGATGAGTCTTCCTTCTTTGCGGAACTACACAGCCGCAGCCCTGAAGCTGTACCGGTCGCCCGCGCCATTCTCGATTGGGGGCACCAACGAGTAACCCGTATCTTGTGGGGCAAAGGTAGCACCCAGGGCAGCTTTGTTCCGACTCTGCATCACAATGGCACTGACCACCAGCTTTTCGCAATCTGGACTGTGGGCACCATCGAGTTCTACTTCTACTGGTACCAGTACAAGCCACCCTTTGACCAGATCGCGATGCGCCGGACACTCTTGCAGCGCCTAAACGCCATCCCCGGTATCAATCTGGCCGAGGATATGTTAGCGCGCCGCCCCACGGTGCCGCTCAACCGTTTTGTGGACGACGCTGCGCTCCAGGAGCTTCTCGCCACCTACACATGGATGCTCGACCAGATCAAAGCCACTACATAAGAGTCTACACCATGCGCACCCAACAACTATCACTCCAGGATGCAATCCGCCCCTATGATCGCAATCAGGACGCCGACCACCTGGCCGAGGAGAACGCCAACGGGCAGAGATTCTGCGACGCTTCCGGCTCGACGCCTGGCCCACCCTGAGGCTGGAACAGTATGCGCTCGGCCAGCTCGATTCGACCGACATCTATTGCCGCTGGCTGGAATTGGGATCGCGCCAACTGGGATTACTGGCCGGTGGCGGCTGCTGGCGTTCAATCATGAACGGGCGGCGGCCTCTGCCGCCTCGGCAGCCACCACACCGGCCAGGCGCAAGACACAAGGAAAGAAAAAGCCGGCGAAGGATCAGCCCGCCCTGTTTGCATCAAACCCGGATTGATTCCCTTGCGGATTACGCGGACAGAGACATCTTGTATGCAGGTGGTAGTTGGCCATCTGGAAGAGAAGAACATACCAACCTGAGCAGCTTGTTCAGGAAATCAAAAGGCATCGTGCATCTGGTAGACAGGGCGATCGATGTTTCGACCGAGAAATG
>JAHDWG010000476.1:4270-5317 GCA_023384495.1 Caldilineaceae bacterium
AGTTTGACCAGGCACTACCAAAGATGGAAAAAGTTAGAATCGCCAGGGATCAGGGGGCTGGAGGATGCCCCTCGACCTGGTGCGCCCGCCACCGTGACAGCAGCGTATACAGCACGTTTACTGAAGGTAGTGCGCCAGCGTCCCCGTGGGTTGAACCAGCCCTACTCGCTATGGACGCTGCAACGCTTTGCCGACAGCCCTGGCGAAGTCTTCTACTATGTCGATGAGTTCAACGTCAGTTGGTTGCCGACCTTGCGCCACCTGTGGAGCCCCAAAGGGCAGCAGGTCAGGATTCCCACCCCAGGACAATCCAACAAGCGCTACGGCATCGGCGGCGTCAACTACCAGACGGGCGAGACCGTTACGAACTCATCCATTGACCAGGCCAAGTACTCGCCAACAAACCGGTTTCTTTTGCGAGATTTATTGTATAGTGAAAGTGAGGCGGATTCCGCGTCGTGATATTGCCGCTTTCGCAAAGGGAAGCTGCCTGATGAAGCCTAAACCACTGGGCAGCCGATTGGTTAACGATGCGCTGGCCATCATCGAACGCTAGCCTTGTTGCAAATGCGTTTTCTTGGCTGCGTTGTGTGGTACGAGCGCTTATGATGTCCTCGCCAACCAATATCGTGATATGCTCGCAGCGGGCATCATCGATCCAGTCAAAGGCGCGCGCAGCGCCTTTGAAAACGCCTGCTCGCTCGCGGCCATGATGCTCACCACCGAGGCGTTGGTCACCGACATCCCTAAGCCTGAAAATGCGAAAGCGGGCGCTGGTGGCGAGTACGGCGAAATGATATAGCGTTCCTAACCCCAAGAAAGGAGAGGGATTCCCATGAAAACGATCTTGCTCTGCGGTTCAAGGCAAGAAGAGATGGATTGCGTGAACGTGGATGCAATCTTGGTCAAGTTGAACGATGGACGCACCCTCGCCCTCACCGAGAAGTCAATCATGCAAGTCGATCTGGCGGGGCTGGACGCAACGGCGGCCTTGCTCCCAATGTCAATTAGAAATGCACACCGATGACAGTTAGAAATTAACATGGT
>JAHDWG010000477.1 GCA_023384495.1 Caldilineaceae bacterium
GGGCCCCCGTGGCCGGCGAGATTCGGGACATTCGGGATCTCCTGCGGCCACCTCCCGGAGGTCTTTGGGGCGCAAGCTGACTCCTTGTGGCAGCGAATCAAGGCATGTCTGAGGGCCGGTCATCTGCACGCGGTTGAGCCGCTTCGAGTTTGCGCAACCGCGCCTCAATGTGGCGTAGCCACACCAGGATCTTGCCAATCGCCTGTGGCAAAGTAATCTTCTCCGTTTCCCACAGATGGATGACCTTTTCGAGCGGTTCGACGGACATAGGACTCTCCTTCTGATATGTGGAATGCTTTGTACGGATGAACAGTACACCTATACCATAGCAGACTTCCACAGGATTGTCAATAAATAAGTTCAAAATGTCATATAAAACAGAACATTGGTTGTGTATAATGTTTCTACATGGCGAACAATTTGTCCGTATACTTGAACAAAGAACTGGACAGACGGGGCTGGTCACAACGGGAGTTGGCGCGGCGGGCTGGGCTGTTACCCACGTCGATCTCAGAGGTCATGGCGGGCAAGCGCGGTCCCGGCAAGCGGTTTTGTCAGGCGGTCGCCAAGGCCTTGCACGTGCCGCCGGAACGAATCTTACAGGAGGCCGGCATCATCGAACCCCCACCTGATTCGGCGCTCTTTCACGAGTTGACCACGCTCGCAAAACGACTCAGTGAGCAGAATCAGCAAAAGTTGGTCGAGTATGCGCAATTTCTGCTCCAAACCGAGCGATAGGGCCTTTCGCGGTAACGCACATGGTATACTTAATATCGGATACTGCCGGATGCTTTCTGTTTTGCAGGAGATTGCTATGACTTTCATAGAACAGCCTTTGTTGGTGACAACGGTTGGCGACGACCGTACGATTGTTTTGCCCGATAGTATACCCAGCGGGGCAACGATCGGGATTGTCGTATTGTCAGACAGGCCAAAACGCAAACTGACGCGCAAGGAACGTTTCAAAGCTGCGCTTACCGAAATCGAAGCGGCCATCATTCGTAGCCAACAGGAGCCGATTGATTTGCCTGCTGACGCTGAGTTCAACGCCCTAATTGAACGCGCTCGTAAAGAACCGCATGCGCATCGTTCTTGATACAAATCAGTTGGTTAGGGCCTTAGCACGACCGCCAGAGTTTGCTACGTTTGTCATGGCATGGGCTTCGGCGCGCTTTACGGTAGTCTGCTCGGATGAATTACTTGCCGAATACGAGCATGTGCTGAGTCGAATCTATATTCGCTCACTCATATATCCTGAGTCATTGCGGGCGTTTCGTGATTATCTGGTAGATGAGATTGAATTGATCGAGTTGGGTGCTTCTCCGGCGATCTGCCGCGACCCGGATGATGATAAAGTCATCGCTTACTTGAACAAAGAACTGGACAGGCGAGGCCAAAAGCAATTCCAGCTGGTCGAAGTGGGGCAAGCTGGGCAGAATGGCCATTTAGTAATACTGCTTGATATAGCCGTAAGCCTTGTCGAACAGCTCTGTATCCTGGTGGAGCTTGAAGTCGAATAGGGTTTTGCGCAGCGCTTTTTTGACTTCGCGCTCGCCGGCGCTGGTAGTTTGCCAGCCGGGGAAGCGGACGAGGCGCACGATCTCGTCGATTTTGGCGACAATGCGCTCCACGATGATCGGCGTGTCTGGGTTGCGCGCCTCTTCAAAGAGTTCGGTGAGGGCGGCCTTGCCCCGGTCTTCGTCCTCGGCGGGCGGGGTCTCTTTTTCGGCTTGCAGTACGTCCCTGGCGAGATCTAGCAGTTGTTTGAGGAATTCTACGCTGTGCAGCTGCCCCTGCTCATGGCGTTCTTTCAGCGATTCCAGCCGCTCGGAGAGCTGGCGAAAACGCGGGTTTCCCGTATGCCTGCGCAGACGCTGCACGACCTTGATCTCGATTTCTTTGGCCTTCCTGCCAGGATCGGGCGCGTCCAACAATGCCTCGATCAAGTCAGCATCCAGCACGATGTCCTCCAGGTCGTCGCGCACCGCCTCCACATGCACATTCTGGTGGATCAGTTCGATGGTCTTCGCTCCCAGCGAATGCCAGAGCAGCGCACCGGCGCCAGTCGTCGGCTGCACCGACACATAGACCTGCGACAGCCAGCGGTAATCCGTCTCATAGGTCACCAGCAGCGGATCGGGCGACAGCGTCTCCCAGAGGTTGGCGAGGAAGTTATAATCGACCGCAAAGGCGTCGCGCACCTCGTTGTTCGGCAAGCAGGACTGCGCTTCGATCAGCCCTTCATAGCCGGTCAGCGTGCGGTCGATGCCCATGAAATAGGCCAGACATTTTTGCATGGCGCCGGGCAGTTCGTCTTTCAGCCCTGCGATATTGGAGACCACCTGACGGAAGCCTTCCTCATCGAACTCCAGCGATTTCGCCACATCGTCGAACACGCCCAGGTAATCAATGATCAGGCCGCAGCTCTTTTTTTCGCCATAGGTGCGGTTGGTGCGGCAGATGGCCTGCAAGAGCGTGTGATCGCGCAGGGGCTTGTCCAGGTACATCGCTTGCAAGATGGGCGCATCGAAGCCGGTGAGCAGCTTGGCGGTCACGATCAGGATTTGCAGCGGGTCGTTGGGGTCGCGGAAGCGGTCGAGCAGCTTTTCCTCGGTATCGCGATCCCGCTTATAGGGCGCATAACGCTTATCCTCACGTTCTTTCCCCGAAACCGAAATGACAATGTCGGTCTCGATGTCGGAAGGCAGATGCCGGTCCAGTTCCGCCTTGTAGAGCAGGCAGCTTTCCTGATCGTAGGTCACGACCATCGCCTTGAAGCCGTTCGGCTGCACCTTTTCCTGATAATGGCGGGCGATGTCGGCGCAAATGCGCTCAATGCGCTCCGGCACCTTGACCAACACCGACATGCGCGCCGCAGTGCGTGACAGGGTTTCCTTGTCGAGGTCGGACAGGCCGCCCGTCAATTCCTGATAGGCCGTGTCGATGGCAGCTTTGTCGATATGGAGTTCGACCAGCCTCGGTTCAAAACGAAGGGGCAGAGTTGCGCCGTCGCGGATGGATTCATCGAAACTGTAGCGGCTCATATAGCCGTGCGCATCTTCCGCAGCGCCAAAGGTCGCAAAGGTGTTGCGGTCGCGGCGGTTGATGGGCGTGCCGGTCAGGCCAAAGAAAAAGGCATTGGGCAGGGCGGCGCGCATACGGACGCCCAGATCGCCTTCCTGCGTCCGGTGGGCTTCATCGACCAGCACGACGATGTTCTCACGGGGATTGAGCAGTCCTTCCGCCTCCCCGAACTTGTAAATGGTGGTGATGATGATTTTGCGCGTGTCCTGGCGCAGCAGGCGTTCCAGCTCCGCGCGGGTTTCCGCCTTCACCAGATTGGGGATATCGGAAGCATGGAAGGTGGCGCTGATCTGGGCGTCGAGATCCACGCGATCCACGGCGATGATCACGGTGGGGTTGTGTAGGCCTGGCTGCATCCGCAGTTTCTGGGCGGCGAAGACCATGAGCAGCGATTTGCCGGAACCCTGAAAATGCCAGATGAGTCCCTTTTTGGGCTGCCCGGCCAGCACGCGCTGCACGATGCGGTTGGCCGCGTCGTATTGCTGGTAACGGCAAACAATTTTGAGGCGACGCTTTTTCTTGTCGGTGGCAAAGAGGGTGAAATTGGCGAGTATGTCGAGTAGTATAGGAGGCCGCAGCAGGCCGGTAATCGCCTGTTTCAGATCAAGCAGCCCGGCGCCGATACGAGCCTCTTCAGGCCGCCAGGGTCCCCACAGCTCGACCGGCATGTGGATGGCGCCGTAGCGCATGTCCTTGCCCTCGGTGGCGACGCTAAAGACATTGCAGGCGAAAAGCTCCGGCGCATGGCGCTCGTAATCCTGATGCACCTGAAGTGCACCGTCCACCCAACTGACGGCGTTGCGCACCGGCGTCTTGGCTTCGACCAGCACCAGCAGCAGACCGTTGACCAGCAACACCAGATCAGCGCGACGCTCGGCGGGTCCGGCGCGGAAACTGTACTGGGTGGTGGCGACATACTGGTTACGGTTGAGATCGCTGTAATCCACCAGATGCACGGTGACATGTTCATGATGCCGGCCAAAGGGCATGGAGCGTTCGCCGCGCAGCCAGGCGGTGAATTCCTCGTTGGCGCGCACCAACCCATCACTACGTACGGAAAGCACGATGGCGCGCAGCTTGTAGATGACGTCGTCGGCGCGGTCCGGCTGGGCGGCGATGTCCGGGTTGAGGCGGATCAGCGCGTCGCGCAGATAGCTCTCGACAAAGACGTCTTGCTTCTGGCGGGGCAGGGCGATGGCAGGCACGAAATGCCAGCCTGCGCCACGGCGGGCAAGGCCAGCGGTGACGTAGGGCGCCGGTAGTTCCGCCACCGCCCTGGGGGAAACAGGTTGCGGCCCGCAAAGCAGGTCGCGAATCAGCGCTTCCACGGTGTTGGATTCGGTGAACATCGAGACACCCATCTCCTTCCGTCAACAACGTCCCCGGCACGGGCCACAGCTACTCTCTATGACCTACATGTCTCTGGCCCGTGCCGGGGACGTTAGGCCGCACTCACTCCCTTTCCAACTCGTCCAAGTAGGTTGCCAGCCCTGGCGGCAACTGAATCTGACCGGAAAGATAGGATTGGACATAGACCTGATACTGATCCGGCCGCGGAAAATGTGCCTTGACAAATTCACGGTCCACCAATTTGCCGCTTCGTTGCTCGATCCACTCCAAATAATTCGAGTACGGCCACAATTCCAGTGAAGTGGCAATACCATGTCGCACCGGATTGGCATGGATATAGCGGCACAGGTGGCGAAGATATTCATCGGATGAGACAACAATGGCCTCGTATCGATCTTCAAAAAGCGTGCCGGAACGGTCATTGCTGTTGTTAAACGCCTTGACATAGGCGTTGAAGACGCGCTGTGGCAGCAACCCGGCTTTGGCCGCACCATCTTGCCGCACGAGCCAGTGGTAATGGTTGGGCAGCAGGCAGTAGGCAATCATGGTAATCTGCAAGGCGGATAAGTATTGATTGAGCAAAGCCAGAACATAGCGGTAATTTTCCTGATTGA
The DNA here is from genome assembly GCA_023384495.1 of Caldilineaceae bacterium. Taxonomy (GTDB): domain Bacteria; phylum Chloroflexota; class Anaerolineae; order Caldilineales; family Caldilineaceae; genus CFX5. The sequence continues at coordinate 5,049 of JAHDWG010000477.1, forward strand.
GAAAGATTGACCGACGATCCGCACCGCGGTTGTAGATGTGATAGTAGGCGCCTTTGACAAATTGAACTTTGCGACGTGGCATTAATGTCTTCTCTAATAATTGTGGTTTTCGGTTTACACCCCCACCACCGGCCAGAAGTCGCACCACTTACGTCCCCGGCACGGGCCAGAAGAAGCTTCGATTTACCCAACAATTTGTGGCCCGTGCCGGGGACGTTGGCTCGCACCCCGCACAGCCAGT
>JAHDWG010000478.1:0-1659 GCA_023384495.1 Caldilineaceae bacterium
GAACGCCAACCCGATTGCATTCACGCCGCAGAACGGCGCCCTGATTTTTGGCTGTCACGCTGGCGATGTGGATTGTAATGGGGCCATCACCCCGGTTGACGCCCTTTTTATCGTCCAGTTTTCCAACGGCCAACGCACCGCCAGCGAGATGATTCCACCGCCACGCGGCGCGCTCTTCCTGCCCGCCTGTGACCTAAACGCGGACGGGCATTGCACGATTGAAGATGCTCGCCTTATCTTACAATGCGAAATCGGCGAGCAGAATACGTTGTGTGGCAAAGGATATTAACTTGCATCCCACCAGAGTGAACGTGGTCCGTTCTCTGATGGCCCTGACCAGTGTGTTGACCCTTGTGATCCTCAGCGCGCTGGCCATGCGCATGGACGCCATCGCCACGCGCATGGTTGGTTCGCCCGCCGGGTATGACCCGCTCTCCGCGCAGGAGGTAGCGGCGGCGCTGGGCGTTGTACTCCAGGCTGGCGGCGAAGATGGGGTGCGGGCGACGGAGAGCGGCGCCGCAGAGGTGCTCCTGGTTGAGCGCCACGATGCTGCGAAGACGGCGTACGCCACTGGCGCATGGCCGCGCCGAGGCGATGTCTATGTCTATGAGTATGCCACAGACACGCTGGTCTATTCCACCGTAGACTTGGAGAGTGGCGCTGTCATTGCAACCGAGCGTGTGCAGGGCGTTCAGTTGCCGTTGACCACGCACGAAAAAGCGCGCGCCCTGGCGCTTGTCCAGGCCGATGCGCCACTGTGGGGGAGCCTGACGGCGCGCTACCAGGCCATCACGGGCCAGTTGTTGACGCACATCGACCAATTGCAGGTCAAGGTGTCGGTGTTTCATGCCGATGTCATGCCCGGGCGGCTCAACCCGGACGCCGAGCAGTGTGGTCAGCATCGTTGCGCCCAGGTATTGCTCTTCACAGTCGATAAGACCCTGCTCGAGTTGACACCCATCGTTGACCTGTCACAGGGCAGGGTCGTCCAGATTATGGGTGAGGAATAAGAAGCGGATGCGACAATTTGTACTGCGCCTGTCGGCCATCGCATTGGGCCTTGCCGCCATCAGCATGGCCATCGTTTGCCAGTTGACGATCAGAAACGCGCCGATTACCAAAGCGCAGAGCGGAACGTGCGCCGCGGGCGTCTATCTGGAAGAGACGCTCCCCACCGGCGCGCGCTGGGATCTCTGTTGGGATGTGCGCGCCCAAGAGGGGGTCGTGCTGAGTGAAATTCACTACACCACACCGGCGGGCCTACGCCGCAAAGTGCTGCACGAGGCGAGCCTGGCCCAGGTCGAGGTGCTCTACGACGACGGCGCGGCCACCCTCTATCACGCCGGTAACCCCGGTCTGGGCGGCGAGCAATTGTTGACGCTGGATACGACCGATTGCCCTGGCGGCCTCTTGCTCTATCATGCCGACCAGCCGGTGCTCTGCAAGCAGACAGCGGGGCGCGGCTATCTCTACAAGTATTACAGCCAGCAGCGCCAGGGTGATGCGTTGACGCTCTTCAGCGCCTCGCAGATCGGTCAGCACCTCTATGTCGTTCGGTGGCGTCTGCTGGATGACGGCGTGATCGAGCCGGAGGTAGGCGATGGCGGGCGGCTCTTGCGTCTGGGGCGTGACCTCCAGTATGGGTGGCCTCTTGGCAAG
>JAHDWG010000478.1:1669-5276 GCA_023384495.1 Caldilineaceae bacterium
AACGGCGCGGTCGGCATTGGCTATGTCACCAACTATTGGTGGCGACTGGACTTTGATATCGGCGGCAACGGCGCCAATGACATCGTTGAGGAATTTGCGGTCAACCCCACCACATCAAACACTCGTCGCGAGTTGGCCGTGACGCGCTTGACCACCGAAACGGGGCGTTCGACCGACCCCGACACGAAGCGCTCGTGGCGGGTGCGCGACGGCGCCTTGACCAACAGCGACGGCCATGCCATCTCCTATCAGTTGGACGCACGGCGCGCGGGCTATCGTTATGTTGGCCCTGACACAGCGCCGTGGAATCAGCACGATGTGTATGTCACCGTGGCGCGCCCCTGTGAGCGGCTTGCCGTCCGCAACCCAACCACCACTGGCTGTGCGGCGGACGTGGCCGGCTATGTAAGCGGCGAAAGCCTCAACGGCGCCGACATCGTTCTCTGGCATCGTGTCACTGCCCACAGGCTGCCTCGCGCCGAGGATACGCCCGCGCTCGCTGTGCAATGGCATGGCTTTCAACTGTTGCCACGCGACTGGACAGCGCAGAACCCATTTTGACCATGATCAAACGTCGATTATTCGATTCACACGCACTTGGGCATTGGCGACGCGTTTCGTTCGGGGCGCGCCTTAGCCTTGCGCTTACGGTCATGCTGGTGGCGTCCGCTGCGCTCTTGTGGCTCCACACGCCAATCGGCGCACAGCCGGGCGCAAATTGTTCGGCCAGCTTCTTTGTGGACGAGACGCTCACCAATGGCGCCCGTTGGCAGCTCTGCTGGGAACATCGCTCGCTGGATGGGATTGTCCTGCGTGATGTCTATTTCACGCCGCCGGGCGGAGTGAGCCGGCGCATCCTGGCAGAGGGGTCGATTGCGCAGGTCCATGTCCCCTACGATGACAACAGCGCCCGCTTTCACGACATCACTGACGATGGTTTTGGCGACAATAATCTCAACAACCTGACGGCGGCAGAGTGTCCGGGCGGCGCGCTGTTGCAGCTTGGCGGCAAGAACGCGATCTGCCAACAGATTCAGCCGCGCGGCCACGCCTTCAAAGGGTTGGGGATGCAGGCGCAGGGCGAGCAGTTGAGCCTCTTTAGCGTCTCTACCAGCGGCGAATACAACTATATCCCCATCTGGCGCTTCCTAGACAATGGCGCCGTCGAGCTGCTGATGGGGGCGGCGGGAAAGCTGCAACGCTTCACCACCGACAGCCGCTATGGCTGGCCAGTGCGCCCCAATGGCGTGCGGGGAACCTCGCACATCCATAACTATTATTGGCGGCTCGACTTTGACCTGGGTGAGCATGGCGACGATGATGTGGTGGAAGAGTTCAACTATCTTGCCAGTGCGGACAACACGCGCCGCGCCTTGGGCGTCACCCGCATTATCAACGAGACGGCCCGTTCCATCGACCCTGTGGGCATGCGTTCGTGGCGTATTCGCGATGACGGCGCGGCCAACGCCAACGGCCAGCCGATCTCGTATCATTTGGAGCCAATCGATGTCGCCCATCGCGACGTGGGGCCCGATTTCGAACCGTGGACGACCAGCGATTTCTATGTCACCAGGCATCGTGCGTGCGAACGATATGCGTCGCACAACCCGCAGGTGAGCGGCTGCGCCGATAACCTTGCCGCCTTTGTCAATGGCGAAAGCCTGGTGGGCGCCGATGTTGTGCTCTGGTATGGGGTCACGTTTCATCACATCGCGCGTGACGAGGACGAACCGATGATGCACACCCACTGGAGCGGCTTCCGCCTGGTCCCGCGTGACTGGATGGACGCCAATCCCGTGGCGGCGGATCTCGTAACCTGTGCCGTGGGTGATGTCACCTGCGATGGACAGATCGACGCCGCTGATGCGCTTTTTATGTTGCAATATGATGTTGGCCTGCGCGCTACCAGCGGCCAACTTCCCTTGCCCGATGGCGCGCTCTACACCTATGCGTGTGATGTGAGTGGTGAGGGTGCGTGCAACGCCATCGACGCCCTGCTGACGCTGCAATGTGACGTGGGGCTGCCCAACCGGTTTTGCCCGCCGGTGGAAGGGTTGCGGGCGACAGAGCCGGCGCAGGCCGCCGCCCCGGTTGTGGTGACCGTGGGCAACGCCACACAGTCTCCCCACGACGCCACCCGTGTCACGCTGCGCGCCGCCGCGGCGGCTGAGATCGGCGCCCTGTCCATCACGGCCACGTATGACCCGAACTGGCGAGGTGATATTGCCTGTGTGGCTGACCCCGCCGCTAGCTTTGCCCTGTCCGCGTGTCATGTCGATCCGGCTGCGGGTGTCGTGCGTTTCAGCCTGGTTTCTCCAGCCGGTGTCGCAGGGGACATTGCCGCCGGCGAAATTGTAATCACGCCGCCGAACGAGCTATCTACCGCCCCGCTGGTCATGCTCGACAGCGTGGTCGTGGCTGCCCCCAATGGTGCTATGCTTGCCACGGACACGCAGCGCGACGATGAGGCAGGGCGTCTTTTTCTCCCATTGGTCGAACGCTGATCATGAGCTCGGCATGAGCGGCTGTTCGCCTATCCAACCCAGGAGACCAATCAAGACCGGCGGCGCGCTCAGTTCAAGAGAGGCCGGATTGAAGAGTGACTGATCGAAAGCGAAGCGTTTGTAGTGGTGGAAGTCATTTACCCCTTGAGGCGCAAAATGCCCTTTTCTAAAGCCGTGGTCACAGCTGCGGTACGGTCACTCACCCCGAGCTTGCCGTAGATATGAATCAGATGCGTTTTTACCGTAGCCGTGCTAATATGCAACTGCTTGGCAATATCCTTATTGCTGTGGCCCTGAGAAACAAGCGTCAGAACCTCAACTTCTCGACCACTCAACTGTTCCTCGGCTGGGGCTCTCATGTGCGCCATTAGACGAGAGGCGACGACTGGCGTCAAGACCGATTTGCCTTGAGCCACCTGGCGCACTGCGGCAAAAAAATCCTCGCGCGGCGTGTCCTTGAGGAGATAGCCAGTCGCGCCCGCTTGGATCGCTTGGGCAATATCGGCATCCGTATCATACGTGGTCAGGACTAGAATATGCGGTGGGTTTGCTTGCTCATGAATGGCTTTGATGGCCGTTACACCGTCCATTTTGGGCATCTGCAAATCCATCAGAATTACATCTGGCTGCAAAGTTTGGTTGAGGCAAATAGCCTCAATCCCGTCGCTTGCTTCGCCGACCACCTCAATGTCAGTTTGGCTGTTCAAAATCCCTTCAATCCCAGCCCGCACCACCGGATGGTCATCCACGAGAAGAACGCGAATTGGTTTCATAAGTATCCTCTTGTTGAGCAGATTGAGGGTGAGCCATCGGTTGAATGGGTACCTGTATCACCACCGTGGCGCCCTCTCCTGGCTCACTCTCCACCGTTAGGGAACCGCCAACTTGGCTAACGCGCTGTCGCATGGCCGTCAGCCCGTAGCCACCGCCATGGCTAGGGGGGGGAGCGTTGTCAAGTCCAATGCCATTATCCTGTACGTCCAACATCAGGAGATCATCCATGTAGGAGAGGGTGACCTGAACAGATGAAGCTTGCGCGTGTTTCTGTACATTGGCCAGCGCCTCTTGTACGGCGCGGATGAGGGTCGTTTCCGCTTCCGGGT
>JAHDWG010000479.1 GCA_023384495.1 Caldilineaceae bacterium
TGTTGCTGCTGGCCGGAGTTGGCCGCATGGCATGGGGGAGGCGCCGTCCGTGATCGCACGATGGCGGCGGCCAGCCGGCCTGGGGATCGTGCTGCTGGCCTTTGCCCTGCGCGCGGCGGGGTTGGCGGCCCAGGAGTTGCGCGGGGATGAGGCGTTCGGCTACTTCTTCAGCCTGCGCCCGCTGCCTGACATGGTGAACGCCACCTTCGAGCTGCGCGAGCCACACCCCCTGGCCAGCTACGTCTTGCAGCAACAGTGGCTGGCATGGGCCGGGAGCAGCGAATACGCGCTGCGTTTTACCAGCCTCTGGTTTGGCGTGTTGGCGGTGGCGCTGCTGGGCCGGCTGGCCTGGCGACTGGCGCTGCCCCACCCTGTGTCGCTCCTCGGCATGGCGCTGCTGGCGCTCAGCCCCTATGCCGTCTGGCACAGCCAGGATGCGCGCATGTACAGCATGAGCCTGGCGCTGACATTGGCGAGCACATGGCTGGCGCTGGAGTGGCTCTCAAGGCGGCGCTGGCCATGGGGGCTGGCCTATGTCGCCGCCGGTTGGCTGGCGCTCCACACCCACTACTTTGGCGGCTTTGTGCTGCTGGCGCAGAGCCTCTTTGTGGCGCTGCGGGTGTGGAGCCTGCCCCGCCCGTGGCGCACTCTGGGCGGGTGGGTGGCGCTGCAAGGGTTGCTGGCGCTGCTCTATCTGCCCTGGCTGCTGCCGGCGGCGGCGATTGTCACCGGCTATGGCGGCAACGGCGACTCGCCGGGGCTGACCGCGGCGACACAGCGGGCGCTGAGCGTCTTTGCCGTAGGCGAGAGCGCGCCCGCAACGCAGCGCGTCTGGTGGGCCGGGCTGGCCGCGGCGCTGCTCTTCATTGGCGTGCTCAGGTTGGCGCGCGGTGGCCCCAACCGACGCCCTGCGGCGTGGCTGCTGTTGCTCTACCTGGCGACGCCGCTGTTGGCAACCTGGGTCAGCGCACAGAGCCGGCCCATCTTCAACGAGCGCTATCTGGTTGCAGCCGCGCCCCCCTTCTTTTTGCTCTTGGCCGCGGCCGTCGCCCTGCCCACACAACCGGGGTGGCGACGGATCGCTTCGCTGGCGAGTGTGGCGCTGGTGGCGCTGCTGACAGCCGGCATGGTCGCCTCGCTCCACCGCCACCACAACGACCCGACCTACAGCAAGACGCGCGGTTGGCGGGCGTTGGCTACGGCGCTGGCGCGCTATTCGGCGTCGCTCCCGGCGGATCAGGTGCGCGTTGCCCAGAACTTTCCCGACCCGACGCTCTGGTATTACTACACCGGCCCGGTCGACCACGTTGTCTTGCCCCCCGCGCCCCACGACGCTGCGGGCGCGGCGGCGACGGTGCAGGCGCTGGCAAGCGCCGGCGTGACGCGGGTCCTGCTCCCCGTGCAGCCCGCGGCCAACTGGGATGATGCCGGCATCGCGCAGGCGGGCCTTGCCGGGCGTTACCGGCTGGCGGCGACGGCTACGGCAGGCGTCTGGCCGCTGGAGGTCTACGTTACGCCGCCGGCATCCATGCAGTCACTCGATGCGACCTTTGCCAATGGCCTGCAACTGAACGGGTTTGCGATCCAGCCCGCGGCGCCCACGGCGGGGGATTTGCTCGTCCTCTTTCTGGCGTGGCGGCGCGCGGGGGCAACGCTGGCTGGAACGGAGGTGGTCTTTGCGCAATTGCTGGATGGCGCCGGCCAGCTTGCGGCGCAAGATGACCGCCCGCTGGCCGAAGCCTCCGAAGCCGAGGCCGGCCTCTACGCCATCCCGTTGCCCAAGGCGCTGCCCGGCGGCGTCTATCGGCTGATCGCAGGCGTCTATGACCCGGCGCAGACGGGCGCGCCGCGTGTCGCGCTCCTCACCGGCGGGGATCACATCGTGTTGGCCGAGATCGAGAGCCGCCCCGCGCGTTACGCACACCCACACTCCCGCTGATTGTGGCCGGGCCTGGTTTGGTGGCAAAATATAGAGAGGTTTGATATGCTTTGTTTTTTCAGATGTTTCAACGCAAAGGCGCGGAGGTGGCGTCGCAGGGAATCGTGGAGGGCGACGCACGCTGTCGCCCTCTCCACGCTATTCTGTGGCGTTACCGCGTGGAGTACTTTGTAAACAAAATACTTATATCGGTATATGGTATTGACTATGACACAGACCAAACCACCCCAACGTCTCTTTATCCCCGGCCCGACGGATGTGCTGCCCGATGTGCTGGCGGCGCAGGCTGCGCCCATGATCGGCCACCGCAGCGACGAGTTCGAGGCGCTCTTTGCCAAGCTTGAAGCGCAATTGCAACAGCTCTATTTCACTCAGGCGCGCGTCTACATGCTGGCCGCCTCGGGTTCAGCGCTACACGAAGCGTCGATCCGCAACGCAGTGAGCCGCCGTGTGCTCTGCTTTGTCAACGGCGCGTTTAGCGAACGCTGGTTCAACTGCGCCGCCGGCTGCGACAAAGAGGCCATCCGCGTGGACGTGGAATGGAACACTGCCGTCAAACCGCATCAGGTAGCCGCTGCCCTGGAGCAGGCGCTCGCCGGTGGCCCGGTCGACGCCATCACCGTGGTCCACAACGAGACAAGCACCGGCGTCACCAGCCCCGTAGGCGAGATCGCGGCTGTCGCGCGCGAGTTGAGCCCCGACACGCTGGTCATGGTCGATGCGGTCTCGTCGTTTGCAGGCGCCCGGATTCCCTTTGACGAATGGGGGCTGGACCTCTGCCTCACGTCGTCGCAGAAGTGCCTGGCGGCGCCGCCGGGGCTGGCCTTTTGCGCAGTGAGCGACCGGTTGCTGGAGCGGGCAAAGGCGGTCAAGGGGCGGGGCTGGTATTTTGACTTTCTCAATTTGGAGAAGTCGCTGCAGAAGAGCACAACGCCGTCCACCCCGGCCATCTCGCTCATGCGCGCGCTGAGCGTGCAGTTCGACCGCATCTTTGCCGAGGGGCTAGACGCTCGCTTTGCCCGCCACCAGCAACTGGCCGAACGGACGCAGCGCTGGGCCGTGGCGCAGGGCTTTGCCCTCATGGCCGAGGAAGGCTATCGCTCACCCACCGTCACCAATGTGGCCAACAGCCGGCGGATTCACATTGGCAAGCTCAATGAACACCTGGCCGCGCTCGACATGGAGATCTCCGACGGCTACGGCAGCTACAAGGGCAAGGCCTTCCGCATCGCCCACATGGGCGAAGCCACCGACGCCGACTTGGACCGGCTCTTTGGCGCGATGGAGCAGTATTGGGCGAAGGGGTGATCAGGCGGGCCGCGCTTGACATTTGACATTCAATTGAAACTGCGGTTGCTTTGAAGACGCGCATTGGACTCGGCCAAAACTGCAAAGAGATTCGCGTCTTCAAACAGAGCTGAGTACAGAGGAGCCAACGAGCATCTATGGTCAATCTTCGTTCTTTTGTGGTGCCCACCACGGTGAAACATGGGCTGGGCGCAATGGCAAAGCTGGCGGATGAGTGCAAGGCGTTGGGGATGCAGCGCCCATTGTTAGTGACGGATCAGGGGCTGGTCAAGGCGGGGCTGGTGCAGGAGGCGACCCATGCGCTCAAGGCCGGCAATGTCGATTTTGTCCTCTTTGACGAGGTGATCGCCAACCCGCCCATTGCGTTGGTAGACCGGGGCGCGGCCCGTTATCAGGCCGAAGGGTGCGACGGGCTGATCGGCTTTGGTGGCGGCAGCTCCATCGACACCGCCAAGGCGATTGGCGTGGTGGTCGCCCACGGCGGCTCGATCCGTGACTACGAGTGGGCGGACCCGAACCCAATCACCCGGCGCATCCCGCCGCTCGTGGCCGCGCCCACCACGTCGGGCACAGGCAGCGAGGTGACGCTCTGGGCGGTGATCACCGACCCACAGCGCAAGATCAAGTACAACGTGGGGGGCACCCCACTGATCGGCGCGCATGTGGCGCTGATGGACCCACTGCTCACGGTCAACCTGCCGCCCGCCGTTACCGCGGGCACGGGCATGGATGCGCTGGCCCACGCCATCGAATGTTACACCTGCGCCTATGCCCAGGCCTGGCCCGATGCGGTGGCGCTCCAGGCCATGGAGTATGTGGCCGGCTATCTGCGCATTGCCTACGCCCAGGGCCAGAACCAAGAGGCGCGCTACAAGATGGCGATGGCCGCCATGCTCGGCGGCATGGCCTATGGAACCGAGAGCGCCGGCGCGGCCCACGCCATGAGCCAGACCGCAGGCGGCGTCCACCCCAGCGCGCCGCATGGGCCGCTCACCGCCTGGCTGCTGGGCCCGGTGATGGAGTACAACTACATGGGCGAGCCGCACAAATTTGCCCGCATCGCCCAGGCGCTGGGGGAGGATACGCGCGGCCTCACCGTCTGGCAAGCGGCGGAAAAAGCGGTGGAGGCCGTCTACCGGCTAATCCGCGACCTGCGCATCCCGTCGTTGCAGCAGCTTGGCTTCAGCGAAGCAGAGATCCCGCTCTTGGCGGAGCTGGCCGCCAACGACCCGCAGACGATTGGCAACCCGCGCGACATCGACTACAACGGCTACGTGCAGGTCTACACCCGCGCGTTTGAGCTGGGGAAGTAGTATTCTCACAAATCAACCATCGAACATCAGAAGAGGGAAAGAACCGAATGCGTGCAACACAGGTAATTGCGCCCGGAAAGGTCAGCATCGTGGAGACGCCTGCGCCAGAGCCGCGGCTGGGCCAGGCGCTCGTGCGCACAAAGCAGGTTTCGCTCTGCGGGAGCGACTATCACACGATCTTCTTTTCGCAGCCGGGCGCCTATCCGCTGCCGCCGGGGATGAGCGGGCACGAAGTGGTGGGCGTGGTCGAGGCGATCAATGGGTCGCCCAACGGCGTTCACGTCGGCGACACCGTGTTGACGCTGGTGCGCAACAACATGGGCATGGCCGAGTACTGTGTGGCGGGCACAGATGATCTGCTCCGCCTGCCCGAGAACCAGCCGCTGGACCATCTCTTGCAGGCGCAGCAACTGGGTACGGTCATCTATGCGGCCAAGCATCTGCCCACCAGCGTGATTGCCAAGGACGTGGCCGTGATCGGACAGGGCTCCGCCGGCCTCTGGTGGAACTATATGATGCGGCGGCTGGGCGCGCGGCGCGTCATCGCCATCGACTTGCAGGCCCATCGGCTGGCGGCCGCGCCCCTCTATGGCGCCACCGACACCGTCCACAACGCCGACATCGATGCGGTGGAGGCGGTGCGCGATCTGACGAATGGTGAAATGGTCGATCTGGTGGTGGAGGCGGCGGGCGAAGCCTCCACGATCCCCATG
>JAHDWG010000480.1 GCA_023384495.1 Caldilineaceae bacterium
ATCGTCCATCGTCCATCGTCCATCGTCCATCGTCCATCGTCTATCGTCCATCGTCCATCGTCTATCGTCCATCATCCACTGCCCCCAACGCCTTGAGCGCCTGCTTTTGGGCGTTGGTGATCCCCGTCACGCCGGTGATGTTCATGCCGGCGTAGGGGCCGGGGGCTGTGGTAACGGCCAGGCGCGCATCACCGCCTGCCCCGGCCAACGCAGCCTCCACGTCCCACAGGCGGATCGTTTCATCGTGGCTGGCGCTGATCAACAGCCGACCTGTCGGATCAAAAGTGACCGCCTCGACTGTGCGGGTATGCCCCACCAATTCACAAAGGATCCGCCCCGTTTCCACGTCGAACAGGTGGATGATATGGCGAAAGCTCCCGGCGGCCAGCACGGCGCCCTCTGGGTGGGCCGCCAGCGAGAGATAGGCCGTATCCGGTGACGACCACGTTGCCAGCAATTCCCCTCGCTCGGCGTCCCAGGTGCGAATCGTCTGGTCGTAGCTGGCGCTGACCACGCGCCCGTCGGGCAAGAAACAGAGATGCTGAACCGTATTGGTATGGTGACGCATCACATGCGCCAATTCGCCGCTTTCCACATCCCACAGATGCACAGTCCGGTCGACGCCGCTGCTGGCCAGCCAGCGTCCGTCGGGGCTAAATGCGCAGGTGATCACCACATTGGTGTGGCCGCGCAGCAGATGGCGGGGGCGCGCAGTGGCAACATCCCAAAGTCGGATGGTTCCATCGGCGCCGGCGGATGCAAGGATGCGGCCAGCCGGGGCAAAGGCGACTGCCATGATGCTCCCCTGCTGCGCTGGAAGCTTCCGGTTGGCTCCACTCCTCAGGCTCCAGAGCAAGAGCTCGCCACCCTGGTCACCACTGGCGATGGTTTCGCCGTCTATGTTGAGATCAGCGCGATTGACGCGATGGGTATGACCTTGCAACTGGGTGACAACGCGCGGCCCAGCCGGATCGCTCACATCCCAGACATGCACCGTCGGGTCCCGCCCGGCGGAAACAACGCGCTGTCCATCTCCGCCGTAGGAAACCGATTGGACGCCGTTGTGATAAATGCTATAGAACTCCAGCCGCCGGCCATCCCCTACATCCCAAACGTGAATGATCTCGTTGGTGTCCAGCGCCGCAATACGTTGGCCATCGCGGCTAAACGCGATCTGTAGGCCGGGCGCCACCTGATCGGCCAGCACATGGCGCATCTGGCCGGTCTGTGCGTCCCACAGCGCGATGAACGTATCACCCCCGCCACTGGCGAGCAGGCGCTCATTGGGGGCAGTGGTCATCAGGCGCACCGGTTGTTGGTGGACTTGCATCACAGAAATGCGTTCCCCATCGGCCACATTCCAGAGAGCGACCGTGTGGTCATGGCTGCCCGTGATGAGCATGGCGCCGTTCAGCGCAAACTGGAGCACGGGCACTTCTTCGCGATGCGCCTGAAGCTTGCGGACCAGGCCGCCGTCAGCCAGATTCCAGAAACAGACCTCCCCATCCACGGCCCCCGTGGCGAGTAGTGTCTGCGCCGCCCCTGCGGGCGAAAAGGCAAGCGCAGTGACCGGCGCCCTATGACCCTGTAGACGATATAACAGCACCCCCTGTTCGATATCCCAAAGACAGATATTGCCCACGGTGTCGCTGCTGGCGGCGATTCTGCCGTCCGGGCTAAAGACGAGGCGCCAGATGGGGCTTTTGTGACCGTGCAACATGTGCAGGGGACGCCCATCGGCCATGTCTACGATGGCGATGGCATAGTCCGCTGCGCCAAGCGCGGCCGTATGACTATCGGGGTGCAGGCAGATAAAATGATGGATTGGATCAAAATTTGGGACGGCAAAGATCTCTTCACCATTGGCGGCGCGCCAGACGCGCGCCATGCCGTCGCTGACGCCCACGACGAGCAGGTCGCCATCCTCGCGAAAATGAAGACCCTGGATATGTCCATACCGGTGCGTGAATGCGGAGCCAGTGAGATCAGCGCCAGTAAAATTGACGCCAGGCGCCTCAACACCGCGCAGATAGGCTTGCCAGACGTTCAGATGCGAGAAGTCAAGGCCCGCCAGCTTGGCGCCATGATGGACTAGCAAATTGAGCAAATTCCCCGCAGTATAGCCGCGGATTGGTTTGGCCGCGTTGCGTTCGCCGGCCCGGAGCGCGGTGAGTAATTGCTGACAGTGCGCCATCAGCGATGCGCGCCCAAGGGTCTGTTCCAGTCGTCTTAGCACCGGCGTGACGATCAGACGCGCCTGACTTTGGCGGACATACTCTTTGGCCTGCGCCTTGAGTAGGGCGTGGCGCCGCAGCAGGTCAAACTCCCCCGCCTCGATTTCTCGAAACGCCCGTTCGATGATCAAGTCGGTAATGTATTCGGTGACCACGTTCTGTAACGTAAAACCGGCCTCTGTCTTTTCCAACAGGGAGCGCCGTTGGAGCGCGCGCAGCGCCTCTAGCAGATCGCGGCGCGTCGGGGCAACCACCATGTTTTGAGTCAACTGTTGGAGTGAGACGCCCTCGCGCTCGATGGCGAGCCAAATCAGGATTTCGCGCTCCAGGGCTGTGAGGCGGGCGAACTGATGGTCGAGAACCATGCGAATGTCATCGAAGATAGGAGCTTCGTCGCTGAGAAAGGCGGCCACATCGCCGTCAAAAATTTCATCGATGGTGCGCGCCACAAGCTTGAGGGCAAGGGGGTTGCCCGAATAGCGCTGGACGACCGCGTCGACCAGTTGGTGGCGTTCGGCGACGCCGCGGGTTTTGAGGAGCGCCTGCCCGGCGCCGCCTTCCAGGCCGTGCAAGGGAAGGGCGCGCACCCAGGGGAAGTCCTCCTCCATCTGGTCGACGCCGCGCGGGCGTTCGCGGCTGGTGAGCAGGAGCGCGCTCTGATGCTCGCGGCGGGCGAATTGTTCAAAGAGCAGCCCATAACCCTCATAGTTTGGGCAGTAGTGGCCGGCCTGTTCAGCCTCCAAAACACTCTCGACGTTGTCGAGGATGAGCAGACAGCGCGACTGACGAAGGTAATCGAAGAGGAGGGTCATCTGCTCGCCGAAACTGTCGGGTAGGGTGGTCAACTGGTTTCGAGAGAGGAATCGCAAGGCGTCGCAGATCCACTCGGTGGGGGTGGGGGCATTGAGGAGCGAACGCCAGAAGAGAAACTCGAACTGGGGGGCCAGGCTCTTGGCGCTCTTGGCGGCCAGGGTGGTCTTGCCCATGCCCCCCATGCCGAGGATGGCGACAAGGCGGCAACGTTCACCAACCAGCCAATGATCCAATTGCGCCAACTCGGCCTGACGGCCATAGAAATAGGGGATGGCGGGGACTTCGCTCCACTCTTGTTGGGGTGTTTGGGATACCGGCTGAAGGGGTAGGCGGGTGGCTGCGTGTGGTCCGTTTTGCGCAAGCTGGTCACCTGGTCGGGTTGGCCTGGCGCCAAACGCCCCATCCCGGATCTGTTCGTAGAGCGCCGTCGTCTCCGGGTCAGGCTCGACACCCAGCTCATTGGCAAGGATGGTGCGGCAGCGTTCATACTGGGTGAGGGCGGCGCCGCGTTGGCCACTCTGCGCCAGCAACCGCATGACTTGACGGTGCGCTTCCTCGCGCCATGGCTCCAACTCGATCTGCCGCCACGCAAAATGGCGGGCCCGTTCGTGATTGCCTTGGGCCTCGTGATGATTGGCCAGCGTACAGAGCAGCTCCAGCGCCTGGCGGTGGTAGTGCTCGCGCTGCACCACCACCCATTCTTCAAAGGCGGCGCTCTCTTGCACAAAAAGACCGGCCAGGAAGTCACCCTGATAGAGCGTGGCGGCCTTGTGATAGCGCTCAACACAGGATGGGCAGCGATGGGGTTCACCCAAACAGGCTTCACACTCATCACATTGAGCCAGCACCGCTGCAAATTCGGCGACATCGAGGTTGACGTTGGCGGCCCGGTTGAGCTGAAGCGTCTGTTGGCTGGTCAGCCAGAAGGAAGGGGCATCGACCGGGTCGGGAATGGTGAGGCGCAACTGGCGCAACACGTGGCGGAGGTTGGTGCGCGCCGCCGCTTCCGGGTGCTCGGGCCAGAGCAGCGTTGCCAGCGTGGCGCGCGGGTGGGCGCGGTCAGATTCTACGGCCAGGTATGCCAAGAGTGCGCGCACCTTGTTCGATTCAAAACTGGTGATAGGCTCACCATTCAAGGCCACCTGGTAGCCCCCAAAAAGCGCAATCGAAAGGGATGTCACGCGGCTATCCTTTTCTGAATCTCATATCGTATCTTGCTGTTCACTCGACCGATACCGCTGGGTCACCTTTCTGAGTCTTTGCCGAGTGAACAACCGGATCTCGTCTTCTGTGTGATGGCTTCTGTGTGATGGCTTCTGTGTGATGGCTTCTGTGTGATGGCGACAGGTGAGTGATGACAACAGGATGGTAAAGGGGGTGTCCATCCATATGTACTATCAAAGATAGTGTACATATTTGGACGTACAGATACATGCGAGGAGCCTTGATTGCGCTGAGATAGATGCCACACGCATTCCACACGTTTTGCACACGCCCATCGGGCATACTACAGGCAGATGGTTGAGTGGTCGTCGTTGTGAAGGCTGCAACGGATTTCGAGCCTCAATGTCAGCGCCAGAACTAGGCTTGAGAGAATCAGGTTACCGGGGAAAGACAGGGTCCATGCCAACGCCGCCGAAATCTTTATGCTATCAGGCACAGCTCTTGCGAATGTGGGTTGAACGCCCACCACATCGGCCACCTGTTTGGCGCTTCAGCCTGGAAGATGTGGAGACCAAGCAGCGTAGCGGATTCTCCGACTTGGACGCGCTAATTCGCCATTTGCTGGAGCTAATGGACGATGCCCCTCCACAGGTCCATAATTGCAAAGGCAAAAATTCTCAAACGTAATGACATTGACGCCAACGTATCTACAGCATCCCCGCAGTATCAGGTCAAGTATACCGATTTCCGACAAAGGAGACAAAAGAACATGACAAGCCATACAACCAATCACAACGGCTATGCCCACGCCGAGATGTTGGTCGACACCGGTTGGGTCGCCGAGAATCTGCATCGGCCCAACACGCGCTTTGTCGAGGTGGATGTGGACACCAAAGCCTACGAACAGGGACACATCCCCGGCGCCGTGGGCTGGAATTGGCAAACCGACACGCAGGACCCGGTGCGCCGCGACATCCCGTCGGCTGAGGCGTTTGCCGCCCTCATGGAGCAGTCGGGCATTAGCAACGGTACGAC
>JAHDWG010000481.1 GCA_023384495.1 Caldilineaceae bacterium
GATGGTCGGCTCGCAGGCCAGCGCCGGGTTGGGGACCGTGCGCGCCGCGCTCTTCGCCATGCTGCCCGGGGTCGAGCATCCCAGCGAACTGAGCTTTTTCCTCAAGCTCAAGGAAGACCTCCTCGACCGCCCTATGCCGATTGTGGATGGAACCATGCGGCTGGCGGATGTGATGGGCGCACGGATTGATCCCGACCGGCTGCGCGATGCGACTGTTGGACATTCTTGAACCCTGCTTGCTATGTCATTCACCATCCGCCCTGCTGCCGAAGCTGACCGTACGGCCATTTTGGCCCTCATGCGGCCCGGCGATTACAACCGCATCAACCTCAAGCCGGCCTGTTTTCTCGTGGCCGAGGAGGCAGGCCGGGTAATTGGCATTGGGCAGGTCAAGCGCCACCGCGACGGCGCATGGGAGCTGGCCTCGCTGGTGGTCGCTGCTGACCGGCGGGGCCAGGGCGTCGGCGGGGCGCTATTGCGGGCGTTGTCGGCGCGCCACACAGGGGATCTCTACCTCCTCTGCCTGGCGCCATTGGAAGGCTACTATGAGCGATTCGGCTTTCGCCGCGCGGCGTCGCACACATTGCCGCGTTCGCTGGCGCGTATGGTCTGGGCCGGCAACGTGATCGGCCGCGCCCCGGTGGTCTTTGGCCGGGCGCGGCTGCGCGTCATCGCCATGCGGCGCGCTCCATCGCATGAGCCAAACGATTGAGTTGGAGATAACCCGCGGTCTGTTCTGTGTTGCACGCTGTCACGTTTATCCCTCAATTGGCGCCCGAACGAGGTTGGTGACTGTTTTGGACGCGCCCCACATCCCCGATGAAGTGACAGCCCGATCCACCCTGTGATAGAATGGCGAAAAAAGACGATGGGTGATGCGATTGTTGCTGTCGTCCATCGTCCATCGTCCATCGTCCATCGTCCATCGTCCATCTAGACCATAGGAAGCTTCATGGCCCTGAGTATCGGAATCGTCGGGCTGCCCAATGTGGGCAAGAGTACGACCTTTAATGCATTGACCAAAGCCCAAAACGCGGCGGTCGCCAATTATCCCTTCTGCACCATCGAGCCAAACCGGGCGGTCGTTCCGGTGCCGGACCCGCGCGTCGACAAGATCGCAGCGATCGCCAAACCGGAAAAAGTGACGCACGCCACGGTCGAATTTGTCGATATTGCCGGGCTGGTCAAGGGCGCCAGCCAGGGCGAGGGACTGGGCAACCAGTTTCTTGCCAACATCCGCGAGACGGCGGCCATTGTGCATGTGGTGCGCTGTTTCGAAGATGAAAATGTGGTGCATGTGTCAGCCCGACCCAACCCGCGTGACGATATCGAGGTGATCAACACCGAGTTGATGCTGGCCGACCTGCAACAGCTTGAGAACCGGCTGGCCCGCATCGAGCGCCAGGCGCATCACGATAAGAAATTGCAGCCCACGGTTGAGTTGGCCCACAGGCTCAAGGCGTTGCTCGAAACAGGCAAACCGGTGGCCGCCTATCCCGACCAGGAGAGCGAACTCTTTCGGGCCTTCAACAACGAGATGCGCTTCCTCACCGGCAAGAAGGTGATCTTCGCCGCCAATGTCAATGAGGCAGACCTGGCCGCAGACAACGAGTATGTGCAACAGGTGCGGGCCATCGCCGCCGAACAGGGGGCCGAAGTGGTCAAGTTGTGCGCCCGGCTAGAAGAGGAGATGGCCGGCCTCAGCGATGAAGAACGCGCTGAGTTTCTCGCCTCGCTCGGCGTCGAAGAGAGCGGGCTGGAGCAGGTGATCCACAAGGGCTATCATGCGCTGGGGCTGATCAGCTTTTTTACCGCCGGGCCCAAAGAAGTGCGCGCCTGGACCGTCCGCCGAGGCGCCAAGGCGCCGCAGGCTGCCGGCGAAATCCATACTGATTTTGAGCGGGGGTTTATCCGCGCTGAGGTGATCCCCTATGAGGTTTATGTGCGGCTGGGGGGCGAGGCTGCCGCCAAGGCCGCCGGCGCCATGCGCGTCGAAGGCAAGGAGTATGTGGTGCAGGATGGTGATGTCATGCACTTTCGGTTCAATGTGTAATGGTCAAGATCAATACCCGCCCCGTCACCGCGGCCAATTGGCGCGAAGCGATTGCGCTGGAGGTTCATCCGCACCAGCGCGACTTTACGCCCACAGTGGCAATTTCGTTGGCCAAGGCCTACGTCCAGCCCGATGGGGCTGTCTATGACCCCTTCGCGATCTACGCCGGCAGCACGATGGTCGGCTTCTACAGCTTTATCTATTATCCGGGCGAAATCAAGTACTGTGCGATTGGCGGCTTTCTCATCGACCAGGCGCACCAGGGCAAGGGCTATGGACGGGCGGCATTGGTCGATTTTGTGCAGGGGGTACAGGGGAAATACGCCGCCTGCACGGATATCTTTTTGACTATCCACCCGCAAAATGAGATAGCGGCCCGGCTGTATCACAGCCTGGGTTTTGTCAAAACAGGCGACGGGATTGATGGCGAGGAGATCATGCGGCTGGTGATCCGGTAGCGGCATGGGGCGCCGTCTCGCGTTATTGATCGCGCGCCGACGCCAGCAGTGCTTCCACCCACGCCGCCTCTTCTGTCGAGAGTGGCGGCGGCGGAACCGGCTCACGATAGTCGATACGGGCATCGTAGCCACCCCGCTCATAGACCGAAGCAACAATCGCCCCCAGATCAAGCGA
The DNA here is from genome assembly GCA_023384495.1 of Caldilineaceae bacterium. Classification (GTDB taxonomy): domain Bacteria; phylum Chloroflexota; class Anaerolineae; order Caldilineales; family Caldilineaceae; genus CFX5. The sequence continues at coordinate 2,687 of JAHDWG010000481.1, forward strand.
AACGTCCGGGTCGGGCTCGAGCAGCGGAACGGGGATCACCGGTAGGCGCGCATTCAGCGGGATCGGCCAGACGGAGACATGGGGCCGGTGCGTTGCGCGGCTCAACATGACATAGTAGGGCGCCAGCGGCACAGGCTGGTCGAGCGGCGGACGAACGCCCGCCCGCAAAAAGTCGATTTCGATCACGTGCGTCGCCGACCGCAACAGTTCGCGGCGTTTGCGCAAATAGTCGATGTGGGCGTCATGCCCGCGCCGTTTGTTGACCGGTGAGAGGATCTCGATCGAAGTCACCAAAAAGTCATCGGCGGCCATGCGGATCTCGACACTAAAGAGCTCAAGCGGTAGGTCAAGGGCGACTCGACTCTCGACCGGTGCGGTTGTTTCGATGACTGGCGCAACTGCGGTGGCCAGCGGTCCCGCCGCGGTCTTCCAGACGCCCACATCCAGACGGATTCCCTCGGTTTTCCGTTGGGTCACTTCGATGGTTTCGTAGGTCACATAGGGGGTCAGGGCCGCAAAATAGGTGGGGCGAATCGTGCGATTCAATTCGGCGCGGATTTCATCCGCCAGCCCATTATGAAAGTCTGACCAGATTCGCGGCATTTCGATGTATGGGTCCATGCCTGGAAACGGTGACGGCATCGCGCGCCTCCTCTCAACATGCATAACGTTGCTCTTGTGCGGCCCCGTTTATTGTAGAACTCATCTCGATCTGCCTACTACTGCAACGAGACTTTGACCGTTGTCGCCGCCGAGACCTCCGGGAAGTGACCAGAATCAACTTTGTCGACCAGATTATAGGTGGTCACTTCCCGGAGGTCGGGTGGGACCTGTCACACGAAGTCTCGTTGTACAACTAATCCTCCCAGGAAGATGTACTCCCACATTCCGTAGCTGAGCAGATGGCTTCTACCCTGTGCATGCTCATTGTACCTGATTCATGCTCAATGGTGCAATCTGAACGGGCGCGCCCCCAGCGCGTTCATGGGCTGAAACCTCGATAGCGCCCAGAGCGAGTAATGCATCGGGTTCGAGCTAGTATAGCTCGCGTAGGAGGAACATGGCTGAAAAACCGAGTCGATGGGGGAGGGCAGTAGGTGAGCCGAACAGAACAAGGGGGCAAATAATGATACACTCCATAATAGAAATGCTCTCAAAATCTCTGTGACACACCTGGATTGACTCCGAGGTATTCCAGGGCCACAACCGATTTTGAGATAGTCTCTCAACCGTGTTGGGGTGAGAATGGGGAGTTCTAGTGCCGGAGGTGAACAATGGCAAAGCTAGATTTGCACATCGGTGCACAGGTGCATTGTAAGGACCAACACTGCGGCAAGCTGGCCAAGCTTGTCGTGGACCCCCAGACACAACTGGTGACGGATCTGATCGTGAAGAAGGGTCTGCTTCTGAAACAGGATTGGGTCCTGCCGATAACGACTGTCGAGCGAGTGACGGAGCAAGAAATCTGCCTCAATATCCGGGGCCACGAGTTGAGCGACTTTCCTGAGTATCACCAGGTCGAGGTCAAAGAACCAGCCCCGGATGCGCAAGCATACTCGTCAGCCACAACAGTGGGGCCTGGTCTTGGCGCCGTCACTGAACGCGTCGCGCCAATGATTCGGAAGCGTATCCATCAAGGAATTGCGGCCGGCAAGGCGGTAATTGGCCATGACACCGAGGTCGAGAATCTTCACAGAGCGCTCGGACATGTCGATCATGTCGTGGTCGATACTCAGACTGGCCAGATGACGCAGCTCGTCCTGCGCAGTGGGGGCTTCTTCCCGGAATATGTGGTGGTATCGGCAGCGCAGATCAAAGACGTAGATGAGCAGGATGTGCTGGTTGCTGTGGGCAGTGAAGAGTTGGCGGCGCTGCCGCGCTACAGAGCGAGGCCAGCAGCCGAGATTCTGGCTGAACTGCATGAGCGGCTGAATGAGACGTGGCCATCTCCCTTTGCCGGCATTACCGCCACGATGGAAGGAGGAATCTTGCATCTAATGGGCCATGTCCGCAGCAAGACACTCCAGTATCACGCCGAGGAACACGCACGGGCGATCGAGGGCGTCATCGATGTACAAAATGAGTTGGTCGTTGACCCCGACCTGCAAGTCGGGAAGTCATCGGTCGATCACGCCATTTTCGTCGCGCAAGTAAGTGCGGCGCTGGCGGCTGACCCACGCACCGAGCACGCTGTGATTGAGGTGATCGAGGATCGGGGGGTGGTAACGCTCCAGGGCCAGGTTGAGAGCCTGGCTGCACGCAACGCCGCCGCCGAGATCGCTGGCCAACAGCCTGGAGTGACGACAGTCTTCAACGAGCTGATGATTGTGTCAAACGACTAGTCGCCCCAAGGTGAAACCAAGTGAGGGACCACGCCATCCCGTGGCCGATGGCCAGTAAACCAGCGTGAGGCTGATCTGCTGGCCGTCGCTTGGTCTCTTCTCAGGGTCAAACGCTTCTCAATTCGCCTCTGTAATCTCTTCGGTGGCCGCGATTTCCGCCCCAAGCTCAAAGGGCGCAAACGAGGTGATAGGCGTAGTCACGGT
>JAHDWG010000482.1 GCA_023384495.1 Caldilineaceae bacterium
AGCAGTTGCAGACACTCAGCGAAGAGGCGTAACTATCGCCCATAGGGCGTACGCAAGCCTTGACTGAAGGTTTGTTTGTTGACCAAGTTGTCTCTGCTGATATGCAGACGCTGCGTAAGACATGACACAATCAAGAACCATCTTCAACACGCTACAATGGTGTGGCTATGCAACCAAATGAGTTTGAAATCGAATCGATGCCTGGCGATAACCCTGCGCAAAAGACAATAGCGCCTACACAGCCGGCCTTCTGGCGTCAAGTTGTGTGGCGGCTGTCGCCGGGCACCACCGTAGGCCGGGCCATTATTGCCGCTCGCCAGCGGCTAGAAGATGCCGAATGCGACACACCGCATCTCGATGCTCAGGTGATTCTCGCCCATGTGCTGGGGGTCGACCGCACCTGGCTCTTTGCCCATCACGACTATGAACTGACCGATAGCCAGACCGAAACGTTTACGGCGCTGGTCACCCGGCGGATGCGTCACGAGCCGGTAGCCTATCTGGTGGGCCACCGCGAGTTTTATGGCCTCGACTTCCTTGTTGACCACCGCGTGTTGATCCCTCGTCCCGAAACCGAACTGCTCGTCGACGCGGTGATCGACCACATTGCCATGCGCGAAGAACAGACTATCACCGTGGCCGATGTGGGCACGGGCAGCGGCGCGATTGCGCTGGCTGTGGCCGCCAATTGCCCCAATAGCCGGATCTTCGCTGTCGATCTCAGCCAGGGTGCGCTCGCCGTGGCGTGCGAGAATGTTACGCGGCTGGACGCACGCGGCCAGGTGACGTTGCTGCATGGCGATCTGCTGAGTCCGCTGCCCGAGCCGGTGGACATGGTGGTGGCGAATCTGCCCTATATCAGTAGCGACGTATACAGACGGCTTATGCGCGACGTGCGCGACTACGAGCCGCAACTGGCGCTGGAAGGCGGCCCCGAAGGGTTGGACACCATCAGCCGTCTCCTGACCCAGGCGCCGCGTCATCTAAACCCATTTGGCCTGATCTTCCTCGAGATCGGGTACGACCAGGGGCGCGCCGTGGTGCAACTGGCCGAGCAGATACTGCCCCAAGCCAGCAGCATTCGCCTGCGCCAAGACTATCACGGCCACGACCGGCTGGTGATCATTGCGCTCTGACGGGGCTCGTGTCCCGTAGCCCCGCATCTCAAAGCCTGTATCCCGAATCCCATGCCCAACCATTCTCGCCCATTTGACCTCGTCATCCTCGACCTGGATGGCACGATCCTTGACCTCTATCACGCCGACCGCATCAGCCCTGCCGTGCAAGCGGCCGTGGCGGCGGTGCAGGCGGCCGGCATCCCCGTGACGATTGGCACAGGGCGCACGCTCGATTATATCCGCGAGCACTTGACTGGGCAGCTTGACCTACAGACACCCGCCATCACCACCCAGGGCGCGGTGATCGGCAACCCGGCCACGGGGCAAGTCTTGCACGAAGTCGCCATGCCATTGGGCGCCGCGCGCCGGGCCGCCGCCTGGATCGAGCAACAGCGGCAGACGGCAGTCTTTTATTTCAACGAGTGGGACAGCGAAACGCAGGCCGGGCGGATTCGCCTCTATCAGAATTACTTTGCCGATGACCCTGCAGAGATGGCGTTCCACGCCCATGTCTTTGGCCGCCCGCGCATTCCGCTGCCGTCGTTCTTGCCCAAGCTAGATGCGCCCGACGCCCATCCGCCGCTCAAATTTATCATCGACAACGACATGGCGCACGGCGTTGACCTGGCCCCGATTCTGCGGGACGAATTTGGCGATGAGCTCTACATCACCCGCACGCACCCGCGGCTGGTGGAAGGCACCGCGCGAGGGGTAGACAAGGGAATGGGTGTTCGCACGCTGTGCGCACTGCTGGGGATCGAACCTGGGCGCGTGCTGGCGATTGGGGACAACGACAACGACATTCCCATGCTGGAGGCCGTGGGCTTTGGGGTGGCAATGGGCAACGCCACGCCGGGCGTGCGCGCTGTTGCCCGGTGGGTGGCGCCGTCCATCGACGAGGATGGGGCAGCGGTAGCGCTGCAACGGCTGGTGTTGGAACGTCTGCACCCGGAACGCTGATCGCCAAAACGGCGTCCGCACCCCGCGGCCTTTATCAATTATGCCCTGAATATCAGCCATGCAGGCGAAGAAAAATGGCTCTTCCAGTTTCCCTGGGCAATCCGTTTGGCGAATTTGGCAAACCAAGAAGAGCCAGAAAAATTCATGGCGTTTGCAACTGCACCTACTCTTTCGTTGCAGTATCCCCCGGCGACACTCTCGCGATGATGGCGTTGATCTGTTCCCCTTTGGCCTCAATCTCCTCCACCAGCCGAAACTGTACGAGCGCCCGTTCCAGATTGTGGGTCGGGTGTCTGGCTTTGAAGTAGACATTGCCGGCCAGGTGATCGGTGAAAAAGCGCAGCCCCAGTTCGAAGGCGATCAGCCTGATCGAGGTATAGAGGTAAGCGTAGTCGGGCGGGGTAAAGAAGTGAGCGGCTTCGCTGAGATAGCCGTCGAGGATGGCGCGGCAGAGGTCGAGGTCAAAGGTGACCATGCTCAGGTCGGTGGTCTCTTCACCGGCAGGGTTGCAGCAGGAGCGCAGACAGTCGCCAATGTCATAGTGCACGAGGCCTGGTTTGACGGTGTCAAGGTCGATGATGCTGACGGCCTGGCCAGTGGCGTCGTCGATAAGGATGTTATCCACCTTGGGGTCGCCATGCATGGTGCGCAGGGCAAGCAAGCCCTGCGCCTGTGCGTCCACCAGCGCGGAAGCGATATCGCGCCGGGCTACGACAAAGGCGCGGCCATAGGCTTCTTGGGCGAGTTCACCTTCGGGAGGCGGCGTGCGCGCGGCTAACACCTGGTCATAGTGGCCCAGATATTGGGGGGTAATGTGAAAGCCGGGCAGCGTGTCGTGCAAGAGGGCGGGGTCTAGCCCACTGGTGAGACGATGAAAGCGCCCAAGGGCATAGCCTGATTCGCGGGCATGATTGGCATCGCGGATGCGCGGGTATGTCTTGGCGCGCTCGATCAGAGTGATGGCGCGCCAGAAGCCGCCCATCTCATCCACCCAATAATCCTGGCCCTGGCGTGTGGGGATGATGCGTGGCGCTTCCCAGCGGCGCGTCGGGTTGTGAGCTTCTTGGGCCATGGCTTGCTGCATGTAGTCGGTAAAGGCGCGCATGTTGAGCAGAATCAATTCGGGCTGGCGAAAGACATGCTGGTTGATGCGTTGCAGCACAAAGCGATTGGACTGATTGGCTGCGTCGGGTTCGGAGACCGTCACCAGATAGGTGTCGTTGACGTTGCCTGCGCCATAGCTGGCAACCTGGCTTACAGCGCCCTGTTTGACAAATTGTTGCGCTACATTTTGTAAGTCTGTCACAATCAATCTTCCTTGGTGCAGCTCTTGGTGTATCTGGATTACACCTGTTCAGATTCGTTCAAAATAACGTTTGCGTTCCCAGTCGGTGACGGCGTTGTCGAAGGCTTCCTGCTCTTTGCGAAAGAAGTGGACATAGTGTTCGACGACTTCTTGGCCTAAGACATCGTTGGCAAATTGGCTTTGGGCAAAGCGTAGCGTCGCGTCGCGCAGCGTCATGGGGATGCGCGGCAGGTGTTGGGCGGCATAGACATCTCCCTCAAACACCGCTGGCGGCTCGATCTGATTGGCGATGCCGTCAAGCCCCGAAGCGAGTCCGGCGGCGTAGACCAAATAGGGGTTGCAGTCGGCGCCGGGGACACGGCATTCGATACGAAGGCTCTGACCGCGCCCAACCACGCGGAAACCTGCGGTGCGGTTGTCATAGCTCCAGGCGATGCGCGTCGGCGCCCATGAACCGGCCTGGAAGCGCTTATAGGCATTGATGGTAGGAGCGTAACAGACCATCAGTTCGGGCAGGTGATGCAGCCAACCGCCAAGAAACCAGCGAAACGCGTCGGAACAGTGAACCGGGCCAAACGATTGCTCGCCGGCGAACGCATTGTTGTCGCCCTGCCAAAGGCTGAGGTGGACGTGGCTGCTAGAGCCTGCGGCGTCGGCTGCATATTTTGCCATAAAGGTGACGCTGATTCCCATCTGGTCGGCTATTTCTTTGAGACACTGTTTGTAGATCGCGTGGTTGTCGGCCATGGCCAGCACGTCGGCGTAGCGCACATTCAACTCATGCTGACCAAGCCCCCACTCACCTTTGGAGTTCTCGACCGGGATGCCTGACTGGCGCAAATGGCGGCGGACCGCGCCGTTGAACGCTTCTTCGCGCGCGCCTTGCAGCGCGTGATAGTCTTCGATATACCAGCCAGCTGGGGTCAGGCCCTGATAGCCTCGGGCGGCTGCGTCGCGGTAGGAATCTTGGAAGATAAAGTATTCGAGCTCAGAAGCAGCCTTGGCGCGAAAGCCCAGTTGGGTAGCGCGGTCGATTTGACGGCGGAGCATGGTGCGCGGCGCCACCGAGACGAGGGTGTGGTTCTCTTCATCCTCGACATCACAGAGCACAAGGGCCGTGCGGTCAAGCCAACTGGCGATGCGCAATGTCTGGAGATCGGGCAGCAGATGAAAGTCGCCGTAGCCCTGTTCCCAGCTGGCGAAGCGATAGCCGGGAACAGGCTCCATCTCCATATCGACGGTGAGCAGGTAGTCGCAGCCGTGGGTGCCGTGATGGGCTGTCTCTTCGACAAAGAATTCAGCGTCAAACCGTTTACCGAGGAATCGCCCATAATGGTCAGTGAAAACAGCCAAGACCGTATCCACAGTCCCGTCGGCAATGTCAATGCGGAGTTCGTCGAGGGTCCGCATACCCAATCGTTGCGCCATAAGGGAGATGTCCTTATTTTGGGCATTGTAGGCCAAGTTTGCCTGTGTGATGCTTGTGCTGATAGAACGCGCGGTGTGGAGGCCTTGATGACAACACGTGATGACAACACAGCAGAAAAGACTTCACAATGGTACATCTTCCCTACGGATTGTCAAATCATTCGGCGTCATCATGTGCTGAAATCGCAAGCATGGAGGGGCCTGTTGCAACCGCTCATGCCGAGATTTGACCAGAACGCCGTCTGTGGTATAATTCGCAGGGTTAAGTGACGGCCACATCGTGTCGCGCAAGCCTTGATGTAGAATGTCTTTCATGTAGAATGTAAGGCAAGCGCATGTAAAAAAGGCGCGCAGTCACATACGCCGACGTAGCTCAATCGGCAGAGCAGCTGTTTTGTAAACAGCCGGTTAACG